>NZ_RBCK01000002.1:0-363474 GCF_003626515.1 Streptococcus chosunensis | reverse complement strand
AACCGGTTGAACCAAAACAACCGGAACAGCCTGAAATCAATTATGATAAGGCTATGGCTAGCCTGACTGAAGCTATCGAGAAAAAAGTAGCTGAACTTGGTGCTAACAACGATGCTAAGAAAAAATTAGTTGAAATTACTGACAAAGCAATCGCAGCTATCCAAGAAGCCAAGACTCAAGAAGACGTCAACAAAGCCCTCAATAACGCTCTTGAACAAATCAAGCAATTGCAACCTAGCCAACCAGAAAAACCAGTTGAACCAAAACAACCGGAACAGCCTGAAATCAATTATGATAAGGCTATGGCTAGCCTGACTGAAGCTATCGAGAAAAAAGTAGCTGAACTTGGTGCTAACAACGATGCTAAGAAAAAATTAGTTGAAATTACTGACAAAGCAATCGCAGCTATTCAAGAGGCTAAGACTCAAGAAGACGTCAACAAAGCTCTCAATAACGCTCTTGAACAAATCAAACAATTGCAACCTAGCCAACCAGAACAACCGGTTGAACCGAAACAACCGGAACAGCCTAAAATCAATTATGATAAGGCTATGGCTAGCCTGACTGAAGCTATCGAGAAAAAAGTGGCTGAACTCGGTACTAACAACGATGCTAAGAAGAAATTAGTTGAAATTACTGATAAAGCAATCGCAGCTATCCAAGAAGCTAAGACTCAAGAAGATGTCAATAAAGCCCTCAACAACGCTCTTGAACAAATCAAGCAATTGCAACCTAGTCAACCAGAACAACCGGTTGAACCGAAACAACCTGAAAAACCAATTACTTCTTCAAGTCCTGAAGAAGGAGTTAAAGAGCTTACCTTCCAACTCCCAAGTTTGGATATTGTTAAGAAGGCAGTACCATTCAAGACTATCCGTCGCGAAAATCCACAATTAGACAAAGGGAAAGAACAAGTTCTAGCAGAAGGGAAAGATGGTGCTATAATCGAGTATGTCGAAGTAGATGGCAGCAATCGTAAGGTAGTTCAAACTGAATCAACTCCAGCTCTAGACAGAGTGATTGAAGTAGGGACTAAACAAAGTTCTGTAGGAACAGAGGCACCACCAGTTGTGACTCTCCCTGAGTACCTTCTACCAAAAGAGCCTGAAAAACCAATTACTTCTTCAAGTCCTGAAGAAGGGGTTAAGGACCTTGTCTTTAAACTTCCAAGCTTGGATATTGTCAAGAAGGCAGTACCATTCAAGACTATCCGTCACGAAAATCCAAACTTAGATAAAGGAAAAGAGAAAGTTCTAGCAGAAGGGAAAGACGGCCTGCTAATTGAGTATGTCGAAGTAGATGGTAGCAATCGCAAGGTAGTCCAAACCAAATCAACTCCAGCTCTAGATCGAGTAATTGAGGTTGGAACTAAACAAAGTTCTGTAGGAACAGAGGCGCCACCAGTTGTGACTCTCCCTGAGTATGTTCTACCTAGAGAAACTGAAAAACCAGCTCCTGCAGTTGTAACAGAAGATTCACCAAGAAAAGATGAAAAAGCACCTGTTGCTACTACAGTTAGACAAGACAAGGAAAAACAACTCCCAGAAACTGGAGAGCAAGAAGCAAATGCCTTCTTATTCTTGGCTGCTATTACTTCAGTATTGTCTCTACTCATCTTCCAAAAGAATTTCAAAGACTAATTAAAATCTTTACTTAATTCTTTTCAATGATTCTAGTTCCCCCAAAGAGAAGACCAGCCGGTCTTCTCTTTTTCTATATATAAATCAAAAGATATCCATAAATTTCTATGGATATCTTGGTATATATAAAACAGAATGATTATTTGGGATAAGTATTTTCAAATTCAACAACAATTTCAAGTAAACGATTATCTAAAAAAGATAGGGCTTCTTGTCCGATTTCATCAGAAAGACCATAATAAGCTTCTGCAATTCCTCTTCAGATAGCTGCAATGGTATCACTATCTCCTCCTATAGAAATGGCATTTCTGATAGCATTTTCAAAGCTAGTTGACTCGAAAAAAGCTTGGAAAGCCTGGGGAACAGATCCTTGGCAAGTAACGTCAAATGTATAAGAATCTCTGATTTGATCTAAAGTAAAGTCCATGGGATAGTAGTTTTTATCGATATAATCTCTGATTTCATCCATACTAACACCATTTCGAGCCAAGAAAATAGCTACTGCAACTGCTTCTGCCCCTTTGATCCCCTCCGGATGATTGTGACTCACTTGTGTCACTACTTGTGACAAGTATTCCGCCTGCTCTATACTATCTGCTACAAAACCGACCGCACTGATTCTCATCGCAGCCCCATTACCATAGCTAGCATAGGGTTGCGGATTATCAGACAGAATCCAATAGAAAAAATTCCCACCATATCCACAATTTGGATAGTCTCTCCCAATCTCTTGCATGTACTTCACAGCATTTTCCGAAAGACGACTCCAGTCTTCCTTACTAGCCAACAACGCCTTAGCAACTGCTAAACTCATTACACTATCGTCAGTTGGTGAACAATCCGAGGTAAACAAGTCAAAATTTTTACTTTTATGATTATCCCACTCGAAACGAGAACCGACAATATCTCCAATAATTGCTCCTAGCATAGTTTACTTCCTATTCTATTTTCTTAGGTTATCACAAGGACAATATCTGACCAATACCTTCATTATACGATACCTATATCTACTGGCCACTATTTTTAACCCCGGCATATACATAGATCCTATTTCTGGGACACTCTTTTTCCGTTACCACCCTAAAATAAAAACGATGCTCCCGCCCATCCTTGGCATTTTCCTTATTTAAGACAAAGTAGTTCTTCTGATTCATTGCCATGGTTCGTAGGATGTCATCAGTCAAGAAAGTCAAGGGTACGTTCATGGCAGAGTATTTTTGAAAATCCTCTTCAAAACGAATATAGTTATCTGAAAAGTAATCCATCTGCAGTTTGTTTTCATACAGCTCTTTTCTAGTCATAAACTCCCTCCTCCCACAGCCGAATTTCTAGGATATCTGCAACATCTATCAACCTATATTCCTCGTTTGTCCTAATAGATAGAGTCTGATGTGATAACTCTCTCACCTCACCGATGATAGTCGCCTTCTGCCTCTTTTCCTTAACCACAAAGCATCCCTTTAGCTGGATAATATAAAGCTGAGAAAGTAAATGTAGTTTCTCAACTGGGGCCAAATCTATCGAAAAATCAACACGTTTTTTTTCTTCACTGAGCGAACTGGTGTGTTCCGAAAGGTAAAATCCCATCCACTTCTGCATACCTGGATCTTGATAATCTCGCGCGGATTGAAAAGGTAAATAAGAACGATCAATCATTTTAATCCATCTAATCCTCCTGCAGAATGTCCCCCAATCAGCTTGCTTCTGGCAAGACTCCTAGAGGCTTCTTCCAGTGCATTGGCCTTTAAGAGAGAAGCGAAACCAAATTGTTCCCGAATGGAGTCAATGGCCGTCTGGAGCCTTTCTTCTTTTTCTAACTTATCAACATCATCAAAAAGGGAAATCAAACCAAAGGACTCATCCACAAATCCTGAATAGTTGACTCCAACACTTCTGACTGCTCCTGAAGTGTATTTGTTATGAAATAGCTTCAAAACATAATCCGTTAAGACAGCTGTATTATTGGTCGGTTCGACCTTCATTTGTGTGTGAATAGACGACCTGACCTCCTGTTTAGAGAAACCGACATAGATAGAGACAAGGGTTGTTTTCTTGCTCGCCCTTCTCAGTCTAATAGCTACCTGCTCCGCCATTTCCCGGAGAATAATTTCAATATCCCGTAGCTTCACGTAGTCTCTCGGCAAGATTTGAGAATTCCCCAAGCCCTTGGATTTGGCTTTATAGGGCTTATGAACATTGCTCTCATCAATCCCGTTGGCATGAAACCACAAACGCAGACCAGCCTGACCCAGAGCTTTCTTTAGCTGGTCGGGATTGCTGGTTGCCAATTCCTTGATGGAAAAAATCCCCAGAGCATGCAAGCGATTCTCCATCCGCCTGCCAATCCCCCAAAAATCCGTCATCTGAGGGATTGCCCAGACCTTCTCTTCCACATCCTGGTAAGACCAGTTGGCCCTCATAGTCGGAGTGTGCTTAGCCTCATTATCCAGAGCCAACTTAGCCAGTAAGGGATTGGAATTGGACATGCCCACTGTAGAGTAGATCCCTGTCTGCCTCCAAATATCCCTCTGAATACGAGCAGAAAGCATATCCAGCTTGTCTTTGCGAGAGAGACTCTTATCTGGGATAAAATAGTTGAGCGAACTAGTTAGGTCAATAAAGCCCTCATCGATAGAGTAAGGATAAATATCATCTGGACTGCCATAGTTTTGAAAGATTCGCTGGATTTCCATATTGACTGCAATGTACTCGTCCATTCGAGGAGGGACAATCAAGGTCATCTGAGCCCAATCTTCGATATAGCGAACATAGTCTGAGTCGGTAGGTAGACCTTGCTTTCGAGCATTGTAATAGGAAAATTTTCGTGTTTTGATATCAAAAGGCAAATCATAGGCCCGACCAACATTTGACTTGCCAAAAATCTTCTTAAACAAGGGAGAGGAGGCTAGGATAAGACTAGTTGAATTATCCGCGCGACTCATGACACAAAGCGAGGTCTTCAGCGGATGCAAGCCTCTTTTCACACACTCAACACTGGCATAAAAGGATTTCATATCGACAAAGGCAATGTCACTTTTGGGCTCTCTGGAATAATCAAAATAGCCCATAGGCTAGCCCTCCATCGGCACAAAGTTCCCAACAATAATCCCCACAATCCGAGGATCTTCCTCATAAGAGATGAAAATATCCTTGTATTTAGGATTAATAGAGACCAGACGCAGGCCAGCTTCCTCCCTATAGACCCGTTTGATATAGGTCTGGTTGTTACAAACCACTGCATAGACCGCCCCGTCATAGTCAAATCCTGTCTCTCGAATCAGTGCCACCGAACCATTTTGATATTTAGGTTCCATGGAGTCCCCAGATACCCAGGATGCAAAATCATGGGCCAACTCCTCATTAAAGTAAACCGTATCAAAATTCTGATCATCGTAGACTGAAGCTCCAATCCCCGCTGACATGCGTTCGTAGACACGGTACTCGTAGAGACGCTCTGGCATAGATGTCACTTTCTGAGCCTGTTCCTCTTGAACCAGGTTGCGAGCATAGAGAACAACCTTCTCCTTCCCTTGCTTGGAGAGGCTATGGTAGAGACGGACAATCTCAATCTGAGTGAAATAGCCTTTTGCGACTTTTAAAATGTTTTCTAGCTGGGACACCTTCTCCTTGGACGGTTCCTTGATTCCACGTTCCCAAGCCGAGTAAGCCTGGAAGCTAATCCCAAGTTGCTCTGCAATTTCCTTCTGTGTTAATTTTAACTCTTTCCTACGAGCCTTGAGTTTTTCTGGCTGATACATACTTCACCTCCTATTATGATGCTTTAATGGACATTATCTCCCTTAGAAAGACTAATCGATGCTTGAATCCATATTTTTAGAACTCAACCAATATGGTTTAGTTTTATTATATAAAAAAAGTGAACAAATGTCTACTAGGAATATCAGAAACATCGTGAGTTTTATACTCAATGAAAATCAAAGAGCAAACTAGGAAACTAGCTGCAGGCTGTACTTGAGTACGGCAAGGCAACGTTGACGCGGTTTGAAGAGATTTTCGAAGAGTATCAATCAAACTAAAAGGACCTAGCCTTACACAATACAGAACTAAATCCTTTGAATAAATAATTGATCTAACTTTTAAAATTCCTACAGAAATTCCAGTTTTTCTCTATTTGATACCAGACATTAGTTTTTCAATACGTGGAACGTAGAAAAGTAAGATAATACCGAATACAATCGTAATTCCTCCAACAATTCCATAGTAAGCTACTTCAGTTTCGCTTGTATAAAATTTTACAATTTGAGCATTGATAGCTTGGGCAGCTGCATTACTCAAGAACCAGATAGACATCATTTGTGCTTGGAAGGATTTTGGTGCTAACTTAGTAGTGACTGATAGACCAATCGGCGAAATCAGCATTTCTCCCACAATCACAATAGCCCAACTCATAATCAACCAGAGAGGACTGACCTTAACATCTGTCCCAAAGAGCATCCCTGGTAACATCATCCACAAGAAGGATAAACCTGCCGCAAATAAACCGTAAGCAAATTTTTTAGAAGAGGATGGTTGATTTTTACCCATTTTCCCCCACAACCACGCAAAAATCGGCACATAAATCATAATGAAAAGGGGATTGATACTTTGGAAAAAGCTAGATGGGAAATGAATCTGATTCCCAAATACATTAAAATAAAGTCGAGTTTGATCATCCGCAAATAGAGCGAGAACAACAGACCCCTGCTCCTCAATAGACCAGAAGAGTACTCCAGCGATAAATAGAGGAATGTAGGCAAATACTCGGGATCTCTCAGTGGTAGTTATTTTCTGACTAGATAAAATCTTGAAGAAATAGTAGATTGGAATAATTACAGCAATCACTGTAAAGATATTAACAATCATATCCACATTAAACTGGTGAGTAAAGACTAAACCTATAACCACGAGAATAACTACGACAAGTGCAATCAGCAAACGTTTAATCAAGGTCTGCTGGTCCTTCTGTGAAAGTGGATCAGTGGGGTAAAGACTTGATTCAGGCAGATATTTCTTCCCATCCAAAACATACTTCACCAAACCAAAGAACATCCCAATGGCAGCTAATGAGAAACCTAGATGGAAATTGACTTCCTGACCTAGATAACCTACTAAATAAGGGGCAACGAAGGCACCTAAGTTAATACCAAAGACAAAGATACTAAAACCTGCATCCCGTCTATCATCCTCTTTCTCATAAATTCCCCCAACCATATCTGAGATATTGGGTTTTAAAAATCCAGTACCAAAGATAATCAAGGCAATAGAAAGATAGAGAGCCACTTGTCCAAAAGGTGTTGCTAAAGCAATATGCCCTAGCATAATCAAAATCCCACCGTAAAAGACAGTCTTACGACTTCCTAAAATACGGTCACTGACAAAACCACCGATAACCGAGGACAAAAATACCAGCGAGCCATAAATCGCCATAACCGATGCAGCTGTGGTCTTATCCATTCCCAATCCACCATCTTGCACACTATAGTACATATAGTAAAGTAGGATAGCTCGCATCCCATAGTAAGAAAAGCGTTCCCACATTTCTGTAAAGAAGAGGGTGGACAAGCCCATAGGATGTCCAAAAAATGTTTTCTGTTTTTCCATATATATTCTCCTTTAACGATATAATAATTCATTTTACAGAATTTTCAAATAAATGTCAAACAAATCCTGTTTGTTTTAGAAAATTTTCTGAAAAAATCTAACGTCTCATACTTAATTCCACCATAAATTTCAGACTAACTTCCACTTCGGTCAGACAAGTGGAAGTTACGTTGAAAAATCTCCTTTAAAAATTTGCTCTTGTTTAGTTTAAAAATATTTCAAACCTTGAAACATACTTATCCTTTCCTCTTCAGTAAACAAAAATCCCTATGCCAAACTTGTAGTTACTACAATACAAGCCAATAAGCATAGAGATGTAAAACTGTTACACATTAAATAATAGAAATTGTGTACGAAATTTCTCAATTAGTTTTCGCTAGTAAATATCTTTTCCAACAAACGCCCTCTCAATTCCTTATCCTGATGATGCAAGATATTCATTAACTCATGAGAATTTTTCGCATTGATGAATTGATTTAATAATCTATCTTTTAATTCATATGGAAGAGAAGCCGTCTTTAGTAGTCTAAAAACTTCATCATTTAGGGATAGCCTTTTATTATCTTTCCATTCAAATCTAGCTGTATCATTCTTATTTGGCAATTCAATCATAGACACATTCGTTCCTTTAAAATGAATTCTATGCTTTCTATTACTTGGAACGATACTAGAATCTCCTTGTAATGCCAACTCTACCATTCCCATTTCCCAATCGATTGATAATCTTGTTTTATATCTTTGACCATTTTGATCTTCAATCATTTCAAAAGAATGTTGTTTGCCTGGGAATACATACCAATCTACAACTTCAGGTAAATCAACACCCATATCTATCTCAGAACCAACCAAGGGAATGATTGCACCACTTTTTGCAAACACAGGTATCATCGAAATGTCTCGATAAACACTTAACTTCACACCACCTGTATATTTTTTCTCTGAAAAGAAGTCATACCATTCACCTTCAGGGAACCATACATCCACTTTTGCAGATTGGAATGCCAAATCCATCTTTTCTACAACGGGAGCCACCATCAGTTCTGTTCCAAAAAAGTATTGATTTGGAACATTATAACTCTCATCATTCTCTGGATAGAAATAATACATTGGGCTGATTAATGGGGCACCTTCCTCGTGTGTCTTTACATTCATAGTGTATAGATAGGGGATCATCTGATGTCTCAAACGAAGGTATTTCTTCATAATCTTAGATGTTGTTTCTGAAAAAAACCAAGGTTCCTTACTATTAAAGGGACTTCTAGAACTATGTAATCGAGTTATCGGACTAAAAATACCAAACTGTAGCCATCTAGTTTGTAGCTCCTCGTCATAATCCCCCAGCATGTGTCCACCGATATCATGACTCCACCAACTATAACCGATATTAGATGCTGTCGCTGTAAAATAAGGTTGAAATCTTAAGGAATTCCAACTAATAATAGTATCCCCTGAAAAACCAACAGGGTAGCGGTGACTACCAGGACCTACATATCTTGATAAAATCAAACCACCTTCTGCATTTTTACAACTATCCTGATAGTGATAATGGTTTAAAAGCCATAGTGGATCTAGCATACCTTGTGTCCCTTGTTGCCAGTCAATCCACCAAAAATCTACTCCCTGCTTTTCTAGCTCATAATGAACATCTTTAAAGTAGGCTTCTCTAAAAGAGGGATTAAAAAAATCAAAAATGGCAGGTTCTTCTAGTTCTACATTTAACCCCAATCGTTTGGCGACTCGAGGATAAGCTTCTTCATAAGCCCGTATACCATCAGCAGGATGGACATTTAAGGAGAGTTTTAACTTCCTATCATGAAGTTCTTGCAATAACTGTTCTGGATTAGGTATTAAGTTTTTATTCCAGCTATATCCTGTCCAGCCACTTCCAAAACGGGCTGGAATGTCAGTTATATGCCAATCCATATCTAAAACGCCGATAGATAATGGAATTTTCTCTGTTTTAAATCTATCTATTAAATTCAAATATTCATCCGACGTATAAGGCCAATACCTACTCCACCAATTACCTAAAGCATATCTTGGTAACAAAGGTGTTGAGCCAGTCAAATGGTAAAAGTCTCTGATTGCTCCTCTATAATCATGCCCATAGGCAAAGAAATACAGGTCAATTTGATTTTCTCTCTCAATATAACCAGACTGTTCATCCCAAATAAATCCTTGAGAATCATCCAATAAGGCAATACCACTTCGACTAATAATTCCATCTTCTAATGGGATTGCTCCATCTGCCTCATCCAGAGTCCGAGCTGTTCCTTTTAACGTTTCAATAGATTCACCAAAATACCAGCGACTACCATATACGGCAAAATTTCCTTTTAATTCTATAAATAAATTTTCGGCGTTAAATTCTCCTTTATTAAAGTGCAAATGAAAATAGTCCGTCATAATATCTAGTACGTTTGATGTCTCGATATAATCTAACGAAATTTGGCCAAAATCTCTATTATAAATAAGTTGTGTCGTTCTATCCTCAAAACTGCCAGTTTTAGAGTATTCTAACCTTACTAGCTTGTCTGTTAATACAGAGATGCGATAAAACTCTCCCTTAAAAATTTTCAATTTGTTTCCCTCCTTTTATGAGAGCATAAAAACAGAACGCACCAATTTTGATGCGTTTTTCGTTATTCTGAATGCAATGTTCTATCTATGACAAATAATACTCAATTGAAAAAATGTAGTGGACAAAATATCTTTTAACAAATCAAGATGTTATTAAAGAGTTATCCCCAGAGCAAGAGCTTCATCTCTCAATGTTTCAACATCGCTAACCGTAGGTCGCCATCCTTCAATCATATTTGTACTTAAAGCATACCAAACACTCTTAAAAACAGATCGGTTTTCAAAAGCTACTCCCATGATTGTCATCTTTTCTTTATCTATATCTAAGGACATATGCTACCTCCTTTAGTTACATTATACCATGTTTCTCTGTAGCTTTTAAAAATTTTATAAACTTCAAATCCAAATATAAAACTAGTTCTTTTTCCTTTTTAACTAATGATTCTGAGTAAAAACTTAACTTCAGGGGAAAATGAAGTAAGACAAGACAAAATTCAAAAACTGATTTCGTACAACTCAAAATACTGATTTTAGACTGAAGATAATACTAGAATGCTAATTAATGTTTTTATAATAAAGAGTTGACGACTTATGTTGCTTTTGATTTCTTAAGAATATAAAAAGAAACAATAAGGTAAACTTTCGAGTGATTTGAAACGTTGATAGTATAGTATTGATTAACGTTTTAAGACAACTGACTTGTCCGGTTGCAGCCACATTTGCAAGCGACTAAAGTCGCAACAACTGTGTCAATTGCACCAATTTAGTAAGAAAGTACAAAAAGAACACCCCGAAAGGTGCTCTTTGTAAGTATAGTAATTCTTTCGAATTAACGTTTACTAAATTGTGATGCTTTACGAGCTTTCTTAAGACCTGGTTTCTTACGTTCAACTTTACGTGAGTCACGTGTAAGAAGTCCTGCGCGTTTCAATGAATCGCGGAAGTCTGGGTCTACTTGAAGAAGGGCACGAGCGATACCGTGACGGATAGCTCCTGATTGACCAGCGTATCCACCACCTACAACGTTAACGAAAACGTCGTATGAACCTGCAGTTGAAGTAACTGCGAATGGTTGGTTGATTACAAGACGAAGGTCAGCGTGTGGGATGTACTCTTCAACATCTTTTTTGTTAACAGTGATTTTACCAGTTCCTGGAACAAGGCGAACGCGTGCAACAGCGTTTTTACGACGTCCAGTACCTGCATATTGTGCTTGTGACATACTTTATTGTTCCTTTCCTTAGATAAGTCCTGAAATATCAAGAACTTCTGGTTGTTGTGCAGCGTGAGTGTGCTCAGCTCCAACAAATACTTTCAACTTCATACCTTGAGCGCGTCCAAGAGTATTGTGTGGAAGCATACCTTTAACTGATTTCTCGATCAAACGTACTGCATTTTTAGAACGAAGTTCACCTGCAGAGATTTGTTTCAATCCACCTGGGTGGTTTGAGTGAGTGTAGTAGATTTTATCAGTTGCTTTTTTACCAGTCAATTTAACTTTTTCAGCATTGATAACAATCACAAAATCACCTGTATCAGTGTGTGGTGTAAATGTTGGTTTGTTTTTTCCGCGAAGTACGCTAGCAACTACTGCAGAAAGACGTCCAAGTGGTACATCAGTTGCGTCAACTACGTACCATTTACGTTCAACTTGGCCTGGTTTAGCCATAAATGTTGTTTTGTTCATGATTTCTCCTATATATAGTTCGATTTTTGTTTACGGTGATGGGTGTTCCTTCCCATCGAAAAGTATTTGGAAGGTTCCGGGGCCTTTCAAATGGGGTAAACAATACCGCCTACTATAATACCAAATTTCACCCCTAAAAGTCAATAGATATGAAAAATATTTTTCTGAATTCCACTCTTTTTATCTCTAAAAAACCTCGCTTTCGCGAGGCTCTTCTATTTATAAGATAAGGCACGTTTAAAGGTTTTCCAAGGACCTAAATCATCTGTTTGCAGAACGAGACTAGCATACATACGTCCGATAAAGACTGTTGCCGTTACTGCAAAAGCAATCGTAATAGCAAGCGAAATCCAAGCTTCTAACCCATTTGCATATCCATTAATAGCTCTAAATGGCATGAAGAAGGTCGAAATAAAGGGAATATATGAACCAATCTTCAAGATGAGATTGTCACCAGCTGCACCTAGAGCTGTCACTCCAAAAAAACCACCTATAATCAAGATCATCAATGGCGACAAGGCTTTTCCTGCATCCTCAGGGCGAGAAACCATAGATCCTAAGAAGGCTGCTAAAACAACGTACATAAAGAGGCTAACCAAGACAAACAATAAGGTGTTGAGCGAGAAAGCCTCTCCTATATGGTTTAAAATACCAGATTGTGCCAAGATTGGTAGGTCTTTAAAGAGAAGAATGGCAGCAATTCCACCCACGACGTAAATGCCAATATGGGTCAAAATCACAAGAAGCAGAGCCAGCATGCGAGCGTAGAAATAATGACTAGCTCGGATACTAGAGAAGACCACCTCCATGATTTTGGTTCCTTTCTCGCTAGCTACTTCCTGAGCAGTGACACTAGCATAGGTAATCAAAATCATATAAAGGAAGAAACCAAGCCCTGCGGCCGCAATGGTTTGAACAATTTTTTTGTTTTCCTTAGATTCATCAATCTTCTCAGTAAAATCAACAGTTTGACTCAGGCGTTTTTCCTGTTCTTGAGACAAATTAGCCGCCGAGCGATTGAGTTGGTATTGCAGTTCGTTGAGCTTATTGGTTACTGCTAGCTTGATGCCTGTTTCAAGAGAAGTTTCACCATGATAGACGGCCTTGAGGACGCTGTTCTCTTGGTCAATGGTTAAGTAACCCTTGATTTTCTCATCTTTGATAGCAGCTTGGGCACTGGCTTCATCCTTATAATCAAAGTTGATACCATTGGTACCCTTGAGCCCATCTTCCACAGATGGCACAGTTGTTACTACTGCTATCTTACTATTCTTGGCCATAGAAGACCCTTGGAGATAGCCAATTCCTACAGATAAGGCTAAAAAGAGGAACGGCGAAATCACCATAAAGAAGAAACTCCACGATTTGACATGTCGAAGATAGGTTTCCTTCATTACAACCCACATATTTCTCATACTTCCACCCCTGATTCTAGTTTAAAGATTTCATCAATTGTTGGCGCTTGCTGGTCAAAGGTTGCGATGTATTGCCCCTGAGTCAAGATTGGGAAGAGTTCCCTTCCAGCGCTCTCATCCTCTAAGATCAATTTCCAACTGCCTTGTTTGGTCAAGCTCACCTGTTTGACATGAGGAAGATTTTCCAATTCTTCCTTGCTTCGTTCACTTGAAACAAAGAGACGCGTTTTCCCGTATTGATTGCGGACATCCTGAACTGGTCCATGCAAGACCACACGACCATCTCGAATCATGAGAATATCATCACAAAGTTCCTCGACATTAGTCATAACATGGTCAGAAAAGATAATGGTTGCCCCACGTTCTTTTTCTTGAAAAATGACTTGCTTGAGCAATTCTGTATTGACTGGGTCCAATCCACTGAAAGGCTCATCCAGGATAATCAAATCTGGCTCATGAATCAGAGTAATGATGAGCTGAATCTTCTGTTGATTTCCTTTTGACAGACTCTTGATTTTATCTGTCAGCTTTCCTTTCACTTCCAACCTCTTCATCCATTGAGGGAGTTTTTCCTTGATTTCCTTAGCATCCATACCTTTTAGAGTCGCCAAGTAACGAACTTGTTCAAGGACTGTCAATTTAGGCATGAGACTGCGTTCTTCAGGCAGATAGCCAATCCGAGCGTAGGTCTCTTGACGAATACCCTGACCATCTAGACTGATTTCTCCTTGATATTCTAAAAACTTCAAAATACTGTGGAAAATTGTTGTCTTCCCAGCACCATTTTTCCCGACTAGTCCCAAAATACGACCTGGTCGCGCTTGAAAGTCAATACCAAACAAAACTTGCTTGGGTCCAAAACTTTTCTCTAGACTTCTTACTTCTAGCATCTTTCACCTCCGAAATGTCTTGCACTCATTATACTCCTTTTTGATAGCCTTTACAATGATTTCCGTCCATTTTTATCATCCTCATTTTAGTAAAAAATCTTAGGGTACTTTGAGTTATGAGTACATTATACACTGGTAAACTCCAATTTATCTTCTCTGTTCCTCAGCTGTCTATTTTTGATCCTGAATTGTTATTTGAAAAGCAAAAATCCACCCCGAAGGATGGATTGATAAGTTAACGCACTTCTGCATTGACTTTTTCTTCAAGCGATGCTTGGATTTTTTCCATGTAGCGTGCGACTTCTTCGTCCGTCAAGCTATCTTCTGGATTTTGGAAGGTCAAGCTATAAGCCATTGACTTCATACCAAGTCCCAATTTTTCACCTGAGAAGACGTCAAAGAGTTTGATATCTGTCAAACGTTTCACGCCGGCAGCTTGGATAGCGTCCACAACTTCTTGGTGAGTGACTTCTGCCTTGAGGAGTAGAGCCACGTCACGGCTGACTGCTGGGAATTTGGTGATTTCCACAAATGGAGCAGCTGGTTGAAGGGCAGCTTCGATGGCTGAAAGGTTGAGCTCAGCTACATACGTTTCTGGAATATCGTAAGCCTTAGCAGCGACTGGATGCACTTGACCAAGGAAACCAAGAACTTGGTCACCTAGTGAAATCACGGCTGTACGACCTGGGTGGAGGCTAGCAATTTCAGCTGTAGCTGTATAGGTCACTTCTAGTCCCAAACGAGCAAAGAGGGCTTCAAGGATTCCTTTAGCGTAGAAGAAATCAACTGGAACGGCTGCTGTTTGGAAATCTTTTTCAGCAGCCAAGCCTGTCAAGGCAAAGGCAAAGCTGTTAATCTCATTTGGAAGTTCTTCTTTTGGATTACCAGTTTGCTCAAAGACTTTTCCAATCTCGTAAAGGGCCAAGTTTTTGTTCTTACGAGCTACGTTATAAGCCACCGTATCTAGGATACCTGAAATCATATTTTGACGGAGAACAGAACGGTCCACGGTCATTGGCCACATGAGTTCAGTAAGGTTACTTGGTTGAGCTGTGAACTCAACTGCTTTTTCAGGAGTTGTCAGAGCGTAGGTGATGATTTCTGTCAAACCTGCCCCTTCAGCAATGGTACGAACTTGACGGCGGAGTTTTTGTGTCGCAGTCAATTCACCAGCTGTACCATCGTCTTTTGGTAGGCTAGTTGGCAAGCGGTCATAACCATAGATACGAGCGATTTCTTCGAAGAGGTCTGCCTCGATAGTGATATCCCAGCGACGACGTGGGACGCTAACTGTAAAGCTATCTGCATTGCCAGAAAGGCCAAAGCCAAGACGACGGAAGACATCTTCGACATCAGCATATGAAAGCTCCGTACCAAGGACACGATTAACATCAGCAAGAGTTGAAGAAACTTCCACATCAGAGGTATCAAGTTCACCCGCTGAAACGATACCCTTACGCACAGTCGCACCTGCAAGCTCTGCAATCATGCTAGCTGCCGCATCAAGAGCTTCGTTAACAGTTGCCACATTGATCCCTTTTTCAAAGCGAGAAGATGACTCAGAACGAAGGTTGAGGCGACCACTAGTCTTGCGGATAGATTTGCCATTGAAAACAGCGGCTTCAAGGACAACACGACTAGATTTTTCAGAGATTTCTGTTGCTTGACCACCCATAACACCTGCAAGAGCCACTGGTTTGTCAGCCACAGTGATGACTAGGTCATTCACGTCCAACTCACGTTCTTCACCGTCCAAGGTCACCAATTTTTCACCAGCACGCGCTTCACGCACACGGATGTCAGTCCCTTCAAAGGTATCCAAGTCAAAGGCATGCATAGGTTGACCAAAGTAAATCAGGATATAGTTGGTCACGTCCACTACGTTATTGATTGGACGAATACCTTCATTCATAAGAAGATTTTGCAACCATTGTGGACTTGGTGCGATAGTCACATTGTCCAAGATACGAGCTGCATAGTAAGGCGCCTTGTCTGTCTCAATGCTGACAGAAAGAGCATCTGCTGCAGCTTGGTCAGTTTCTGAAAGAGTAAATTCTTTAAAGTTGACTGCCTTGTCATAGATAGCTGCCACTTCGTGAGCTACTCCACGCATAGAAAGAGCGTCTGCACGGTTTGGTGTGATAGACAGTTCGATGATTTCATCATCTAAATCTAGATATGAGAATACTTCCTCACCTGGAACGGCATTTTCTGGCAAAATTTGAATGCCATCTGCGAATTCCTTAGGCACAACTGAGTCAGAAATGCCCAATTCACCAAGTGAACAGATCATCCCAAGTGACTCCAAGCCACGGATTTTCCCTTTTTTGATCTTGTAATTGTCAGCGATGCGAGCTCCTGGAAGAGCCACCATGACCTTGATACCAGCACGCACATTCGGTGCACCACAGACGATTTGACGGGCTTCTTCTTCGCCAACGTTAACCTGACAAACATGAAGGTGAGTTTCTGGCACATCTTCGCAAGACAAGACCTCACCGACGACAATTTTTGAGAGACCGGCGGCCGGAGATTCCACACCTTCTACCTCGATCCCTGTGGTTGACATTTTTTCAGCCAACTCTTGTGATGGCACATCAATGTCCACCAATTCTTTTAACCATTTATAAGATACAAGCATAATTCTGATTGTAAGGTCCCACCAAGTAAGACCTTTTCAATTCCTTTCTTTTTCTTCGAGTCAGTCCTCACCATTTCTCGTCAAGAGTAGCTGACTAGGACTGTGTTTCAGGTTTCAATCTTATTTAAACTGTTCTGAGAAGCGGACATCTCCTTGGTAGAATCCACGGATATCGTTGATTCCATAACGGAGCATAGCTACACGCTCTTGTCCAAGACCAAAGGCAAATCCAGAGTAAACAGTCGCATCGATACCACTCATTTCAAGGACACGTGGGTGAACCATACCGGCACCCATAATTTCGATCCAACCTGTTTTCTTACATACGTTACAGCCTTCTCCACCACACTTGAAGCAAGAAACATCCACCTCAACAGATGGCTCTGTGAATGGGAAGTAAGATGGGCGCAAACGAATTTGACGCTCTTCACCGAACATTTTTTGCACAATCAACTGAAGGGTTCCTTGAAGATCAGCCATAGAGATATTTTTCCCAACAACCAAGCCTTCGATTTGGTGAAACTGGTGACTATGGGTCGCATCATCCGTATCACGACGGAAGACACGTCCTGGTGAGATCATCTTCAAAGGACCTTTTGAAAAATCATGGGCATCCATGGCACGAGCCTGAACTGGAGACGTGTGAGTACGGAGTAAGATTTCTTCAGTGATATAGAAAGTATCCTGCATATCACGTGCTGGGTGATCTTTTGGAAGGTTCATACGTTCAAAGTTATAGTAGTCTTGCTCCACTTCAAATCCATCCACAACTTGGTAACCCATACCGATGAAGATATCTTCGATTTCTTCACTGGTTTGTGTCAAAATGTGGCGGTGACCAGTCGCAACTGGACGACCTGGAAGTGTCACATCGATGCTCTCGCTAGCCAGTTGAGCTGCGACTTTCTTTTCTTCCAAGAGTTTAGCTGTTTCTTCAAAAGCAGCTGTCAAGACATCACGAGCTTCATTAACGTGTTTCCCGATAATTGGACGCATCTCAGCAGAGACATCTTTCATCCCTTTGAGGATTTCAGTAAGCGAACCCTTTTTACCAAGGACAGAAACACGCAAATCTTGCATCTCTTTTTTATTTTCAGCAGAAATCTGCTTCAAGCTAGCCAGCGTTTCTTCGCGAAGCGCTTTTAATTGTTCTTCAATAGTTGACATAATTCCTCCATCAGTCGCTCGTAGATAAAAAGAAAACCACATGCCAAAAACTCCACTCGGAGCGTTGACACGCGGTACCATCCGTTTTTATCTGACAAGTCAGACCTTCATTTCTAAATCCATGCGCAAGTGAATTCACCCAGCTTTCATATAGAGAGCTTGCAGTCATGGCTCTCCTCCCTGATATACTTCCCTTGGGCTACTAGTCTTGCGGATTTCTATTCAATTACTACATAGTTTATCAGATTTTTACCATTCTTGCAAGACCTATCTCACTTCTGCTTGCCTTTAAATCGCCATTGGAAGCGGAGCTTATCATAGAAGGGAAACTCGATAAACAGGACTCCCAAGCCCACACAGAGACTGGCAAGAACGTCTGATGGATAATGAACTCCCAGATAGACCCTTGATACCAACACACTGACCAGGTAGAGTCCTAGAACGATTTGCACGATTTTTCTCCAGACTGGATTTTTAATCCGTTGACTGAGAATGACAATCAGAGAACCGACCATCAAGGTTACAGCCAGAGAATGGCCGCTTGGAAAGGAAAATCCCTTCTCCTCAACCAAGTGTAAAATAGCTGGTCGTGGGCGCTGGTAGATATTTTTAAAGGTCACGATTAAAAGACCCGCCAAAGACAGATTTCCCAGCATGAAGAAACTTTCTATCTTCCACCGCTTACGATAAAAGACAAAAGCTGTAATGACAACCCAAGTGATAATCACTGGGATATCAATCAGACGTGTGATGGCCTTGAACAGAAGAGTCAAGTAATCTGGTAAATCTCCTCGAATGGCAGACTGAATCGATTGGTCAAAATTGACCAACATTTCAGGATAAAATTTGACCATGTAGCCAAGAATAACGAAAAGTAAAAGGGCAAAACTGCCCTTCATCAAAAATGTTTGTTTATCTTTCATAATGTTTTAAGGTTGGTTTCAAGAGAACATACAACAACCAGAATGAAACGGAAAAGATTACACCTTCAATCAAGTTAAAAGGTAATACCATGGTCATTAGGTAGTTGGAAAGTCCCAAAATTTTTCCAATATCAAAGTTAGCAAACTTAGCGTACAGAGGAACAGCGTAAACATAGTTGAGAACCAACATAGCCACGGTTAAACCAATAGTCCCAGCTAGAGAGCCTAGTAGGAAACGAAGGGTTGTCCGTTCCTTTTTCCAAATCAAAGCAAATACGATGACAAAAACTCCCAAAGCTACGATATTCATCGGCAAACCAATGTAAGTATTCACTCCCTGGCTGTTAAGAAGCAATTTCAAGAGTGAGCGAAGCAAGAGAACTCCTAGAGCAGCAGGCAAATCCATGACCACCAAGCCCACAAGGACTGGCAAGATACTAAATTCGATCTTGAGGAAGGACGCCGCTGGTAAAAGCGGAAAGTCAAAGTACATCAGCACAAATGAGATGGCTGATAAAATCGCAATGGTCGAAAGTCGACGTGTGTTTGTCATAACAGGTTCCTCCAATTTTCTATAAAATCAGAAGAAGTTAGAAAGGATTCCTCTATCTATTCTCACTTTTTATATCCCAAAAAGTTCCCTCTCACTCTATTAAAGAAATCCAAGCAAGCGGTTACAATTAGACTATAAATCTATCAGAACAGACAAAGCTATTCTTTCGTCTTCTCCCATCCAGACTATACTGTCGGTTGTGGAATCTCACCACATCAGCTTGCGCTCGCGGACTTATTTGGCTAAGATATTTTAGATTTATCTAGGCGTCGCAGTCAAAGATAATACTTAAAGTATATCGAGACAAGACAACGACGAGAAAGCTAAAATAGCTAGTCAAATTTACCGCCGGTCGGGAATTTCACCCTGCCCTGAAGACTCTTTTATCATAACAAAAAACGCTTGCAAGCGCAAGCATTTTGTTCATTTTCATTTTCATTTTTTATTTCAATTTATCCACTTCATAGGTATGAACAAGCTCAAGACCTGCAAAGTTCTGCTGGCGGAGAGCCTCATAGACAATCATGCAGACGGTATTAGACACATTGAGACTGCGGACATGTTCATCATTCATAGGAATACGGAGAGCTTTCTCAGGATGTTCTCGCATAAAGTCCTCAGGCAAGCCCTTGTCTTCACGTCCAAATAGAAAATAATGGTCTTCGTTAGTCGATAAATCCACATCAGAATACACTTTCTCAGCGAATTTAGAAATCAGATAGAGTTTTCCCTTCATCTGAGACGTGAAATCCTCTAAACTCTCGTAAAAATAAATCTCTAGCTTATCCCAATAATCCAAACCAGCTCGCTTCATCTTGCGGTCATCGATAGGAAAGCCCATAGGCTTGATGATGTGGAGGGGAGAATTGGTTGCAGCGCAAGTACGCGCGATATTGCCTGTATTTTGTGGAATTTGTGGTTCAAATAATACAATGTGATTTGTCATGACTTGCTTCCTTTTACCATTGCAAAAAAATAGCCACACTGCCCGGAGTCAAGCTCAGCAAACAGCGTGGTTAAGGCATCGTTAACTTACCTCACAACAGGTTTGAAGTAAATCAGCGAAACTACTTTCTTAGTATAACACTTTCAGAATCATTGTCAATAGAAACGACTTGATTTTTTCAATTTTTTCAAGCTATTTCCAAGGGTTGTAAAATCGTCCCTGATTCTGCAAGATAAGTAGTAAACTAGTTACTAAAAATAAGGCTGCCAAGAGCAAGGTAAGATAGTCTCCTTTTTTTAAAGCCTGATAACTATACCAAGTGCGTTTTTTCTCTTTCCCAAAGCGTCGAAGCTCCATGGCAGTCGCGATGGTATCAATCCGTTCTAGCGAGCTAAAAATCAAGGGAGTAATAATGCGCAGATTGCCTTTGATTCGTTGCATAAGAGAAGCTTTCTTGGATAATTCCATCCCACGCGCCTCCTGAGACATCTTGATAGTAAAGAATTCTTCCTGCAAATCTGGAATATAGCGCAAGGTCAGACTGACAGAATAGGCAATCTTATAAGGCACACCAATTTGATTTAAACTAGAAGCAAACTGACTAGGATGAGTTGTCATCAAAAAGATAATAGCCAGAGGAATGGTGCAAAGGTACTTAATGGCAAGATTTAGCAGGTAAAAGAGCTCTTGGCTGGTCAGAGTGTAGGCACCGATTCCCTGCCAAATCACACTTCTCTCTCCGTAAAGTCCAACCCCATACTCGGGAGAAAAGAGATAGACCATCAAGACGTTTAAAACGGCAAATACCGTCGCAAAAACGGCTACAAAGGAAACATCTTTAAAACGGATCTCTGACAAATAGAGGAGAAAGACCGAAAAGATGGCAATCAGAACAAGCAGTCTGGTATCATAGCTAATCATGGCCGCCAATGATACGAGAATGAAAAAGAGGAGTTTACCAGCTCCTGACAAGCGATGAATCACAGTATCTCTATGCTGGTAACCAATTAATTTAGCTTGCATTCTTCTCTCCTTTCTTTGTAAAATGCCGTTAAAGCAAGTGGATCCACATCTAGTTTCTTGGCCAAGTTAAAGATAGAGGTTTCTTTTAGGTTGGCTTTTACTAACAGCTCAGGATTGCTCAACAGACTAGCTGGATTAGTATCGGCAATCAATTCCCCATCCACCATGACAAGAGCACGATCAGAATAATCCAGCATCAATTGCATATCATGGGTAATCATGACAATGGTATGCCCTTGTTGATGCAGTTCTTCAAGAAATTCCATAATCTCAGTATAGTTCTTCTGGTCTTGACCTGCTGTTGGCTCATCTAAGAGAATGATTTCAGCGCCTAAGACCAAAATTGAAGCAATGGTGACACGTTTTTTCTGACCAAATGACAGGGCAGAAATAGGCCAATTACGGAATTCATAGAGACCACAGATTTTCAAAGTTTCATAGACTCTCGTTTCAATTTCCTGCTCGTCCACACCTCGCAAACGAAGTCCCAGAGCCACCTCATCAAAAATCATATTGGTTGAAATCATTTGATTAGGATTTTGCAGCACATAGCCTACTCGTTCCGCCCGCTCTGCAACAGAATCTCCTTTTATATCCTGTCCTGCCCAAAGATAGCAGCCTTCCGTCTGAATAAAGCTACTTAAGGCCTTAGCAAGGGTTGATTTCCCAGCTCCATTTTTTCCGACAACAGCAATCTTTTCACCCTTTTTAATGTCTAAATGAATGGATTTTAAAATCGGTCTATCATCATAAGAAAAAGACACGTCCTCTAGTCTAAAGAGTGACTGCAATTCTGGGGGTTCTTTTGCCAGTTCATTCTGCAACTGAACCTGACCTTTTGAGATAGACAAGTTATCCAGATCTACTAATTGTTCTTCCGCGGCTAAATCCACACCCAATTGACGGAGAGTCGTTAGATAAAGGGGTTCTCGAATTCCATTTTGTGTCAATAAATCAGTCGCCAGTAACTGATCAGGGCTCCCATTAAAAAGGATACGGCCATCGTTTATCAAGATAATCCGATCCACAGGGCGATGCAGAACATCCTCCAAACGGTGCTCAATAATAAGGGTCGTCGTTCCCTCTTCCTTATGAATCTGATCAATCAATTCGATAATATCCTGACCTGACTTGGGATCCAGATTGGCGAGTGGCTCATCAAACAAGAGAATCGGACTCTCATCAATCAAGACACCAGCCAGACTGACTCGCTGCTTTTGCCCACCAGACAAATCCTGGGGACGCTGATTCAGTAAAGAAATAAGGTCCAGCTTTTCAGCCCATTTATGAACACGACTTTTCATGTCATCTAGAGCTGTCACGTCATTTTCCAGAGCAAAAGCCAAATCCTCTGCCACAGACAGGCCGATAAACTGCCCATCTGTATCCTGCAAAACTGTGCTGACTAGATGAGATTTATCATAGATACTCATATCAAAGGCCGCTTGCCCCTTAATCAAAAATTCTCCAGACATCTGACCCTTGTAAATATTGGGAATAATTCCATTCAAACACTGACCCAAGGTAGACTTGCCTGATCCAGATGGGCCAACAATTAAGACTTTCTCTCCCTTATAAATAGTCAAGTCCACTCCTTGCAAGGTCGGTTCTTGTTGCGTTTCATACTGGAAAGAGAAATCCTTCCACTCAATTATAGCTTCTTTCATCTTACTCTCTTCATTCGCTTCTTAGACTTCTATTTTATCATAAATCAAGCCCTTCTTGCAGTCTCTTCTCGTAAAATCTTAGCGTCAAAAAGAGTCCTATCATAGCTTGCTTGCCTAACTAATCAATAAACATCGAAAAAGACTGGTTGTCCAGCCTTTTCTCTTATGTTAATCCTTTTTCAAACTTCCTGAACGAGTCTGCGTACGTGAATAAGCTAGCAAGAGAAGGGTACCTGCGATAGCTACAGTTACAGCATTTGCAATTCCCGCAACAATCCCTTGGGCAAATACTTTTTCTGCCGCTTCTTGATAAATCACAACATCTCCAAGTGGTGCCAAGACACCCCAAACAAGAGCATTTGCAACAATCTGAATGAGGTTAAAGAAGACAATATCCTTCAACTCAAAAACACCCTGTGTTACTCGAATGTATTTTCTAAAGAGACCTACAGCTAGACCAAAGAGACCACTAGCAATAATCCAAGTCCACCATAGACCGTAGCCAGCAAGAGAGTCCTTCACTGCATGCCCAATTAAACCAACAAGTAGTCCCACTAGAGGGCCAAAAATAATAGACAAGAGGCTCTGTACCGCATACTGAAGCTGGATGCTTGTATTTGGAACAGGCGTTGGAATACTGATCATCCCGATGACAACAAAGAGCGCAGCTCCAACACCGATAGCAACAACTTGTTTAATTGATTGATTTTTCATCTATATTCTCCTATTTTATGATTCTATTTTCTTTATTTCAATGGTCCAAGATGAACCGACACCCACATTATAGGCCTTGGCAAAGGAACCTTGGTTGATAGCCAGACCTAAACGATAGAGAGAGTTGATGTAAAGGATGGGTTGCCCAATTCTCACATCTGCAAATGATTTGCCATAAACAACCTGATTTTGATAGACCAGCATATCAGCGTGATAGATAGTCACTTCAAAACGGTCACCGAATGCTGGTTCCAGCTTGTAAAATTCTTCTCGCGTGATAGAGGTCCAAAGCGAACCAAAACGCACATCCAGAATATCAATAGCTCCCTTCACCAGATGATCTTCTATGATTGTCTCTACGACTGGAAGCTCTACAATCTGATCCACACTGAGCTCTGGCCCCACTTCCTCAAAACTAATGTGACCACTGGCTAATTTAGCACCAGTATAAGCATAAACATCACGACCGTGGAAGGTATAAGAATGCTCTGTGTTTTGACGCCTATTAGCTACCTCAGAAATTTCACGAATGGCTACAATACCAACGTGTTTCTTGATAAAAGAAAGAGTCCCATTATCTGGCGTGACAATGTATTGATTTTTTGCAGTTTTGGCAACCACACTCTTACGTTTCGAGCCGACACCTGGATCGACAACCGATACAAAAGTCGTTCCCTCAGGCCAGTAATCCACCGTCTGAAAGAGACGGTAGCTCCCCTCAAAAATATTATAAGGTGTGATATCGTGCGTCAAGTGATGGATTTTTAAAGTTGGAGATTCTTCTAAAGCCACTCCAATCATAGCCGATACCGCACCATCAACCAGACCAAAGTCTGATTGTAATACCAGTAAATTATTATTCATTTTATCTCCTTGTATATCCTTTATCATACCATATTTCAGAGAAAGTCGCTAATAGCTATTTCAATTGGTTAGGGTATAGTTTTACCTTATAGCAAATTTCCTACTAAAAACTCTGGTGATTAGCTAGTAGGTGCATTTTTTCTTGAAAAAAGGTATGATAGTTACATAATGAAGAAGTAGGTTTTATTATGAAAATTATCCTTGTCGGAGGGGGAAAAGTTGGTTCTGCCCTCTGTCGCTCCTTGGTTGCAGAAAAGCATGATGTTTTGCTGATTGAGCAAGACGAAGCTGTTCTCAATCATATTGTCAATCGCTTTGATATCATGGGTATCCTTGGTAACGGGGCCGATTTTACCATCCTTGAGCAAGCCAGTGTCCAGGATTGTGATATCTTTATCGCCCTGACTGAATACGATGAAGTGAACATGATTGCAGCCGTTCTAGCCAAAAAAATGGGAGCTAAAGAGACCATCGTTCGGGTGCGCAATCCTGAGTATTCTAACTCTTATTTCAAAGAAAAGAATATTCTCGGTTTTTCTCTTATCGTTAATCCTGAGCTCTTGGCTGCCCGTGCTATTGCTAATATCATTGACTTCCCCAACGCCCTCTCTGTCGAACGTTTCTTTGGTGGACGGGTCAGCTTGATGGAATTCGCTGTTAAATCCTCCAGTGGTCTTTGCCAAATGCCCATTTCTGATTTTCGGAAAAAATTTGGCAATGTCATTGTCTGTGCGATAGAAAGGGATCATCAAATTATCATTCCAAGTGGTGACATGACTGTACAAGATAAAGATAGAATCTTTGTCACTGGTAACCGTGTTGATATGATGCTCTTCCATAATTACTTTAAATCACGTGCCGTGAAGAGCCTTCTCATCGTTGGGGCAGGTAGAATTGCCTATTATCTACTAGGTATTCTCAAAGACAGTCGTATCGATACCAAGGTTATTGAAATCAATCCTGAGATCGCCAGCTTCTTTAGCGAGAAATTCCCAAATCTTTACATCGTTCAAGGAGATGGGACCGCAAAAGATATCCTGCTGGAAGAAAGTGCTCAAAACTATGATGCCGTTGCGACTCTAACAGGAGTCGATGAGGAAAATCTGATTACTTCTATGTTCCTTGACAGGGTAGGTGTACAAAAAAATATCACTAAGGTTAATCGTACCAGTCTCCTCGAGATTATCAATGCGCCTGATTTTTCAAGTATCATCACACCTAAAAGCATCGCTGTAGATACAATCATGCACTTTATTCGTGGTCGGGTTAATGCCCAGTATTCAGACCTTCAAGCCATGCACCATCTAGCCAATGGCCAAATCGAAACCCTCCAATTCCATATCAAGGAAGCCAATAAAATGACTGCCAAACCTCTTTCTCAACTGAAATTGAAAAAAGGGGTTCTTATTGCAGCCATCATTCGAAAGGGCAAGACTATTTTCCCTACAGGGGAGGATATGCTTGAAGTCGGAGACAAGCTCCTAGTAACAACCTTGTTGCCAAACATCACCAAGATTTATGACTTGATCGCGAGGTGAGAAATGAATAAAAGTATGATTCGTTACCTCCTTTCAAAGTTACTTTTGATTGAAGCTGTTCTCCTCTTGGTTCCTGTAGCTGTAGCTGTCTATTACCACGAATCGAGCCAAGTCTTTACAGCCCTCTTTACAACGATTGGGCTTCTCGTATTACTAGGTGGTTCAGGAATTTTACAAAAGCCAAAAAATCAGCGGATTTATGCCAAGGAAGGAATCTTGATCGTTTCCCTCTGTTGGATTCTTTGGTCTTTCTTTGGCGGTCTCCCCTTTGTCTTTGCTGGGCAAATTCCCAGCGTTATCGATGCCTTTTTTGAAATCAGTTCTGGCTTTACAACTACTGGAGCAACTATTCTGAATGACGTTTCAGTTCTCGGCCGCTCCCTCCTCTTCTGGCGAAGTTTTACCCACTTGATTGGAGGGATGGGAGTGCTTGTTTTTGCACTTGCTATTATGGATAATGCCAAGAATAGTCACCTAGAAGTGATGAAGGCTGAGGTTCCTGGCCCTGTTTTTGGTAAAGTAGTATCCAAACTAAAAAACACTGCCCAGATTCTCTATCTCCTTTATCTAGCTCTCTTCTCCCTCTTTGTCATCATCTATTATCTAGCTGGCATGCCCCTATTTGATAGTTTTGTCATTGCCATGGGAACAGCAGGTACCGGAGGATTTACCGTCTATAACGACGGGATTGCTCACTATGGTAGCTCACTGATTACCTATCTGGTTAGTATCGGAGTTTTGGTTTTTGGGGTCAATTTCAATCTCTACTACTACCTTATGCTCCGTCGCGTCAAGGCCTTCTTTGGAGATGAAGAACTTCGAGCTTACTTGGTTATTGTACTGCTTTCTACAGGCTTGATTAGCCTCAATACCCTCTATCTCTATCCAGGATTTTCAAAGAGTTTTGAAATGGCCTTCTTCCAGGTTTCCAATATCATTACAACGACTGGTTTTGGTTACGGAGACATTACCAACTGGCCCCTCTTCTCCCAGTTTATCCTTCTCTTCCTCATGGGAATCGGTGGTTCTGCTGGTTCAACCGCAGGTGGACTAAAGGTTATTCGAGGCCTTATCCTTTCAAAAATTGCTAAAAATCAAATTTTGTCAATCCTATCGCCCCACCGTGTTTTAACCCTCCATGTTAATAAAACGGTGATTGACAAAGATACCCAGCATAAGATTCTCAAGTACTTTGTCATCTATGCTATGATTTTGCTAGCACTTATCTTTATTGTCAGCCTAGATAGCAATGATTTTCTGGTTGTGACTAGCGCTGTCTTTAGCTGTTTCAATAATATCGGACCTATTCTAGGAACAACTTCTAGCTTCTCAATCTTTAGTCCTATCTCAAAAATCCTCCTCTCCTTTGCAATGATTGCAGGCCGCTTGGAGATTTACCCAATCCTACTTCTCTTTATGAAGAGAACTTGGTCTAAGAGATAAAATACAACCACACCTTGTGTCTAACAAAGTGTGGTATTTTTCTTTATCCCAAAACTAATTCATCACTGACCAGACTTTGGCCACTATTTTTCTGGAAGAGATGCATGAGGTCTTCAACTGTCAGATGCTTTTTCTCTTCTCCCTTGACATCCACCACTATCTTACCCTGATAGAGCATAATGAGACGATTACCGTACTCAATCGCATGGTTCATATCGTGGGTAATCATCAAAGTCGTCAACTGATGGTGTTCCACAATTTTTTGCGTCAAATCCATCACCATTTGACTCGTTTTCGGGTCAAGTGCCGCAGTATGTTCATCCAAAAGTAAAAGTTTGGGTTTCACCAGAGCTGCCATGACTAGGGTCAAGGCCTGTCTTTGTCCTCCTGAGAGATATTGGGTATCCACTTTCAAGCGGTTTTCAAGGCCAATATTCAACTCTTTCAAGGCTTCTTGGAACTGGATTCTATCCTTCTCCTTCACTCCCCAACCAAGCCCTCTCTTCTGCCCGCGTCTCAAGGCAATAGCCATATTCTCCTCAATCGTTAAACGAGAAGCTGTTCCCATCTTAGGATCTTGAAAAACACGGGCAATATCCTTGGCTCTCTTTCTGACACTCAGATTTTTAATGGATTTGCCTGCCAATAAAAGATCCCCTTCATCCACAGATAGATTGCCAGCCAAGATATTCATCAAAGTGGATTTCCCTGCTCCATTTCCACCAATCACAGAGATAAAATCTCCCTCTTCAACTTCTAAATCTAATCCTTTGAGGAGATGATTCTCATTGACCGTCCCTGTTTCAAATGTCTTGTGAATATTTTCAAGTGTTAATAAACTTGCCATAACTTTCTCCTCCTATTCATTTCTCAGTTTCAAACCACGAATCTTTAGTCTCTTTTGCAATTCTGGTGCAAATAAAACCAAGGCAAGCAAGATTGCATTAAAGAGACGAACCAGGTTTTGATCTAGATTTGGAATTTCATAGATATTTAAAATAATCAAACGGTAAACAATAGCACCAATTCCGATGGATAACAAGCGACCTCCAATGGTCAAGTCGTGTATCAAAACTTCCGCAATAATAACTGCACTCAAACCAACAACAATGGTTCCTGTCCCAGAAGTCACATCTGAAAATCCATCATTTTGGGCGAACAAGGAACCACATAGAGCAATCAAACCGTTTGAAATCATGTAACCAACAATCTTCATAGTGTCGACATTGACCCCATTAGCCTCACTCATCGGAATATTGTCCCCAGTCGAACGCAAGACCAAACCAATCTCTGTTTTCATCAAAAGAGTCAAGACTAAACAAACAAGTAAGAGACAGGCTAAGCTGAGTGAGAAAACAGCTTCTTCATTTGTCAGACCCAAACTCGCCAATTGTTTAAAGACGGTTGAAGAATCTCCCAAGGAAAGATTGGGCACGCTACCCATGATTTTAATATTAATTGAATAAAGCCCTGTCAAGGTCACAATCCCTGTCAAAAGCGCTGGGATTTTCATCTTGGTGTGGAGCATTCCTGATACAAGACCTGCTACCATACCTGCCAGCAAAGCTAGCAAGGTCGCAATCCAAGGATTTGTCCCTGCCTGTATCTGAGATACGACGACAGCCGCCCCCAAGGGAAAGGATCCCTCAGCTGTCATATCCGCAATATCCAAAATCCGGAAAGTCAAGTAGACCCCAATAGCCATAATCGACCACAACAAACCTTCTGATAAACTAGATAATACAAAATTCATCTTAAACCTCCTTATTCCTTACCTTCTAACTTACTGATATCAATTCCCAATGCATCTGCCATTTCTTGATTAGTATGCAATTCCAGTTTTTCAGGCAACTCAACTGCTATATTTTCTGGCTTCTCACCTTTTAAGACACGAATCAGCATTCGCGCTGTCTGTCTTCCTAATTCTTCATAATTGGTTCCGTAGTTATACAAGCCACCCACAGCAATCATTTCTGTTGAACCACCGAATACTGGAACCTTGTGTTTAATAGAAACCTGCTTGACTGTTTCCATGGTTGATGAAATGATATTATCCGTTGGTACAAAAACCATATCCACCTCTGCCATCAAGCTTTCTGCTGCAGCCTTGACGTTGTTACTATCCAAGATTGTTTTTTCAACAACGGTAAAGCCTTTTTCTTCCAGAAGGCGCTTAGCTTCATCCTTTTGGACAACTGAGTTTGGCTCGCTCTGAGTATAAAGAATTCCAATTGTTTTAGCTTTTGGCAACACTTTCTTTATCAAATTGATTTGGGTTGAAATGGCATCTGATGACTGATCGCTTGTCCCAGTTACATTGCCCCCAGGATGCTCTCTTGACTCAACCAACTTGGCACTGACAGGATCTGTTACCGCTGAAAAGATAACAGGCGTCGTTTGTGTTGTATTGGCCAAACTCTGAGCAGAAGGCGTTGCGATAGCTAGAACGACATCACTAGATTCTGCTAGTTGCTGAGAAATGGTTTTTAGATTTCTTTGTTCTCCCTGTGCATTTTGCAAATCAATCTCGATATTTTTCCCTTCAACATAGCCTTGCTTGGCCAGCTCATCCACAAACCCTTCTCTAGTAGCGTCTAAGGACTGGTGGGTAATAAATTGTGAAATACCGATACGAAATACATCTTTTTTCTTATCTGCCTTCAACTGATGCAAACTAACCAGAGAGGTCAAGAGGATCCCCACTACCAAGAGGGGTGCTAGTAATTTTCGAACAACTTTCATAATGAAACTCCTTCTCAGAAAAGATAAAACAAAAAACCGCCTAGATACTATCTAAACGGATGCTTGAAATAATCTAACAAGTTATAACTTTGCTAGTCCATTTAGATATTCATCTATATGGACCACAATCAAAAATCTTAGCCACATAGATACAAACAAATTGCTTGAACTGTTTGCATCCATGGTGACATGTCTACAAACACTATCTAAAGTAGCTAAAGTAAAAGTTTTGATTCATCGTTACAGCTTGTCTTTTAATCATTCTTTTTCTGCTTTCTTTTTTGATGTTTCCTATCTTACCACCTTTTTCATCACCTGTCAAGAATATTTCAGAATTTTTTAAAATTTTTCGAAAATTCTTTCAGGACGCTTTCAAAGACTTTCAAATCAGTCCAACAAAAAAAGGTTTATAATTTCCATAAAAACTGACATGGAAATTATAAAACCATTATTAGTTTAACCCTTGTTGGTAACGCGCCAATTCGGCTTGGTTCGCCCAAACATAGTGACCTGGACGGATTTCTACCATAGATGGCTTATCAGTCTCATAGTCGTGTTGACTTGGGTCGTAAACCTTCAAGACCTTCTTACGTTCCAAGATTGGATCTGGGATTGGTACCGCTGAAAGCAAGGCTTGAGTATAAGGATGAATTGGATTGTTAAACAATTCTTCTGTTTCTGCAACCTCTACAATAACACCCTTGTAAATAACTGCGATACGATCTGAAATAAAGCGAACGACAGACAAGTCATGGGCTATAAAGAGATAGGTCAAACCGAGTTCTTTTTGGAATTTTTTAAGCAAGTTCAAGACTTGGGCACGAACAGACACGTCCAAGGCTGAAATTGGCTCATCCGCAATAACAAAGTCTGGTTGCATGACCAAGGCACGGGCAATACCGATACGTTGACGTTGACCACCTGAGAATTCATGAGGGTAACGAGTCAAGTGCTCAGCAAGAAGCCCCACTTCACGGATAATATTTTTAACCTTCTCTTTACGTTCTTCCTCATCCTTAAACAGACGGTGATTGTAAAGACCTTCAGAAATAATATAATCAACAGTCGCACGTTCATTCAAACTTGCGGCAGGGTCTTGGAAAATCATCTGGATACGACGAATCAATTCCGCAGCTTGTTCACGCGATTTCTTACCATTAATCTTTTGACCATCAAAAATGATATCTCCATTACTTGTGTCATTTAGACCAATTATCGCACGACCAATAGTTGTTTTCCCACTACCTGACTCACCTACAAGCGAGAACGTTTCTCCCTTGTTGATAAAGAAGTTAGCATTTTTAACTGCGACAAACTTCTTACTTCCTTCACCGAAGGAAATTTCTAAATCTTTGATTTCTACTAATTTTTCAGACATTTCCTTCCTCCTAGTCAGCCAGATGGGCAAATCCCATTTTTTCACGAATCTTATCATGGAGATTTGCAATCACAGCTGGTTTTTCTACTTTTGGAGCATCCTCATGAAGTAGCCAAGTTTTAGCCCAATGTGTCTCTGATACTGAGAATTGAGGAGCTTTTTGTTCGAAGTCAATTTGCATTGCATAGTCAGAACGCAAGGCAAAGGCATCCCCTTTCAGGTCAGTATAAAGTGACGGAGGTGTTCCTGGGATTGAGTAAAGATCCCCTTTATCATCAGCAAGCTGAGGCAAGCTAGACAAGAGACTCCATGTATATGGATGGCGAGGGTCATAGAAGACTTCCTCAACAGTTCCATACTCAACGATTTCCCCTGCATACATAACCGCTACCTTATCCGCAATACTTGCTACCACACCAAGGTCGTGGGTGATAAAGATTGTTGTGAAATGGTACTCGTTTTGTAAGGATTTGAGCAAATCAATAATCTGAGCTTGAATAGTTACATCCAAGGCAGTCGTTGGCTCATCACAGATCAAGACATCAGGTCGGCAGGCAAGGGCAATAGCAATAACGATACGTTGACGCATCCCTCCAGAATATTGGAAGGGGTATTCATCAAAACGTCTATCTGCATCTGGAATCCCAACCTTATTCATGTAGTCAATCGCCAATTCTTTCGCTTCTTTAGCTGTTTTGCCTTGGTGTTTTACAATAACTTCTGTAATCTGACTACCAATTGTTTTAATTGGGTCCAAACTAGTCATTGGATCTTGGAAGATAGTCGCAATCTTAGCGCCACGAATTTGTTCCCAATCCTTGTGAGAAGATAAAGCTGTCAAATCTTGACCACGGTAGTCAATACTACCTTGGGCAATGCGACCGTTTTCTTCAAGCATACCTGTGAATGTCTTTGTCAAAACAGATTTTCCTGAACCAGACTCCCCTACCAAAGCGAGAACTTCACCTTCAATCAAATCAACGGAAACTCCTCGAATAGCTGTCAAAACTTTGTCACGAACGTCAAATTCCACGACAATATCTCGAGCAGTCAAAATTACATTTTTATTATTTGTCATTTCTACTCCTATCTATGTGTACGTGGATCACTAGCATCCGCTAGGTTCTGACCAACAATGAAAAGTGATAAAGATACCAAGACCAAAGTTGTCAATGGAATCCAGAAGAGGTAAGCATTTGTCGTTACGTTCTGAGAGTAATCTGAAATCAAACGACCCAAGCTTGGAACTGTAATTGGCAATCCAAGTCCAAAGAATGAAAGGAAAGCTTCGTATGAGATAAAGGCTGGAAGCATTTGAGATGTCGTCGTAACGATAACAGATACCAATTGTGGCATAATGTTTTTTACAACAATCTTAAAGGTTGGTGTTCCAAGTGTACGTGAAGCAAGGTTATACTCCAAGTCACGATAACGCATGATCTGAATACGAATTGAGTAAGCAATACCAATCCAAGTAGTCACACTCATAGCAAAAATCAGATTCCAGAATCCAGCTCCGATTGAGTAAGTCAAGACAATGACAATCAAAAGAGATGGGATGTTTGAGATGACATTATAAACTTCCATCATCACACGGTCAACTGATTTTGAAATTCCCCAAATACCACCGACAAAAACACCGATAACCAAGTTAATCACTGTCGCAATCACAGAAATGAGGATAGAGTTACGAGCTCCGAACCAGACACCGTCAAAGAGAGATTTACCGTTACTGTCTGTACCGAACCAATGCTCAGCATTTGGCTTGATATAACGAGCACTAAAGTCGTTTACTTTGCTGACATCATTGAAATCAAACTTAGAAAACATTGGGTAGATGAAACTCATCAAAATGATAGCTACCAAGATTCCCAACATGACTACAGTTGATTTCTTCTTCATAAATTGTCTAAACACTGAGCCCCAGTATGAATAGGCTGGCGCATCAATGGCTTCAGAGGCAAAATCGTCACGTTTTACGAACTGAAATTTTTCTTTATCGATTGTAGACATTATTTGCCTCCTTTCTCAGTCAATTTAATACGTGGGTCAATAATAGTCATCCAAATATCTCCCAAAAGAAGTGAGAAGATAGAAATACATGTAAAGATGAAGACAAGACCTACGACCATAGAGTTATTAGATGCTTTTACAGAGTCAATCAACATTTTACCCATACCTGGGAAAGCGAAGACTGTTTCAGTAAGGGTTGCACCACCGATAACCCCGATAACAGCACCAGGAATTCCTGAAACCAGCGGAACCATGGCATTTTTAAAGATGTGTTTGTTTGAAATTTCTTTTTCAGACAAACCTTTTGCACGAGCAAAACGAACAAAGTCCTGTGATTGCAAGTCAATCATGTAACGACGAATCCAAATAGCTGTACCAGGAGCACCCAATAAACCAAGGATAACTGCTGGTAAAACATACGAACGCCAATCTCCAGCACCCAAGATAGGGAATGAATCTGGAAGACCAATTGATGATCCAATCAAACGAACAATGTAAACCAAGGCAATGGTTGGAAGGGCCATCAAGAAGGTCAAAAACCCTGTTGAGAAGCTATCAATCCAAGTATTCTTGAAGCGAGCCATAGCTGAACCAAGTGGCACGGCAATCGCATAAGAAATCACCAAACCAATCAATCCAACGACTGCAGAGCTAGCAATCATAGAAGGATATTGGTAGTTGCTTTCAGTTGCAGTATATGGGTCATCTTTCCCATAGTTAGCTACTTCACGAGAATCAGCCTGACTAGGCGATTTGTAGGTTCTTGAGTAGATATTAACTGAAGATGTTTTCTTACCAGTTGGGAATTGCACTTCTGATGTCTTAGTTTGACCTTGTCCTTGTGTGATAACTTGAAGCACAGGAGTATTAGCATAAGTTGGATATGAATCACCCAAATTCAAGTTCACAAAGTTTTGGTGAACAAATGGGAACTGACTATTGAAGTACAAGAGGTACTTGTGTTTAGTCCCTGAACCTACCAGAGACCAGCCGATAGCGGGATCATTTTCAAAACGCAAATAACGCTCCAAATTTGGATTTTCTGGGTCCTGAATCTTGTTTGTGTGGTCGATATCAAGCAAGTTTGCATAGAATTTAAACACACGTTCAAAAATTGGAATTTCACGTGTAGCGTAGAATTGGCCACTTTCAGTAAATTCTCCCAAGGTCCAACCATGACCGATTTGTTTGATGTATTTTTCATAGATAGCCTTGTTGGTGTCATTAGCTTCAACTGTTACAGAGGCATCCATCTGGCTGGCTTTTTCTTGCAATTCCTTGGTATCGTAGTACTCGATATAGCCCATACGCTCATAAACAGTGTTCTCATAGTTATCACGCTTATCAGCAGTTGTCGCAATCTTGTTATAGTTGGTATCCTGTTTGAAAATCAATTTTCGAGGAACCATTGTATAGATAATCGTGTAAGTCAAGGTTGTTACTAAGAAGATAGAAACCAATGACCGCAAGACACGCATAAAAATATATTTCTTCATATCGTTTCCTTTTTAAATCCCAAAAGAACCTTCTCCTCATGGAGAGAAAGTTCCCTTGAGAGTTATTTATTTAACGTGTTTAGTCAATTCTTTTTGAACTTTTTCGTTTGATTCTTTTTTCTCTTTAATCCATTTCTCACGAGCTTGTTCATAATCAGCCTTTGTTACAACTTTGTCTTGTAACTGAATATATTTGAAGTAGAGATTTGAACCTTTGTCTCCAGATTGGCTATAAGAAGCTGAGAATGGTACAACACGAGAAATGAATGGTGCAGCACCACTAGAAGACATAGCTGGTAAGAAGAGTGAACTGTCTGTCAACCAAGCTTGAGCAGCAGCATATTTTTCATAACGTTTGTTAAGATCACTTGTTTCTTTTCCAGCTTCATCAAGCAATTTATCGTAATCTTTCACACCAACTTTAGCTGCAGCTGCATTTGATGGGTCATCATACCCCATATAAGTTTTCGTTTGCTCACTATTAGTTGATTTAAGGATATCAAGGTAAGTTGATGGATCTTCATAGTCAGGATTCCATCCAACCGCACCTGAAAGATCCCAATCCTCAGCTGCCGCATTAGCAGCATAATAAGTCGCATTAAAGAATTCATCTTTAGAAATTTGTTGAATATCGATGACAACATTTTCTTCGCCTAAAACTTTTTCAACTGATTGTTTGAACGACTGAATCCGTGCGACAAAGTTTTTAGAGGTTTGGTCTACTGGAACATCCAAGTGGATAGGGAATTTCACACCTTCTGCTTCCAGAGCAGTTTTAGCTTTAGCAAATTCTGCTTTAGCTTTGTCAGCGTTAAAGAGACCGTCTTGACCATCAGCAAAGTTTACATCTTTCCACTCATCTCCATAAGTCTTAACTTTTTCAGCAACCAAGTCACCGAAAGTTTTTTCGCCTGCAGTCACAAAGTCTGGTTTCACAAATAAATTACGAACTGCGAGAGGAGCACCTTCTTTACCGTTAACTTGAGCAGAATAACCTGTACGGTCAAAGGCAAAGTTCAAGGCTTGGCGGAAGTCTTTGTTAAGAAGAGCTTTCTTAGTAGATGTTTTCTCTTCATCTGTCGTTTTAGATGTATATTTGTAATTTTGTCGATCGATATTTACACCTAAACCTCCAATACCAGCTCCTGACGGAGTGTAGAAAATATTATCCTTGTATGACTCCTCTACCTTTGAGAAGTTTGAACTTGTTGGGTAAAGACGAGCAAAACTATAAGCTCCACTTGTAAAGTTACGCTCAAGTGATTCTTGGTCCGAACCATCAAAATATGCAAGTGTTGCTGTATCTAAATGAACATTCTCTTTATCCCAGTACTGCTCGTTCTTAGCAAATTCGATAGAAGATTTAGCAGTCAAACCTTTAAGCAAGAAAGGTCCATTATATAGCAATGATGTAGGATCTGTCGCTTTAGCAAAATCAGAGCCTTTTGATTTTTCAAATTCTTCGTTTAATGGCCAGAAAATTGAATAAACCATCTTAGAGTTCCAGTAAGGTTCTGGTTGGTTCAAAGTATACTCAAGAGTATAGTCATCAACCGCTTTAACACCTACTGTAGAGAAATCTTTTGAATTCCCAGCCAAATAATCAGATAAACCTTTAACAGAAGTTTCAGCTAGATATAGAGCTTCTGATTTCTTATCTGCCGCATGTTTCAATCCATTCACGAAGTCTTTAGCAGTCACTTCGGCATATTCTTCACCATCGGATGTCATCCATTTGACACCTTTACGAATTTTGTAGGTATATGTCAATCCATCTTTTGATACAGACCAGTCTTCTGCAACCGCAGGAGTCAAATTCCCGTATTTGTCATTTGTGAAGAGGCCATCGATCCCGTTTGAAGTAGCCACTTTCGTACTCTCTTTTCCAGAAATAATATAATCTAATGTTTCTGGGTCAGCCGAATAGACATAGCCATAGGTTTTTGGAGCTGTCGAATCAGATGATTTTGAATTCCCACAAGCTACTAACACACCTGTTGCCAATAAAGCAACTCCTGCTGCAACAAAGACTCTACTTTTTTTCATTTATTTACTCCTCTGATAAAGTATAGGTTATCATTAATTATATCATAGATTTCAAGAAAAGTAAACGAATTTTCAGAATATTTAGGCTTATTGATACAAAAAATCTGAAAAAGCTATTGACTGAAAATCATTTTCAAGGTATAATAATAAACGTTAAGGCGGTATAGCCAAGTGGTAAGGCACGGCTCTGCAAAAGCTTGATCGTCGGTTCAAATCCGTCTACCGCCTTCTATAACTTGATTTTTCAAGTTTCATTTAAACAGAAAGCCCAATATAAAGGGCTTTTTTCTTTTTACTCGAATAAATACGTATAACCTTAAAAAACTTTTGGGACTAGGTTGGGACTGAGTTTTTCGAGGACTCAATTCCCTTTTGAAATCAACTGAAAAAAGCTTTGTCACACCTGGTGACAAAAGCCTCTAGTTTACTCTGTTTCTTCTTCTATTTCAACTTCGGTAATTTGGACTTTTACCTTGGTAACACGTCCATTTTTCACTTTATCATTGGTTAGGATAAGCTGCTTGTTTTGACTTACTAATTCATAACTGAGTTTCTCAGTCGTTGGAATGGTCCCCACTCCTGTCAAATAGTAACCAGCGATGGTATCAACGTCATCACTTTCCAGTTCAACATCAAAGTAGTCATTAAAATCATTGAGATTCATGGTACCTTGAACAATATAAGTATCTTCTCCAATTTTATGAACTTCGATTTCAGCCTTATCTGTTTCGTCATCGATTTCGCCAACGATTTCCTCTAAGAGGTCTTCCAGGGTCACCAAACCAGCCATCCCACCGTATTCATCCAGCAAGATTGCCATTTGTCTTTGGGTATTGCGCAGTTCTTTTAACAAGTCATCCACAAAAATAGTTTCAGGAACAAAAAGTGGATCTTGTAAGATTTTCTTCCAAACAATATTGTCAAAACCGTCCACAAAGGCTGCATTAAGAAGACTCTTGGTGTGAATGATTCCAATCACGTTATCCTTGTCTCCATCATAGACAGGGATACGAGAATAATTTTGTTTTAAAATACTTTGGATGATGGTTTGACTATCATCCTGAATATCGACCATAAAGGCATCCGTTCGAGGAACCATGACTTCTCTGGCCATTAATTCGTCCAGTGAAAAGATCCCTTGTAACATCTCAATTTCGTCAGCATCTAGTGTTTCTTCACTATTTGTCAACATGTACTCAATTTCATCACGGGTCATTTTTTCGTCAGCATCATCAAAGGTCATCGGAGTCAAGCGACTCAAGAGATTGGTAGATGCAGATAACAGCCAAACAAAGGGACTAACTAGTTTCCCCAAACCAATAATAACTGGTGCTGTACGAATGGCCAAGGCATCCTTTAGATTAAGAGCGATTCTCTTAGGATACAATTCCCCAAAAACGATGGAAATATAAGTCAAAAATGCTAAAGATAGAAAACTTGCAACGGCATAAGCTGTTTCACCATTTCCAAGCCAAGAGGCAATTTCTCGTCCTAGAGTGTCTGCCAAACTCGCCCCTGATAAGATCGTAATCAGAGTAATCCCTACTTGAATAGTTGATAAAAAGTGGTTAGGATTTTCTAGTACCTTCAGCAGACGGATATAGCGTCTATCTCCTTCTTCTGCCTTTTGTTCAACACGCGCACGGTTAAGTGAAACCATGGCCATTTCTGTGGCTGAGAAAAAGGCATTTAACACCGTCAAGATAAACAATAAAACAAACTGTAGCAACAAATTCTGACTACTTGGGTCTTCCATAGTTCTTCTCCTAAAATAGTATCTTATCCTTTATTATATCACAAAATCTAATCCAGTACATATTATTTTTTTCTCATACTCTTCGAAAATCTCTTCAAACTACGTCAGCTTCACCTTGCCGTAGGTATGGTTACTGACTTCGTCAGTTCTATCCGCAACCTCAAAACAGTGTTTTGAGCTGACTTCGTCAGTTCCATCTACAACCTCAAAATAGTGTTTTGACGGCTAGCTTCCTAGTTTGCACTTTGATTTTCATTGAGTATTAGTGTCTATTGTAGCCCTGCTTAAACTAGTAAGAAAGAACTCCTACATCCACAAGGGACATAGGAGTTTATCTTATCTTTTACTGAGTTACCGTCACTTCTCCAGTTCGGTAATCCAGTTGAAGTCCCTTTTGAACATTGGGGACTAGAACATTAAATTCCAATTCTCCGTCTGAAGACTTGGCTTCAATTTGTGAAGCTGAAGGAACTAAGTCCTCATTTGAAGCGTAATAAAGGGTCACGCGGTAACGGACACGCTTGTTTTGGTCTAAGGCTTTACGCACCAAGCTTTCATAATAGTTTTGACCAGTCGAATCCTCGGCTTGTGCCTGATTTGCCCAGGCTGTCTGAACAGCAATGTTTTTAGGATTACTTGTTGAGGCATCAAAACCATCCAAGCCACCGATTAAGGCATAGCCCAACAAGTGACCTCTATCGACGGCATGCGTATAAGATCCCTTTAGATTCTTGACCTGATGCCAGCCTGGAGGAGTCCAAGAAGTCGATCCATTCCCAGTTTCTTCCCGATTCTTGTACTGACGAGTAGCCTTAGACAAGAGGGCATTTGCTACAGTTGGTACGGTTTCCTTGCCCACTGTCTTTGTTTTATTATCAGCGTAGGGCTTACTTGAAACCTTGGCATCTAGGTTTGTTTTATTACCATTGACGATAAAAGCACCTGAGCCATTCCACTCCAGACTCCCTTTTATTTGGCTTTTGACTGTGTCTGTTAAGACACTTTCTGCCAATTCTTGACTAGGAGCTTCAGACGCTTGTTTTTTCTGACTAACCTTTGTTTTAGGACTATTAGGTGTCGACTGCATCTGCTTGATATAATAGCTTCCCGCAGATAAAAGCAATAACACTAGCAGTCCGATCAGTGTCTGTCTTGTTTTTTTATCCATTTTTCTCCTTATCTCTAGAAAAAGACTGGTTCTCCAGCCTAATTTCCTGTAAATTTATGAATCAATTCCTGCCATTTTGCTGGAGACAGGATGGCCCATGGATCTTGACCCTTTCCCAAGATTCCATAGCCTACCATTAGACCGATTCCTAGGGCAAGAGCACCTAAAAACAGTACTATGATGACTAAAAGTAAACGCTTGATTACGTAGCTTGATTTCTTATTCATCTTCATCACTTGCCTCAATCCGCTGAATCTTAGCACCTAGCTGCGCTAACTTCTCATGGAAACGGTAGTAACCTCTATCCAAGTGAACCAATTTACCAACTACAGTTTCTCCTTGTGCTACCAAACCTGTCAAAATCAAGGCTGCGCTGGCACGAAGGTCAGTTGAAAGAACTTCTGCTCCCTGCAAAGCTTGTCCACCAACAATACGAGCTGTATCACGGATAATCTCAGAGTGCAGGCCCATACGACGCATTTCTTCTAGGTGTTGGAAACGATTTTCAAAAACTGTCTCCACCATAGTTGATTCGCCTTTTGCGACAGTCATCAAGGCTGTAAATTGAGCCTGCATATCTGTTGGGAATCCTGGGTGGGGCAAGGTTTTCACATGAACAGCTTTTAAATTTTCTAGTTGAGAGCGAACTCGAATTCCTTCAGTCTCCTCTGTCACTTCCACTTCCATTTCAAGCAATTTGGCAATCAAGGGACGGTTGTGCTCCCAGACAGCGTCTCGAATCAAGACATCACCACCAGTCATGGCAGCAGCTACCATAAAGGTTCCTGCTTCGATACGGTCTTGGACTACATTGTGAGTCGTACCATGAAGTTTCTCAACACCGGTAATGGTAATGGTCTCTGTACCAGCACCTTTAACCTTGGCTCCCATTTCATTGAGGAGAATGGCTAAGTCAACAATCTCAGGCTCACGCGCAGCATTCTCAATCACTGTCACACCATCAGCCAGAGTCGCAGCCATCATCAAGTTCTGCGTTGCACCAACACTTGGGAAGTCCATGTAGATATGAGCTCCATGTAAGCGATCTGCCTTGGCTTCGATATAACCAGCTGTCTGGCTGATTTTAGCCCCCATAGCTTCTAGACCTTTCAAATGAAGATCAATAGGGCGGCTACCAATCGTACAACCACCTGGCATAGATACCTTAGCATGACCCACACGGGCAAGAATTGGCCCCAAGACAACGATGGAGGCGCGCATCTTGCTGACATACTTGTAAGGAGCTTCCTCAGTGATATCGCCAGTCGCGTCCACCTCAACAAGATGAGCTTCTTCATTAAAATCCACCTTGGCATTTAAACCGCGAACCACCTGATTCATAGTGAAAACATCTGACAAGATAGGAACATTCTGCAAGACGGTCTTTCCTTCACTTGCTAGAATAGTCGCTGCCAACAAAGGCAAGACTGCATTCTTTGCTCCTTCGATCGTAACACTTCCTACCAGACGATTATCGCCACCTTGAACCACAATTTTTTCCATACTTATTTCCTTTACTCTTGATTTTATAATAATCCTCTAAGCGCTTCTTGCCACAACTGATATAGGCTGATAAAGAAAGAACTCATGATATAGCCCATTACAATGCTGAAAAAAGCTACTAGTAAACGAACTTTTCCTGTGTTCTCAGCTGTTACTTTTAAAACCTTTTCCCATCTAACAAGATTCTTTAAAAGGTAAAAACTCACATAAATAAAGAGCATGTGACTGCTTAGAGTGAATAATAATTGAACCATTTGACTATTATACCATCTTCTCTGTTTGTGCGCTAGTTTGGAAACTTCACTTAAAAACTAGGGATTGTTTTTCAAGTAATCAATTGCATCTTGTAGGGTTTTAACTGGCACTATTTTCATATCTGTCTTGATTGTTTTAGCTGCTTCCAGGGCTGTTTGGTAGTTATTTTTCGCATCAGGATGTGCTTTTTGTTCTTCTTCGCTAACAGGGTTATCAGGGGCAAAGAAAATAGCAGCACCTTCTCTAGCCGAAGCTACAACTTTCTTATCGATACCTCCAATGTCTCCCACATTACCATCGCGGTCAATGGTTCCTGTACCGGCAACAATGCGGCCATTACGAAGGCCAGGGTCAGCTATTTGGGTATAGATGGCCAGACTAAACATGAGGCCAGCACTTGGACCGCCAATACCAGCTGTTGAAAAGCGAATTGGAACATCACTGGTCACTTCTGTACGGTCAATCAAACCGATTCCAATTCCATTTTTGCCATTTTCCAAGGTGATAATCTTACCTTCTGCAGACTTGGTTTGCCCATCCTCTTCATAGGTGACCTTGACGGAGTCCCCTAGTTTTTGAGAATTGACATAATCAATCAAATCTTTGGAACTATCAAAGGTCTGATCATTGACTGCTGTGACCGTATCAGAGATGTTAAGAATCCCTTTAAAGGTCGAATTATCCGTCACAGTCAAAACATAAACCCCAAGATATTTGAGTTCGATATCTTTACCAGCTGTTTTTAGCCCTTGATACTTGGCCATGTTTTGCGATGTTTGCATGTAGAATTGATTGATCCGCATAAATTCAACATCGGAAGAGCCACCTGTAGTCTCCTGAGCACTACGAATATCTGTAAAAGGCGTCAACCATGCATAAATCATATGAGCTAAAGTGGCATGTTGGACACCAACCGTAACGAATTGATAGGCACCAGCTTCCTTATCTTCTGTGTCATTGACTTTAAGGACTTGGCGAATATCTTCCGAACCACCTGGAACTTCTATATAGTAGGGCAAGGGCACTACAAATGCCAAGAAAGTCACAATTAAGGCCGCAATGACATATAAGGGCCATCTAATCTTTTTTTTCATTTTTTATTTCCTCCAAAATACTCTCAGGAACATAGCAGGCAATATCCTGACCAAACTTCAAAAGTTCTCTAACGCCTGATGAACTGATATAGAGATGTTCAGGTCGGCTATGTAAATAAATGGTCTCTATATTAGGAGACAGCTGATGGTTGTAGTAATCAAAACTGGCTTCATATTGCAAATCCGCTGCATTCCTCAAACCACGCACTAGACAAGTAGCCCCCAGTCTTTTTGCGACATCAACCACCAATTCATCATGAGAAGACACAACTTCAACATTTCCCAAATGTTTCAAAGCCTCTTCTAGCCCCCGTTTACGATTTTCGATAGGGAGAAATCCTTGTTTGTGGGGATTAAAAAAAATACCTACATAGAGCTTGTCAAAGAGTTTACTCGCCCGTTCAATCATATCCAGATGCCCATTTGTCATCGGATCAAATGAGCCTGTGAATAAGCCAATCTTATCTGACATAGACTGTCACCTTACTAATTCCATAAATCTTTTCCTTCCAGATGCCCAGGCAGGCAATTTCTTCTGGAAGTTCAACGGCTTTATCCGTCTCACACACGACCATGACATCTTCAGAAAAAAGCTCCCTCTCAGCCATTTTTTCAATATCTGCTACGATTTGTTCCTTGGCATAAGGAGGGTCTAAGAAAATGAGGTCAAATCCCCCAGATACCTGTTCCAATGCCCTTTCTGCATCCATTTTGAGAAGTTGAAATTTTCCAACTTCCTTGGTCATCTGAATATTTTCAGCAATAATAGTCTGCGCCTTACGGTCTCGCTCCACCAAAACAGCGCTGGACATGCCACGCGATACTGCCTCGATAGATAAAGCACCACTACCTGCATAAAGGTCCAAGACTCGTCCCCCTTCAAAGTAGGGACCAATCATGTTAAAAATGGCTCCCCTAACCTTATCCGAAGTTGGTCTTGTCGTCTTTCCTTCTAGTGTCTTGAGGGGACGTCCCCCATAGATTCCTGATACGATTTTCATACCGTTTATTATACCAAATTATGGGCGAAAAGAGAAAGAAAACCGAACCTTGCGGTTCGATTCTCTACAAAATATTTTCGTAAGTATCGCGGACTTCTTGAGGCCAAACACTTGTTTGCACTTCTCCGATGTGTTTCTTGCGAAGTAGGAACATGGCCATCCGAGATTGTCCAATTCCTCCACCGATTGTCAATGGGAATAGGCCATTCAACAAAGACTTGTGCCATTCCAATTCCAAGCGGTCTTCATCACCTGTGATTTTCACCTGACGACGAAGCGTTTCTTCATCTACACGGATTCCCATAGAAGACAACTCAAAGGCTCCCCCCAGAGACTCATTCCAAACAAGAATATCACCATTTAGACCCTTGTAACCATTTTCAGACTCACTTGTCCAGTCATCGTAGTCTGGTGCACGTCCATCGTGCGGTTTACCGTCTGGTAATTCACCACCGATACCGATCAAGAATACTGCTCCAAATTCTTTACAAATAGCATTTTCACGCTCTTTTGGTGTCAAGTCTGGGTAGCGTTCTACCAACTCTTCTGTATGGATGAAAGTGATTTGTTTTGGCAAGACAGACTCGATGTCATAGCGAGCTTCTACTGCTAGCTCAGTCAATCGAATAGCCTTGTAAATCTTTTCAACTGTTTCTTTTAGATAAGCGATGTTACGTTTACCATTTGGAATGACTTTTTCCCAGTCCCACTGGTCAACATAAACAGAGTGGGTCGCATCCAACGAATCTTCGTCTGGACGAAGGGCCTTCATGTGGACGAAGAGACCTTCACCCTCACCGAAACCAAAACGAGCCAAAGTATGGCGTTTCCATTTGGCAAGTGAATGCACCACTTCATAGGTTTCATCAGGAATCTGCAAAACCTTGACAGATACTGGATTTTCCACACCAGACAGGTTATCCTGCATCCCGTCACCGACCTTGCTCAAGATAGGACCTTGAACTTCGACAACTTCTAGCTTATCTTTCAAATACTGGGTAAAAGTGTTTTTGACAAAGGAAATTTCTTCTTGTTGATGGATAAAACTTTTCTTCATAGGCTACTCCTCAAAAATTAATTAAAAGCATTATACACCTATTTCCAAGAAAAGAAAAGAGAAAATTTAAAAAAATCAGTGCTCCTTCGAACACTGATTTCATGGACCTTTAGTCATTGCGACCAAAGATACGTAGAATACTGAGGAAAAGATTGATAAAATCAAGATAGATACTGAGTGCCATTGAGATGATCCAACCTGTCGCTACTTGTCCTCGTGACTGCTCATAAACATAGCGAATCTTTTGATTATCCCAAGCAATCAAACCAGAGAAAACCAAAACCATGGCTACACTAATCATATAATCAAAGAAACCGCTAGCCAAGAAAATATTGACTACCATGGCAATCAGCAAACCAATTAAAGCTGCCATCATAGCTCGACCGATCCCACTCAAGTCTTTCTTGGTGAAAATCCCGATTGCCGCCATGACAAAGAAGAGAAGAGCGCTGGATACAAAGGCTGACAAAACTGTTCCCGGTGTATAGAAGGCTACGACAAAGCTAAGGGTGAAGCCATTCAGTAGGGAGTATACTAGAAATACTGGCAGAGCTGCTGGGCTATTTTTTGCAGCCATGCTACTTGCAACAAATACCAGAGCAAGTTCTGCAAAAGTTGCAACCATCAACCAGAGACGTCCCTGCATTAAAAAGTAAGTCAATTGAGCCTGAAAGACTGTCAACATCAAAGCTGACACCAGAGCTGATAGTCCAATTCCAATCCCTACAAAGGCATAAACCTTAGCGTAAAATTGATTGAGACCTGAACGTTCTTGAATAATTGTTTGATTCATTCTGATTCTCCTTTTTCTATAACTATATCTTGATTATAACAAAGTTTTTTTAAATTAGCTGAAATAAAACATCAAAATGCCTGCGGCAACTGCCACATTGAGACTCTCCGCCCTACCTTTCATACCAATATGAACCAGCTGATTGGCACTTTCAGCCATGATAGGACTAATCCCTTGCCCTTCATTTCCCATGACTAGTACAAAATTTTCTATAGGGGACAGTTCTCTGTAATCAACAGAATCTTTAGATAAGGTTGTTGCCAACACTGGGATACCTGCTTCTTTAGCTTCCTCAAGCAGTGCTTGACTAGTCATCCGATAAATAGGTAAATGGAAATGACTGCCTTGCATGGAACGCAAGGTCTTGAGACTGTAGATATCTGCCGACTTATCTGAAACAATCACTCCAGTAAAACCTGCTGCATCCGCAGTCCGAATGATCGTTCCCACATTACCAGGATCTTGCACATCTTCCAAAAACAAGAACTTGCCCTGACTCAAATCAGCTTGTCCTACTTCTTCTTTTTGAACCACGGCAACAATTCCCTGTGGAGTCTGAGAATCCGCCAAATCTAGTAAAATATCCTCTGAAACCCAGACAGTTTGCGGAAACGAGGCTAACTGATCTCGGTAATTTTCTAGGGCAAAGATTTTCTCAATCGTCACTCCAGCTTGAACAGCTTCTTCAAACAAGTGCCAACCTTCAATCAAATAGGCAGACTTGCGGTATTTTTTTTTGTGTAATTTCTTGGCATTTTTTACCACAGAATTGGCTTTTGAGGTTATAATAGTCATAGAAATATTATAACACAATCAAAGGGGTTTGGTATGCAAAAGGTTAGAATGATTGCCCAAGGCAGGGTGCAGGGAGTCGGCTTTCGTTGGGGTGTTTACAGCTTGGCTCTCGAAATCGGTGGCATAACAGGTCGAGTCTGGAATAACGACGATGGCACAGTGGAAATCTTAGCCCAAGCAGACTCATCTGCTACCATGGCAAAATTTATCCAAGAAATCCGGAAAGGACCGACGCCTTTTTCAAAAGTCAGCTACTTAGATGTCAAACTGAGCAACTTTCCTCCCTATCCTGACTTTAAAATCGCAAATTAGGTCTCTAGAACTATTGTATATTTTGTAAAAAAACAGTAGAATAGAAAGGTATAATTTTTAAAGAAGGAATAAAAACAGTGAAATCTATTAAACGTTTTGCACTCTCAGCTATGGGAGTGGCTATGTTGCTAGTCTTGACTGGCTGTGTTAGAGTCGATAAAGCCACAGGAAAGCCAATAGGATTTATTTGGAATACTATCGGAGCGCCTATGGCTGAAGCTATCAAGTACTTCGCTACTGATCAAGGTCTAGGCTTTGGTGTCGCTATCATCATCGTAACCATTATCGTGCGCTTGATTATCTTGCCACTTGGTATCTACCAATCATGGAAGGCAACGCTTCACTCTGAAAAGATGAACGCCCTCAAGCACGTCCTTGAGCCACACCAAACACGTCTCAAGGAAGCGACTACTCAAGAAGAAAAACTCGAAGCCCAACAAGCTCTCTTTGCCGCTCAAAAAGAACACGGCATCAGCATGTTTGGTGGTGTAGGATGTTTCCCTATCCTCCTTCAAATGCCTTTCTTCTCAGCTATCTACTTTGCTGCCCAACATACTGAAGGGGTTGCTCAAGCAAGCTACCTAGGCATTCCTCTAGGTTCTCCAAGTATGATTTTGGTTGCCTGCGCAGGTGTCCTTTACTATCTTCAATCGCTCCTTTCACTTCACGGAGTAGAAGACGAAACGCAAAGAGAACAAATCAAGAAAATGGCTTACGTGAGCCCAATCACGATTGTTGTCTTCTCCCTCATTTCACCAGCCAGTGTCACACTTTACTGGGTTGTCGGTGGTTTCATGATGATTCTCCAACAGTTTATCGTCAACTATATCGTTCGTCCAAAACTTCGCAAAAAAGTCCGTGAAGAACTGGCAAAGAACCCACCAAAAGCAAGTACTTTCTCTACACCAAGTGGACGAAAAGACGTTACCCCTGGACAACCAACTGCTATCACAAGCAAGAAAAAACATAAAAATCGCAACGCTGGAAAACAACGTTCGAGATAAGGCTACGTAAATTATCCAATAATTAAAAAAACGAATGAATGATAAATAGTTTTCATCAACTAGATATCATCATTCGTTTTTATTATCTACCGTTACATCTTATACTAATCGAAAACGTTAAATAGTTTAAAAGCTCACATATAAAAAACTATTCAATCATAAATTAACAAGTAAATCACTATGATTTAATACAATTCACAGTTATTAAAACTTCTGCTCCCGCGTCTCTATTTCTAAGCTCAACTCGGCCTTTGTGTAGTTTTGCAACTCTACATACAAAACTAAGTCCAATACCATAATGTTGCTCTTTAACCGATCTAGCTTTATCCATACGATAAAAGAGCTTTCCAAAATTATTTAAAACTTCATCTGGAAATTCCGAGCCATTATTCCATATGCCTATTTTCAATTCTTTCTCCTCTTGCTCTACCCTAATGTTAATTTTAGGATTCTGTTTATCGGCGTATTCCAAAGCATTTGTTAAAATATTTTGTATGGCACGAATCAGAAGAGATGGATTTATATAATAGTTTTCAGTTCCTTTCACATTTTGTTCAAAAGAAAACTTCATCTGATTTTTTATCAAAAAAGAGACTTCTTTCTCTAATTCATTGATAAAATCTGAAGAGGAATACTCCGTCCAACCTGTCTCATCATCATAATAGGTTTTAGAATAGTGAATCAATTGATTGAAATAATCTAGTAACTGTTGACTAGCTCTTTCTATATCTGCTAAGCATTCTTGAGATTGGTCGTTTTCAGTTATCGTCTGCAAAAATTCCACATTTCCCCTAATAATGGTTAAGGGAGTTTTTAAATCATGAGAAGCTGCTGAAACCTGAAACATTAAATCTTCCTTCTGCTGTTTCTCATCAACTATTAATTGTCGAATTCTATCTTGCATCACAATAATCCGATTTCCTGTCTCGCGAAATTCTTTAACCGTTAAACTTTCTGTACATTCCTTCTCCAACCACATACTATTTTCATAAATCAAAGTCATTTCATAACTCAGTTTTTTCAACAATTTTCCAATGTGATAACTTATTAGAATAATCAATAAAACACAAATATATATCCATGATGACACATTAAAAAAGATTGATAGAACACCACTATTGTTTAAAGGTTTCCCATCTTCATTTATTTGTATAGATACTGAAGCTAAGGGAATAAGATAGGCCATTAGTAAGCCAAGACTAAACTGCCAAATAATTCTCCAACAGGTTTCTCGAATTAATTGTCTAAAACTTTTGATTCTACCCATTGATATCCTCCACCATACAAGGTTTTAATTGGATTTAATTGATAAGGTTTCAGCTTTTGACGAATTTGATAAATGTACTCTGAAACCGAACGTAAAAGCGCTTCTGAACTTTGTGGATATAGATAATTATAAATTTCCTCAATAGAATATATTTTACTTGGGTTGCTTGCCAAAAGATTCACTATGTCAAATTCCCTCCTTGTCAGAGCAATCTTCTCATCGTTTACAAATAGTTCCTTACTATCCGTATATAGTATAAGCTTCCCAATCTTTATTTGATGAACATTTCCTTTAGTCCGTTCTTCACGACGCAAGTGCATTTTAACACGTGCTAACAATTCTTGCATACTAAAGGGCTTCATAATATAATCATCAGCACCTGCATTGATTCCAGCTACTAAGTCTTCATCCATATCCTTGGCAGTTATAAAACAGATAGGAACAGTTATCTGCTCGCGAATCATCTGACAGATTTCTAAACCACTAACAGGCATCATAATATCTAATAGAATCAAGTCAAAGCCTGTAAAATCACAAAGATCAATCTCTTCTATCTTATTTCGTATGACTACTTCATATTTTTCATATTCTAGTACTTTTTTTATTAGGCGAAGAATAGCAAGATCATCATCTACAACCAAAATTTTATAAGCCATAACTCACCCTCCTGAATATATTATAGCACTAACTGAGAAAAAGACAGGATATCCCCTGTCTTTAGCGTACATTTTTTCCTATAAGTATCAATGTAGCAAATAGAAAAACAATTAATAACCAAACTATTTGTATCCCTAAGCCTTGCCACACTGGATAATAAAGAGACAATGGATAGGTATAAAAACAATTCATACTAGCCAGTAATGGTAAATTTCTAAAAAAAGAACTGAATTGTAATAACATTTGTCCCAACCCCAATAAAAGGGATAAACTTATTCCCAAAATTAAGATAAAAGACTGGGAAATAAATACAAAAATACCACTTAAAAGAGAGAAGGTTAGAATAGAAATACAAGCTGGAAATAGAATTGTTAGAACATGTTTAATATTACTCAAAAGATTGATATTGTAGTATCCTTGCGCGATTAGTATGCATAATGATATTACAGCAACCAATAATACAATTTCCATACATAATACAATAGCTAGTTTACAGATTATAAATATCAAACGATTTGGACATGTAAGAAAACTGGTACGAAGGCTAGAACCTGTAAATTCTTGACCTATAAATAGAACAGCTAGACTAATGAAACCCGCCTGTCCTAAATAGAGACTTTGCAGTAGCTGTTCCAAAACAAACTGTAGGGTCAACTGGTCTGGCTTATTATTTAAAAAAATAACTAACGCTGGAACACACAGTAATAGAGCACCTATAATCAACCAGTGCCACGGATTCATAATAAACTTGAGATACTCACTTTTAAGTTGCTCTTTCAACTTATTCACCTCCTCCAATATCTGACTTAAGTAAGCGGTAGATTGCTAAAGCCAAGAATGAGAAGTTCCAACAAAGTAAAAGTAAAATATTTTGTAAACTATTATATTCTAAAATTTGAGGAGATGTAGCAATCAATCCTTGCCCCAATGCAACTGGAAGAAATTTTGCAACCGATATATAGTTTGCTAAGAATGTTCCTAAATTGTAGACTTGAGGAAGCAAAAATAATAGAGGAACAATGGCTGTTTTAAATGTCAAAGCCATAATATAGGCCAGCAGTCCCAACAAAGTCCAAGCTATACTGGCTAAAAATATATAGAACCAAACTGTTCCATTTAGTAAAAAAAGCAATAAGCCATCTTGTCCTAAAACATAATGTGTCATGTTAATTGTCAAGAATATTGATAGAAAGGAAATGATAAAAGAAAATATAAGCCAAACTAATGTTTTTGAAACTAGGAAAGTACTTCGATTTGTAACAGAGAGGAGGCTTGTACGAATAGCCAAGCCTTTGTATTCCTCGGCTCCGTAAATTGAGCCTAGGATAATCATAATAAAAACACCAAATAAAGTGACATCAAAACCTAAAAATTCAATAGGAGGTAAGGCCTCTGCTAAATCTGGATTTGTCTCTGGTGTAGCATGGATACCAACTGAAACAATTTGAGAAGCACCAATATTTGCTAAAAACGTTTGAAATACCAGTATCAAGAATAGTACAACATGAGTAGCTCTATTATAAAGTAATTTCAATATTTCAGAATGAAGAGAGTAAATAAGTGCCATGTCACTTCCCTCCCTCTGTTAAACTAAAGAAGACTTCCTCTAGTGAAGAAAGATTTTTCATCACTTCTTGTAAAGTCCCTTTTATAAGAACTTTTCCTTTATTTATGATAACTACATCATCTGTTACTGCTTCCACTTCCGATAATATATGAGATGACAGTAAGACGGTCTTCCCTTCTTGAGCTTGTTTTTTTATAAACTCTCTAAACCACCGAATTCCTCTTGGATCCAACCCATTAGTCGGTTCATCCAATATCAGATATTGAGGATTTCCTAATAGAGCTGTTGCAATTCCCAAGCGTTGTCCTTCTCCTAATGATAATTTCCCAATTTTAGATTTTTTCTTATGACTAATATCCACCATATCCAAGACTTGTTCAATTCGCTGACTGGATATCCCATTACTAGCAGCAACAATTTTCAAATGTTGATAAACAGTCCGATCATCAGGAGCTCCTACACTGTCAAATGAAGCTCCTACAGTCTTTAGAGGAAATTTTAATTCCTTATAAGTTTGATCTCCAATTTTGGTAAGACCAGATGTTGCTTTGTCTAATCCTAATAAAATACGTAAGGTTGAACTTTTACCAGCTCCATTTGGACCCAGGAAAGCAGTCACTTTACCTGCTTTTGCTTCAAAAGAAATATCTTTTAAAATTTGAGTTTGGCCATACGACTTACATAAATTTTTAATGGTAATACTTTGTTCCATAGATGTTCTCCTATTCTATTTAATATTTCTAAAAGTAACTATATCTTATACACTCATTTTCGGATTTTTTTCAGAATTTAGAGAGTAAAAAAGATTTAATACTCAATGAAAATCAAAGAGCAAACTAGGAAGCTAGCCGCAGGCTGCTCAAAACACGGTTTTGAGGTTGTAGATAAGACTGACGAAGTCAGTCACATATATACGACAAAGCGACGCTGACGTGGTTTGAAGAGATTTTCGAAGAGTATAAAATTTTGTTTCATTTAATTATCTATATTTGTGTAAATTTAAAAGCCCGATGTTTCCATCAGGCTTCTTTTTTATCCATGTACACGTTTCATGTAGTCTTGGTAACTTTCTGTATCCATAAGTTTTTTAGCATTTTTCACGCGGTCTGCTGTTGGGGGTTTGACCCCTTCGAGTGAATACGGAATTCCTAGTTCACGCCACTTGAACTCACCCATAGTATGATAAGGTAGAATTTCAAACTTATCAACATTTTTGAGGGTCTTGACGAACTTACCAAGTTCAATCAAGTCATCATCTCTATCTGTCAAACCTGGAACTAACACGTGACGAATCCAGACAGGTTTTCCAATATCTGATAGATACTGGGCACAGGCCAAGATATTTTTATTGGTTTGGCTAGTAACAATCTTGTGCTGTTCTTCGTTGATTTCTTTGATATCCAAGAGAACCAAGTCGGTGACAGCCATGAGTTTGTCAAACTTCTCAAGGTAACGTGGTTTATTACGGAAAGGCAGAGCACAGGTATCCAAGGTACAGTGGATTCCTTGTTCCTTAGCCTTGGTAAAGAGGGCAATTAGGAAATCAATCTGCAAGAGAGCTTCTCCTCCACTAACTGTAATCCCACCCTTATTCCCCCAGAAACCACGGTAGCGCAAGGCCTCTGTCAAGACATCATCTACCGTCCGTTCCCGTGACTTATTGGACTCCATAGCCCAAGTGTCTGGGTTGTGGCAATACTGGCAACGCATGTGACAGCCCTGCAAAAAGACAATAAAGCGAATACCAGGCCCATCTACTGACCCAAAGCTTTCTGTCGAATGCACCATTCCTGTCACTTGTCCATAATCAATTGTTTCTTCAGACATATCGTTACCTTCCTTGAAAACGTTTTATAGTTTTATTATATCATGACTTGAAAGAAAAACAAGATTTTTGCCTATTTTTTAGAAAGCAATCTGTTTTTCAATTTCATTTTCAATTACTTATCATTTTATTCTTCAAAATCAAAGCCATACAAGGTTGCAAAATAGTCCTCAGGGCGCTCTGCACGACGGATTTGACGGGCTTTTCCTTCTTCGGTATAGAGGATTTCCGCAGAACGAAGTTTAGCATTGTACTGGTAGCCCATTGAAAAACCGTGGGCACCTGTATCATGAATTACCAGCAAATCACCGATTTCTGTATGAGGCAGTTCACGATTCACTGCAAATTTATCATTGTTTTCACAGAGTGAACCGACTACATCGACCACTTCAGCTGGTCCATCTGGATGTGTCAGATTGGTGATATGATGGTAGGCTCCATACATGGCTGGACGCATAAGGTTGACTGCTGATGCATCCACACCTAGATAGGTACGGTAGGTTTTCTTCTTATGGGTAACTTTTGTGACCAAAGCACCGTGAGGTGCCAACATAAAACGACCTAATTCGGTAAAAATCTTGACCTGACCAAGACCTGCTGGCGTAAGAACCTCTTCATACACCTTACGAACTCCCTCACCAATCAAGGCGATATCATTTGGCTCCTGGTCTGGACGATAGTTGACACCAATACCGCCAGAAAGATTGATAAAGTCTAGCGAAATGCCCAACTTTTCCTTGATTTCAACAGCCAATTCAAAAAGCTGACGAGCCAACTCTGGATAATAGAGATGGGTAACGGTATTGGACGCTAGGAAGGAGTGAATCCCAAAAGTCTTGGCTCCTTTTTCCTTCAAGATGGCAAAAGCTTCAAAGAGCTGGTCCTTGGTCATACCAAACTTGGCTTCTCCAGGATTGTCCATAATGTCTGTCCCCAGTTCAAAAACGCCTCCAGGATTATAACGACATGAGATGATTTCTGGAATGCCTGCTACTCTCTCTAGATGTTCAATATCTTCAAAGGCATCCAAGTTAATGGTCGCACCCAATTCACGCGCATAGGCGTATTCCTTATCTGGCGTGTTGTTTGAAGAAAACATAATCTCAGAACCGGGGAAATTCAGTTTATGACTCATCAAAAGCTCTACATAACTAGAGCAATCCACGCCACAGCCTTCCTCTTGAAGGATTTTCAAAATAGCTGGGGTTGGAGTAGCCTTAACTGCAAAATATTCCTTAAAGCCCTTGTTCCACGAAAAGACTTGGTTGACTGCTCTTGCCTTCTCACGAATCCCCTTCTCATCATACAAATGAAAGGGAGTCGGGAACTCGGCAACAATCGCTTCTAAGTCTTCTTTATTGATAAATGGTGTTTTCATAAGCTTCCTTCTATTCTATTTGCAAAGAAAGGCTGGGACAATCGTTCCAACCTTTAGTTCTATCTCTTATTTATCTTCGTCAAAGATATTTCCAACCTCAACATCGATGGCTTGGTTCTTAACATCAATATTGGTTACCTTCAAGAGTGACTTGTAGTCAAACTGCTTTTCACGTTCTTCTTGAGCATTGTCCGCAAATACCGCTACACCTGCCAGTTCTGAATCGAACTCGCGCAAGAGACTAATCATCCCATTGACAGTTCCGCCGCCTTTCAAGAAGTCATCCACAATCAAGACACGGCTGCCTGCCTTGAGACTACGTTTTGAAAGGAACATTTTCTCGATACGGTCACCACTTGAACCTGATACATAGTTGACGCTGACAGTTGAACCTTCAGTAATTTTCAGGTCACGGCGCACAATAACAAAAGGAACATTAAGGACATTGGCAACTGCATTTGCAAGTGGAACACCCTTAGTCGCTACGGTCATAACCGCATCAATCTTTTGGTCCATAAAACTTTTGGCAATAATACGACCAATATTTTTCAAGATGGCTGGTGTGCTAAGCAAATCAGACAGGTAGATGTAACCACCTGGCAAGATACGGTCACTTTCTGACAACTTGGCACGCAAGTCCTCCACCATTTCCTTGGCATCATGGCTTGAGATTGATGGTGTAAAGATGACACCTCCTCCAGCACCAGTTACTGTCTGGATATGACCAATCTCGATTTCCTCAAAGGCGCGTTTGATAATGACGATATCCTCTGAGATGGATGATTTAGCAGATTCATACTTTTCAGCAAAAGTATTGAGACTAGTTAGTTTATAAGGATTATTAATCAAATAGTTGGAAATGACAACCATCCGATCACTTCTTCTTAATTTCATTTCTATTTCCCACTTCATTTAATTTTGATATTTTATCTATTATACCATATTCACATAAAAAAACGAACATTCTTATCCTAAAAAATGCTCATTTTTCTTAAATTATTAATCTAAATCTGGTTTATAGAAGGAACGATTGTCCATAGCGAAGATTTTATTGGTCATCTCTCCTTTGTCCACCAAAGCAAGAGCAGTTGACATCATCATCATGCTTGCATCCAGATTGTCAATCATATGGATAATCTCTGCTTCCATAATGCGTGGACGGACTGGGCTTCCATACTCAAGTAAGCCGTGGTGACTGAGGATGACGTGACGAAGCAGAACGACTTCTTCCTTGGTATCATCGATGCCAAGCTCCATCACTGTCTTAGTAATTTCACTATCAATTAGAGCGATATGCCCAAGAAGATTGCCTCGTACTGTATACTCGGTCTGATCAGGCCCTGTCAACTCGATGACTTTAGCCAAGTCGTGTAGCATAACCCCCGCATAGAGCAGGCTCTTATTGAGTTGAGGATAGACTTCGCTAATAGCATCTGCCAAACGCACCATGGTCGCCGTATGATAGGCCAAGCCCGTTTCAAAGGCATGATGGTTGGTCTTGGCAGCTGGATAGGAGTAAAATTCCTTATCATACTTGGTGTAGAGATTTCGGACAATCCTTTGCCAAACAGGATTTTCAATTTTAAAAATCATTTGCGACATATAGTCACGGATTTCCTTGACATCAACTGGCGACTTGACCTTGAAATCAGCTGGATCATTGGGTTCGCCCAGTTGAGGCAGGCGAAGAGTAATTTGATTAACTTGAGGGGTGTTGTTATAAACTTCTCGGCGCCCTTTCATGTGGACAACCTTACCTGCGGTAAAGGCCTCAACGTTATGAGGTTGAGCATCCCAGAGCTTCCCTTCAATCTCGCCACTATCATCTTGGAAGGTAAAGGCTAGGTAGTTTTTCCCAGCTCGTGTCTGCCTCAGGTCAGCTGATTTGATTAGGTAAAAGCCTTCAAACAACTCATCTTTTTTCATGTGACTAATCTTCATATTCTTCCTCGTTTTCTTGGAAATGGAGTAGATCAAGCGCAGGCTCACCTTCTGATAACTCAATGTGACGGAGCGTCCGCTCGATAGCTGTGGTACGACGGTTTAATAATTCATCAATATTGCCAGAGGCATGTTGGAGGTGCTTTTGTGCCTTAACCAGAATACCACCAAACTTGCCAAACTCCGTCTTGACACTGGCTAGGGTCTTACTGATATGGTCTGCACTCTTTTGAATATTGAGAGTTTTGAAACCAACTGATAGGGAATTGAGAAGGGCTGACAGAGTACTTGGACCTGCGACAATAATCTGCTCCTCCCGTCTCAAATCATCAAAGAAGACCGGATTGCGGACGATTTCTGAGTAGAGACCTTCTGTCGGAACAAACAAAACTCCAAAATTGGTCGTCCGAGGTGGTGCTATGTACTTGCTCTTGATATCCTTGGCAAAGCGCTTGACGCTTGCTAAGAGCGACTTACGACAGCGTTCAATCTCATCCTTGTCCCCTGCCTCATAGGCTTCTTCTAAGCGGTAATAATCAGCCAGTGGAAACTTAGAGTCAATTGGTAGGTAGACGTATTCCTGGTCGCCTTGTCCGGGTAACTTGATGGCATACTCCACTCGTTCACTAGAGTTTTCAACCGTTGCGTATTCTCGTTCATACTGGGCAGGGGTCATGATGTCCTCGATGATTTGTCCCAGTTGCAATTCTCCCAGAATTCCTCGTGTCTTGGTTCCAGAGAGAACCTTGTTGAGAGCTCCGACATCACGCGCAACTGTCTGCATTTCTCCAAGGCCACGATTGACCGACTCCAGTTGCTTGGAAACTGTCTCAAAGGAAGCCTGCAAGCGCGTCTGCAAGGTCTTTTCTAGTTTTTCCTCGACCGTTTGGCGCATTTGTTCCAACCGTTGCTCATTTGATTCCTGCAAGGCTTGAAGGCGTTGGTCGGTCTTGTCTCTAGTTTGCAAGAGATTATCTGTCATTTCTTGACGGACTTGAGTTAGACCTTGGTGCAATTCTATTCGCACTTCTTGCAAACGGTCGCTGACAGCCACTTCCAAGTCTTTTTGGTCTAACTGGCTGGCTTGTCTGGCTTGTTCAAAGCGGTAATCCAACTGATCTGACAAGTGATCTGCCTGATCCTCCAAACTCTTGCTGAGATGTTTTTCCTGCTTATCCTGCCTTTGCCAAATCAGAAAGAGACCAGCTAGGTTGGCAATCAATAATAGAACAAGTAAACTTTCCATCCTACCTCCTGTCCTTGCTATGCAGCACGACCACATAGCCATCTGGGCAAGTTACCGAAACTTCCCTATCTATATATTCGTTAGAAGCATACACTTTTTTAAAGAAAAAATTTTCCTCTGTCAACTCATACTTGGCACCAAGAATGGTCAGCTGGCTATCCCGAACCGGCATAAAGGCAAGATAGTCGTAGTCTGAGCGGGGTTGAAGCTGACTAATCCCTTCTGGACAATAGGCAATCAAGTTTTGCCCATCCTCAATCGCTATCTGACGCATATAGGGAGCCAATTTGGGATTGCTAGGCAGAAAAACATTGGCCAGCATATGGTCAATACGGCCACCCAAAGCACCGAAAATAGTGACCTGAGCCTGAGGATTCTTCTCAAAGATTGTTAAAAGCGCTAGTTCCAGATCAGTATCATCTTTTTCTGGCTGAGCTTTGACAAAATACTGAGCACGTTTTTGAATCACCTGTAGCTCTTCTGCACTTACAGAATCAAAATCTCCAACTGCTAGAGCAAGAGGAAGGTTTTCTTCCAAGACCCAGAGTGAGCCTCGATCCACACCGACAAAGCAATCAAAGTCCGTCCGGTAGTGATCACGGTCTCCGCCAGCAAAAACGGCAACCCTAGTCCAGTTGTTTTCTGAGAATTTGTACTCGCTCATTGACATCTCCCTTAAAGACATAGGAACCTGCTACAAAAACGGTCGCACCAGCTTCTTTGGCCTGAGCAATGGTATGGTCATCAATCCCACCATCGACTTCGATCTCAAAGTTCAAGCCTTTTTCCTGACGAAGGGCAACCAACTCGCGAATCTTATCCATGGTTTCAGGTAGGAAAGCTTGCCCGCCGAAGCCAGGGTTAACCGTCATGACTAAGACTTGGTCAACTAGGTGAAGTACGTGCTTGATAGCCTCAACAGGTGTACCAGGATTGATGACAACTGAAGGCTTGACACCGAGTGAACGAATTTTTTGGAGAGCACCATGAATATGAGACGTTGCTTCTACATGGATACTGATAATATCCGCACCTGCACGCGCAAAATCTTCTAAATGATGCTCAGGATTAGCTACCATCAAGTGGCAGTCAAAGACCATCTTGCTGTGGGGACGAAGAGCTTCAACCACACCTGCACCAAAGCTGATTTGTGGTACAAAGTGACCATCCATGATATCGATATGGGCGTACTCTGCTCCAGTTGCTTCTAGGCGTTTGATTTCACGTTCAAAGTTGGCATAATCTGCTGCCAGAATTGACGGAGCAATCTTGTATTGAGACATAGGTTTCTCCTTATTTTGGAATTTTTTTGCTGACTTTTTTATAGGTTTCTCTGCGATTTTCAATCTCACTGAGGAATTGCAGGTAGTTGTCAAAACGGAAGGACGCAATGGTACCATCTTCAATAGCTGGCTTGACTGCACAAGACGGCTCATGGGTATGGGTACAGGTACGGAATTTGCAGTCTCGGCTGACAGTGGCTATCTCTGGGAAGGCCTGATTGAGGTCTTCCGCCGTTGATACTTCATAATCCAATGATGAAAATCCTGGTGTATCTGCGATTTTCCCCCCATTGAGGTTGTAAAAACTAACAGCTCGAGTAGTGTGGCGCCCGCGACCTAGACTGTCTGATATTTCTCCTGTTTCAAGATTGAGGTCTGGTGCGATTTTATTGAGAAGAGTTGATTTTCCAACGCCCGTCTGCCCCATAAAGACTGTCACCTTGCCTGTTAACAAGGGCAGGAGTTCCTCTTTACTGGTCACAAAGTCATAGCCGATATCAGCATAAGTCTGTTCATAAAAATCCAGTTCTCCCCTATCTTCCAACAAATCCATTTTGGAAATATAGACGATGGGATGGATGCCCTTGTGCTCTAATAGAACCAAGAAACGATCCAGCAAATTGTTGTTAAATTCAGGTTCCTTGACGGACATGATTACTACAGCTTGGTCAATATTGACAATGGGAGGACGGACTAGACTGTTTTTGCGTTCGTGAATCTTGAGAATATAGCCTTCTGAATTTTCCTCGGCAGAAAAATCGACCCAGTCCCCAACATAAGGGGTATGACCTTTTTTACGGAAATTTCCACGCGCGCGCGTCTGATAAACCTGGCCCTCGCTTTCCACATAATAGAATCCTGCTAAGGCTTTAATGATTTGTCCCTGCATCTTAGAGTCCTTGCCCTTTAAGCGCGTCTGCTAGGCTGGCAAATTCTGCCAAGCTGAGAGCTTCCCCACGCACACTTGGTGACAAGCCTGCTTGGTCCAATGCCTTGGTCAGCTTGTCCTTAACTTCTTCAGTCTTGCCAAAGTAACCTGTCAAGTTATTCCACAAGGTCTTGCGGCGATGGGTAAAACTAGCCTTGGAAACCTTAAAGAAAAAATTCTCGTCTTCCACTGCTACGGCTGGTTCTGGACGACGCACCATTTTCAAAATAGCAGAGTCCACGTTTGGCGCTGGCACAAATACCGTACGAGGCACGATGAAGGCAACCTTGGCAGTCATGTAATACTGCACAGCGATTGACAAACTGCCATATGCCTTGGTATTCGGCTGGGCTGAAATGCGGTCCGCCACTTCTTTTTGCATCATGACCACAAACTCACTAAAAGGAATGCCACTTTCAATCAAGTGCATGAGAATAGGCGTCGTAATGTAGTATGGCAAGTTAGCTACTACCTTGATTGGCAGGTCAGGATTTTTAAAATTCTGGATATGTTGCGCCAAGTCAACCTTGAGAATGTCCTCGTTAACCACGGTCACATTATCAAAATCACGCAGGGTATCTGCCAAAATTGGTACCAAACGATGGTCAATCTCAAAGGCCATGACCTCTGCTGCACGCTCAGCCAGAAACTCCGTCAAGGCACCAATCCCTGGCCCAATTTCAATGACATTGACCTGGTCATCAATTTCAGCCGTATCCACGATCTTTTGAAGGATATTAGTATCCGTCAGGAAATTTTGCCCAAAGGATTTTTTAAAGGTAAAACCGTGACGCTCTAGCACTGCCTTGGTCACGCTATAATCTGCAATTCTCATCTATTCTCTTTTCTATTATCTGTTACTACTATTGTAACACATTCCCCTTACATTTGGGGTCTGCTTAACTATTCTCATAAGATTTCATGGCTTCTTCCACTTCTGCCAAGGTGACTCCAAACAACTCTAGGCGTTTGAGGAGTTGCTTGCCGTTGGAATAGCCAATTCGGAGAGCCTCTCCTAGATATTCTCGTCGCTTACGGCTATCTGCTCCTGCTAGAAAACCAAGTCGGATCAAGTCGCTACGACTGATATCAAACTGACTTTCATGTTCAAATTGTTCTGTGACCTGAGCTAGAGCCGTTTTCAAATCTTCATAGCTGGCATGCTCAATTCCCAGGGAACGTCCCTTGGTCTTGGACTTGGGAACAGCTTCATCTCGTTTGAGGAAGGCATGCTGAACTGTTGGAATGGCCGTCATAATCATGCGGCGAATCCGCTCCCCATTAAAATCTGGGTCTGTAAAGACAATGACTCCATGACGTTGGTGCAGGCGCTGAATCCGATCTATATCCTGGTCATTGATGGCAGAACCTCGAGTCTCATAGGTCTCTACATCGAAATAGCGTTTGAGATTGGCCGTATCATCGCGCCCTTCGACCACGATAACTTGGGAAATTTTCTCTTTCATTACTTGCTGTCCAATCCAAAAATTCGTTCTGCATTTGCAGTTGTTACCTCCGCTAGCTCTTCTGCCGTCATCCCACGCAAATCAGCTATAAAGTCCACTACATAGCGAGTATAGGCTGTTTTGTTTTCGCGACCCCGTTTAGGAACAGGAGCCAAGTAAGGCGCATCTGTCTCTACCAAAATCTTGTCCAAAGGTAACTCTTTAGCTGCTTCTTGGATGTCAGTTGCCTTCTTGAAAGTCACCACTCCTGAGAAGGAAATGGTCATGCCAAGCTCGACAAACTTCTCTGCCCACTCAAGCGTCCCCGAAAATGAGTGCATGATACCACCTCGAGGACCAACGCCCTCACTCTTGATAATTTCATAAGTATCTTCCAGCGCATCACGGGTATGGACAACAAAAGGCAAATCCAAATCCTTAGATAGCTGAATCTGACGGCGAAAAACCTGCTCCTGTACCTCTTTTGGCGCTGTCATCCAATGGTAGTCCAAACCAATCTCACCCAAGGCAACTACCTTTGGATGCTTGAGCTTGTCAAGCAAGTAGGCTTCAATCTCCTCTATGTAGGTTCCAGCTTCTGTAGGATGCCAACCAATAGTTGCGTAGAGTTGGTCGTACTCATCTACCAACTCTAGGGCACGCTCAATCGTCGGTTTATCAAAACCCACAATATTCATCTGTGTCACACCCATCTCAGCAGCCAAGGTAATTTCTTCTGTCTCACGACCTGCAAATTCTTCTACATTCAAGTGTGTATGTGTATCAAAAATCATCTCTTCTAACCTCGTTTTCTATCTTCTATTATACCAAAAAACTGCCCTCTCTCCTCATCTGTAAAAAATATTCTAAAATCTATTGTCGTCTCTTGACGCTATTTTTTCAAAGCAGTATAATAGCACTTATTGAAATTTTCAGTAAAGGAAAATACCATGTTTACAAAATTAAAACATACCTTTATCGGTCGTCCTCTTAAGTCTTTAACCGAAGGCGAAGGGGGACTACTGGGAAAAATGCAGGCACTAGCCATGTTGTCAAGCGACGCTCTCTCCTCCATCGCCTATGGACCTGAGCAAGTAGTCCTGGTCTTGGCTAGTCTTTCTCCACTAGCTATATGGTGGAGCCTTCCTATCGGCCTCTTTGTCCTCCTACTCCTAGCTAGCCTGACCGTTTCCTACCGTCAAATCATCCATGCCTACCCTCAAGGGGGAGGGGCCTATATGGTTACCCGAGAAAATCTATCTCCCAAGCTTGGCTTGATTGCTGGAGGTAGTCTTCTGGTTGACTATATGCTGACCGTAGCGGTATCTGTTTCATCTGGAGCGGACGCTATCACAGCAGCTCTCCCTGCTCTACACCCTTACAACCTCCATATTTCCATTTTTCTAGTTTGCTTGCTTATGCTCTTGAATTTACGGGGCTTAAAAGAATCTGCCAGTTCACTGATGATTCCTGTCTATCTCTTTATCATCAGTACTGTCTTTCTCTTGCTCTATGGAATCTTTCAACTAGTGACAGGTTCTCTCAGCTATCAGGCAACTTCACCTATTGGGCATGCTGTTCCAAGCCTGTCCATCGTTCTCATTCTAAGAGCTTTTACCAGTGGCTCTGCCTCTCTAACTGGGGTTGAAGCTATTTCAAATGCCGTGCCCTTTTTCAAGGCTCCGAAAGAAAAGAATGCCGCTCAAACCTTGACCATCATGTCACTGATTTTAGGTTTTCTTTTTGCTGGTATCACCTTCCTAAACTACTGGATGGGGATTCTGCCTCAACACGGAGAAACTATTCTTTCACAGATGGCTCAAGGCATCCTTGGTAATTCCTTCATAGGCCACCTTGGGTATTATCTCTTCCAATTCTCCACAGCCTTGATTTTGGCCGTAGCTGCAAATACTGGCTTTTCAGCCTTCCCTATGCTGGCTTACAATATGGCTAAAAACAAATACATGCCTCATCTCTTTATGGAAAAAGGAGACCGCCTAGGTTACTCTAATGGAATTTTAACTCTGGCTTTTGGGGCTATGACTCTTCTTCTCATTTTTAATGGGAATACTGAACGCTTGATTCCTCTTTATACTATTGGAGTCTTCGTTCCCTTCGCCCTCTCTCAAACAGGGATGGTTCGCCATTGGAAAAAGGAAAAAGGAGCAAACTTCTTAAAACCTGCTCTTGCTAATATCCTTGGAGCAATCATTTGCTACGCGATCGTGCTAATCCTTCTCTTTTTCCGTCTCAGTGATATATGGCCTTTCTTCCCGATTATTCTCGTACTCACCCTACTCTTCTTAGCAATTCACAGTCATTACCAAAAAGTAGCCCAACAACTGCGACTCTATGAAGGAATTGAAAAACGTACTTACGACGGCAATCTGGTTCTAGTCCTAGTAGGAAATGTCACCCGAGTCAGCGTCGGAGCCATTAACTACGCTCAAAGTATCGGTGACGAAGTCCTAGCCATGCATATTTCTACCAAGGAAACAGCAGAAAAAGACCAAGAGATTCTCCAAGAATTTGCCGATTACTTCCCAACCATCACTCTGAAAAATATCAAGACCAGCTATCGCGACATCATCACGCCTACTGTCAAGTATGTCAAACGGATTTCCGAGGAAGCTCAGAAAAAGAACTATACAGTCACTGTTCTCGTTCCCCAGTTTATCCCCAATAAACCTTGGCAAAATATCCTGCACAATCAGATGAGTCTCAAACTCAAATACGCCCTTCGTTGGCACCAAGACGTCGTTGTCGCTAGCTACTCATATCACTTAAAAGAATAAAGAAAAGGCCCTACCAGAACCAAGAAGCATCTGGTAGGACCTTTTTTCTGAATCCAGTCACTAGGCTTATACTCTTCGAAAATCTCTTCAAATCACGTCAGCTTCACCTTGTCGTAGGTATGGTTACTGACTTCGTCAGTTCTATCCACAACCTCAAAACACTGTTTTGAACAGCCTGCGGTTTGCTTTTTGATTTTCATTGAGTATTAATTGAAAAGCATGACTAGGAATATTATTGAATGTGGTTAGCTAAATCTTCCTGAGCTTTTTTATTTGACTCAACTTTTTCTTTTAACCATTTTTCATAGAGTTCTTGGTACTGTTTAGCGGTTACTGGCTCTTTTTGCAATTCAACATATTTGTAGTTGTCCGCATTTCCTTTATGACCAACGAATGAGAATGGACCTGTAAACGGCACAGTCTTACGGAAGATTGGGTTGGCTCCACCACTTTGAACTGGTAGGAACAAGGCGCTATCTGTCAACCAAGCTTGGGCTTCAGCATATTTTTCATAGCGAGCTTGAGTATCTGTGATTTCTGCGTCTGCCTGATCCAAGAGTTTCTTGTAGTCAGCAAGACCAATCTTGTCCTTAACTTCCTTGTCTTTTCCTTCAGACAAGCCCATGTTTTTCAACTGAGAACCTATCTCTGGATCAAGGATATCTAGGTAAGTCTTAGGATCTGAGTAGTCTCCACCCCATCCTGAAATGTCAATATCGTAGTCTTTTTGTTCTGCTGTATCTGCAAAGTAGGTTGCTTGGTCTTTTTCATCCGGAGATAGTTGGATAACATCGATGACCACATTCTCCTTACCAAGGGTTTCTTCTACTGTTTGCTTGAAAGATCCAGCCTGTTGCACATCCAACTTAGCAGTCTGGTCAACTGGCATATCCAAATGAATTGGGAAGGTTACTCCTTGAGCTTGCAGACTTTCTTTGGCCTTGGCAAACTTCTCTTTGGCCTTTTCAGGATTCAAGAAGGCTTGCTTACCATCGTTTAGGTTGATATTTGCCCAATCTTTACCGTAGTTGACAATTTTCTCATTAACAATATCACCAAAGTTCTTATCACCAACTTGGACAAAATTACTTGGTGTAATCGTGTTACGCAAGATACGGTCTGCTCCATCTTCGCCATTTGTCTGTGCTGCATAGGCATGACGGTCAAAGGCAAAGTTGATAGCCTGACGGAAATCTTTATTTTGCATAGCTGCGCGTGAATCTGTCTTTTCCTTATCAGACTGTTTCATAGTCTGCTTGTAGCTTTGACGATTCACGTTGAAAAGATAATAGAAAGTAACTGAGTTTTGTGGTGTGTAGGTAATCTTGTCCTCGTTTCCCTTCTTGAGTTCAGCAAAGACTGAACTTGTTGGGAAAATACGGCCGTCTGTATAGTTACCATCCAAGAAACCTCTAGCAATGCTGTCTTGGTCAGAACCATCAAAGAAAGAAAGTTTCACTTTCTCAATTTTGACATTGTCCTTATCCCAGTAGTTAGGGTTTTTATCAAACTCAATCAAAGATTTTGATGTGAAGGACTTAAACAAGTAAGGACCATTTGACAAGATACTTGATGGTGTCACACTTCCAAAGTCATCTCCCTTAGACTTCAAGAAGGCTTCGTTTACAGGACTAAGAATACTTGCTGTTGTTTTAGAGTTCCAATAAGTCTCAGGTTGGTTGAGGGTGTATTGTAGCGTGTAGTCATCCACCGCCTTAACACCAACAGTTGCAAAATCAGATGATTTCCCTTCAACATAGTCTGCTAGCCCTTTGATAGAGTCTTGAACCAAGTACAAGTTTTCAGCCTTTTTATCAGCCGCATACTTAAGACCAGTCACAAAGTCATGAGCGGTTACATCCGCATACTCTTCTCCTTCAGAAGTATACCATTTAGCTTCCTGACGGATTTTATAAGTGTAAGTCAAACCATCTTTTGACACTGTCCATGACTCAGCCATAGACGGGATGAGATTGCCATATTGGTCATTTTCCAACAAACCATCAATCAAGTTGGTTGTGATACTAGATGTAGAGTCTCGGGTAGAAGTAATATAATCCAAGGTATCTGGGTTATTGACAAAGATATAAGAGTAAGTCTTGTCTGCATTACTTGATTGAGATGATCCACACGCTGCTAAAGCCAGACCTGCTGTCAAAGCCATAGCTCCAAAAAGCATAACTTTTGATTTCTTCATGATTATTCTCCATTTTTACAGTATGTGAAATATTATACACTATTCAAGCAAAAATATAAAGCTTTTTGTACTTTTTTACAAAAATAAAAATCAGTAGACTCGAGTTCCTACTGATTTTTGATATAGTTCGTTTGGATTATGCAGCCAAAACTTTGCGTCCTTTACGACGACGAGCTGCCAATACGCGACGACCGTTTTTAGTTGACATACGGTTACGGAATCCGTGTTTGCGCGCACGACGAAGTTTACTTGGTTGATAAGTACGTTTCACGATGAATACCTCCTCATAGATTTTGTATTCGTTTAGCCGGCTATAAAGTGATCAGTTACTAAACATACTTTACTATTCTATCTGATTCTTTCACTTTTGTCAATAGCTCTAGGCAAATGTTTCCAGCTTTTTGGCGCTTTTTCGAATGTAAGCCCTATCTGCGATACTGTTTCAAGAAACGAGTCATCTTTTCTTGGATTTGGGCTAGTTCATCAACACGAGGAAGGTAAACGATACGGAAATGGTCTGGTTCCTGCCAGTTGAAACCTCGACCATGAACCAAAAGAACCTTTTCCTGCTTCAAGAAATTAAGAACAAACTGCTCATCATCATCAATACGGTACATATTGCGGTCGATTTTAGGGAAGATATAGAGTCCAGCCTTAGGTTTAACCGCAGAGAGACCTGGAATCTCTTGAATAGCATTGTAGATGAAACTTCTTTGCTCGTAGATTCGTCCACCGGGAAGGAGCAATTCATCGACTGACTGGTGGCCACCCAAGGAAGTTTGTACAACCTGTTGGGCCAAAACGTTGGAACAAAGGCGCATATTGGACAGCATATTGAGCCCTTCGATATAACCTTTAACATGTGTCTTAGGTCCAGACAAGACCATCCAACCCACACGGAAACCAGCAATACGGTGAGATTTTGATAGACCATTCATGCTGACACAGAAAACATCTGGTGCCAAACTAGCCACAGGCGTATGCACATGTCCATCCATAACCATGCGGTCATAGATTTCATCCGCAAAGATAATCAAATCGTTTTGACGGGCAATCTCAATAATCTCCAGCAAAAGTTCCTTCGGATAAAGGGCCCCAGTTGGGTTGTTTGGATTGATAAGAACGATTGCCTTGGTATTGGAAGTGATTTTTGACTTGATATCGTCAATATCTGGGTACCATTCTGCGGCTTCATCACAGATATAGTGAACAGCATTTCCCCCAGCTAGGCTGACAGCGGCTGTCCAGAGAGGATAGTCTGGCATTGGCACCAAAACCTCGTCCCCATTATCCAAAAGTCCCTGCATGGACATGACAATCAACTCACTAACACCATTTCCAAGGTAGATATCATCAATATCTACATTTGGGAATTTCTTCAATTGGCAATACTGCATAATGGCCTTACGGGCTGAGAAAATCCCTTTGGAGTCAGAATATCCTTCACTATCACGTGCATTCATAATCAAGTCATGAATGACTTCGTCTGGCGCTGTAAAGCCAAATTCTGCTGGATTTCCTGTATTCAGACGTAAAATCTTTTCTCCGTTTGCTCGCATCCGCATGGCTTCTTCCAAAACAGGACCACGGATATCATAAGCAACATGCTCTAACTTGCTAGACTTGTTATATTCTTTCATCTTGTTTCCTCAATTCATCAGGATAGTAACATTATACCACTAGAAAGAGAATGCGACAAGTTTACTGAAATGTGTTACTAAGTTCGTATAGAAGAAAAACCTCACTAAAAGCGAGGAAATCGGGGAGATAGCAGGTGTTTTGCAAAGACACATCACATACCAAAAGATAAACCTAGGAAAAGCAAGCCTAAAAAGGAATCATAAAGAAGATTAAACATGAGAAAAAGCCCCCATGTCATCAAGTAATCCCAACGCCCACTTCTTTTTGCAACTAGAAATAAGATTAGATGGTAAAGTACATGAAAGACTAAAAAGCCGATAAAACCTGGATAAAGAAGGGGGATCAGTCTCTCTAATTGCCAGATCATGATAACTTCTACCAAGATCGACACTAGGATAATTCCATAATAAAGGAAATTTGATTTTTGAAAAGAGTTTTTCATCATTCTCCCTCCCTTCACTTCTTTCCTGCTATCCTTTCTTTGATTTTATCATATATTTATATAGATTTTAAGCGCTAACATTATTTTAAAAAATACTTTTTTTGCTTTACTTCTATAGTGAAAAGGTTTACAATTATAGTAAGAAAATTTCAGGAGGTTTCATTATGGCACAACGTTACCAAAATATTATGGTCGCAATCGATGGTTCTAAGGAAGCGGACTTGGCTTTTGTCAAGGGAGTTCATTCTGCTCTACGAAACGATGCTAAACTCACCATCGCACATGTCATTGACACACGCGCTCTCCAAAGCGTATCCACCTTTGATGCTGAAGTTTACGAAGAACTCCAAGTCGACGCTGAGAGTCTGATGAAAGAGTACGAAAAACGTGCTAAAGATGCTGGTGTGGCAGATGTTCATATTGTCATTGAAATGGGAAATCCAAAGACCCTACTGGCACGTACTATTCCCGATGCTGAAGAAGTGGATCTCATCCTCGTTGGCGCAACGGGTCTCAACGCCTTTGAACGCCTCTTGGTCGGCTCTTCATCTGAATACATCCTCCGCCATGCTAAGGTCGATTTGCTGGTGGTGAGAGAACAAGAAAAAACCTTATAATCACGAAGAAAAGGAGCCCAGAGCTCCTTTTTGTTTACGATTTATTTCTCTCTTTATGGCGTTCATAAGCCTTGAGTTGGCGCTGCAGTTCCTTTTTAATAGCAGGTTCTGGAGCATATTTTTCTTCCCAATCATCTGGTTTTAAGATTTTATGGGTCACTGGATCAAAATGAGCCTTGCCATCTGGAAAAATTTTCCCCATATTGGCCTGATGGACAATATCAAAAATACGTTCTGGATCCACCCCCATCAAAACAAAACTACCATAGGTAAAGTAAAGCGTGTCAATCAAGGCATCCACCTGACCTATCAAATCTTGCTGAGCAGGCGTCTTCTTGGCTACTTTATCTGCCGCCTTATCAAGAGCTTGATGAAGTTGCGATAGAGCTTGACCAAAGTCCTCTTCAGAGGGACTGGCAGCTCGAACAAACTCCACCAATTCTTCTATTTTAAAGCCAGCCCTGTGGGTTGCACCTTCTAAATCCCAAGCTCGAGGTTCTTCTTGGGTTCGTTCATCCATCATGTGGTGGAAAGTCTTGACCTTATTGAAATGATAGTCACGGCTGACAAAAACTTTTTCTGAAGCCAAAACACCAAAATGTTCTAAGGCCTTGTGAATTCCGTCTTGCTGATTGCTGGTAGTGATATGCTTGGCAACTTCCTTGACACTGCTACTACCATTTCCCATAGCGACCGACATACCGACACCTGCAAGCATTTCTAGGTCGTTATCTGAGTCACCAAAGGCCATGACTTGGTTGAGATCAAAACCATATTCTTTCCCTACTCGACGAATACCTTCCAATTTAGAGTTTCCTTGATTGATGACATCCGCAGCAAAAGGATTGCTACGTGTCAGTTTCAAATCTTCAAAATCAGATGCTGCCTTCTCAGATTCTTCTGGCGTCATCAGCATCAAAACTTGGTAGATAGGCTGATTCATCAGATGAAGCAGGTCTTCTTCCTTTTGGGGCACAACCTTGCTAACCATACGATTAAAGGAATGACTCACTGTTCGGGTTAAGACAGAGGGAACGAAGCGACTGATTCGTTGGGAAAAAGAACCCAGACCAAAGGACATGATTTTGGAACCCAGCATAGCATCCTTGGTCCCTAGGGCAATCTCCTTGCCCTCTTTTTTAGCATACGTAATGAGCTGGCGCAAATGTAACTTGGAAATTGGGCTCGTGAACAAGACTCTTTCTTTATTAAAGATATACTGGCCATTATAGGTTACTGCGAAATCTAGATCTAAATCGTCCATCAATTCCTTAACAAAAAAAGGTCCTCGTCCTGTCGCTACACCGACAAGCACCCCTTGTTCTTTGACAATTTTAATCGCGTCCTTAGTGGATTTCAAAACACTCTTGCGATCGTTGACCAAGGTTCCATCGATATCAAAAAAAACAGCTTTGACTTCCATCCTATCCCAATCTCCCCTTTTGTGATACAATGATTATACCACATTTCAGAAAGAGTGAGTAAATCATGCCTAAGAAAATCCTTGTTTTACATACAGGTGGGACTATTTCCATGCAGGCCGATGCCTCTGGCGCTGTTGTGACGAGTTCAGATAATCCCATGAATCATGTGTCCAACCCACTTGAAGGAATCCAAGTCCACGCCTTAGATTTTTTTAATCTGCCAAGTCCCCATATCAAACCCAAGCATATGCTGGCCCTCTACCAGAAAATTGAAGAGGAAGCTGCTAACTACGATGGAGTGGTGATCACACACGGGACCGATACTCTAGAGGAAACAGCCTATTTCCTTGATACCATGGAAGTTCCCCATATGCCTATCGTTCTAACAGGGGCCATGCGCAGCTCTAACGAACTCGGTAGTGACGGTGTTTATAATTATCTGAGTGCTTTGCGGGTAGCTAGCGATGACAAGGCTGCTGACAAAGGAGTTTTGGTTGTTATGAACGATGAAATCCACGCTGCCAAGTATGTCACCAAAACACATACGACCAACGTCAGCACCTTCCAGACTCCAACACACGGGCCACTTGGCCTCATCATGAAACAGGAAATCCTCTACTTCAAAACAGCTGAACCTCGTGTTCGCTTTAACCTTGATCACATACAAGGATTGGTACCTATCATCTCGGCTTATGCTGGTATGACAGATGAGCTGATTGATATGCTGGATTTGGAACAATTGGACGGTTTAATTATCCAAGCCTTCGGAGCTGGTAATATTCCCAAAGAAACAGCTCAAAAATTAGAAAGCCTTCTACAAAAAGGAATCCCAGTCGCCCTGGTTTCACGATGCTTTAACGGTATCGCGGAACCTGTTTATGCCTACCAAGGTGGGGGCGTGCAGTTAAGAAAATCTGGTGTTTTCTTTGTTAAAGAACTCAACGCCCAGAAAGCCCGCTTAAAACTCCTCATCGCTCTCAATGCCGGACTAAAAGGGCAAGCTTTGAAAGACTATATGGAAGGCTAAGCCTCTTCTCCAGAAAGCAAAATCAGGAAATCTTCACGATTCCCTGATTTTTTCTATTTACGTTTTCGTGTTGAGCGACGCTCTGTCAAACCATGAGGTAAGAGAACTTCACGTTCTTCCAATTCTTCCTTGTGCATAATCTTAGTCAACATACGCATGCTAATAGCACCAAGGTCATAAAGAGGTTGAGCAATAGTTGTCAAGTTTGGACGGGTAAAGCGTGAGATTTGTGAATCATCACTAGTAATGATTTCAAACTCTTCTGGCACAGATACACCGTGATCAGCCAAACCATTCAAGACACCTGCTGCCAATTCATCACCTGTCACAACTGCTGCAGTTGCATTTGATGAAATCAAGCGTTCTGCCAAGGCATAGCCATCCTCATAAGTGTATTTAGATTCAAATACCAGTCCTTCGCTATAAGAAATACCTGCTTTTTTCAAGGCTTCCTTGTAGCCAACCAAACGAACCTTACCATTGATATCATCCACTAGTGGACCGCTGACAAAAGCAATGCGCTCATTTTCTTTAGCAAGGTAGGTCACTGCATCAATCGTAGCTTGTTTGTAGTCAATGTTGACACTTGGAAGCTGATGTTCTACGTCCACTGTCCCTGCAAGAACAACTGGTGTCCGAGAGCGAGAAAACTCTGAACGAATTTTTTCAGTCAAGTGGTACCCCATAAAGATGATACCATCCACTTGCTTAGAAAATAGTGTATTGACAACTGAAACTTCCTTGTCATCATCCTCATCACTATTGGCAAGGACGATATTGTACTTGTACATTTCAGCGATATCATCAATCCCTTTAGCAAGCGTTGAGAAATAGCCATTGGTAATATTTGGGATCACGACACCGACAGTGGTTGTCTTTTTACTTGCAAGACCACGCGCCACGGCATTTGGACGGTAATCCAAACGATCAATCACCTCAAGCACTTTTTTACGGGTGTTCTCTTTTACATTCTTATTGCCATTGACTACACGGCTAACCGTCGCCATTGAAACTCCTGCTTCACGGGCGACATCATAAATCGTTACTGTATCGTCTGTATTCATTCTATTTCCTTTCTATATCATACCTCACGAGACTCCAAAAAAAGAGACGGTATGAAAATTTCGTTTTCATGATTCTACTTATTCCATTTTATCACTATTTGTAAACACTTTCAAGTATTTTTTGAAGATTATTTGAAAAAAATTTCATAGAAAACTATGTTTATAAAGAAAAAAACACCTTTTCTTGATTTTTAATCCTATTTGCTGTATGATAAGGGAAAAGAAAGGGGGCAGAAATATGGCTTTTACCAATACCCACATGCGATCGGCTAGTTTTGGCATTGTTACCAGCTTGCCTGATGATGTGATTGACTCTTTTTGGTATATTATTGACCATTTCTTAAAAAATGTCTTTGAATTGGAAGAAGAACTCGAGTTTCAATTGCTCAATAACCATGGAAAAATCACCTTCCACTTCTCAAGTCAACACCTCCCTACAGCTATTGATTTTGACTTTAACCATCCTTTCGACCCTCTTTATCCGCCAAGGGTACTGGTTTTAGACATGGACGGTAGAGAAACGATACTCCTCCCAGAAGAAAATGACCTATTTTAAAAACTCTAGCCTTCAGTTACAAACGACTGAAAACTAGAGTTTTTCTATTTTTTCAAAGCATTATACAAGTTACGGATAGGTTGCTTTAAGGTAGGATGGATAAAATGAGGCGCAAGTTCTTGTAATGATTCAAGGACAAAAAGACGTTCTGCTATGTAAGGATGAGGCAAGATAAGGTCGTCTGTATAAATGACCTGGTCCTCCACAAAGAGCAAATCCAAATCAATCAAACGAGGCCCCCAATGTACTTCTCTCACCCGTCCCATCTCTAACTCAATGGCTAACAAGGTATCTAATAAAACTGGGGCGGGCAACCAGGTTTCCACCTCAACCACTTGATTGGCAAAACTATCCTGCTCCACGCCACCCCAAGGCTCCGTCGTCAAGACACTAGACTCTTTGAGAATATGGATACCACGAGATCGCAGTTTCTCAATGGCTTGTTTCAAGTTTGCTTGCTTATCCCCCATATTGCTTCCTAGGGCGATAAAGGCCCGTTGCTTACGGCGATGAATGGTTACTGAGCAAGTATCTAGTGGCAAATGCACTGGCGCCCAAGGTTTTTTCAGTTCCAACTTCATTTCTTGGACAAGAGGATAGGCCTCAAAGGTACGTTCTACCAGTTTGTAGGCTACCGTTTCAATCAAGTCCTCAGTTGTTTCCTGAAACCAAGCAGTCCACTGCTGGCACAATTCTCCGTAATGGACAGAGGCTGTTAAATCCAAATCTGTCGCCGCCTTGGTCATATCATAGGATAGGATTGCTGAAACGACAAACTTTTGCCCCAATTCTTTTTCACTAGGAAAAAGACCATGATAGGCAAAAATTTCCAAATCCTTAATCTGCAGTTGATCCATAATGATTCCTTTCTAGAAAAATCCGCTTCAAGCGGATTCTTTTTATAGTCCCATTAAACGATAAGCCTGGTCTCGGAGGTCCTTATCTGTTTCAAATAAGCCTCGAGCTACTGTCGTCAAGGTTGCAGTTCCCGGCTTTCTGACACCACGCATGCTCATACACATATGTTCCGCTTCAATGACAACAAAGGCTCCTTTAGCACCTAGGTAGTCCATCAAGGCATCGGCTACTTCGATATTCAATCGTTCTTGAATTTGCGGCTTTTTCGAATAAACTTCAACCGTACGGGCTAGCTTAGACAAACCTGCCACACGACCATCTGGAATGTAGGCAATATGCGCTCTACCATAAAATGGCAAGAAGTGGTGTTCACACATGGTATGGAAAAAGATATCCTTTTCTACCACCATATTATCATCAATAATCTCAAAGGATTTTGACAAATGTTCCTCCGCTGTTTGACCAAGACCTGAAAAAATCTCTTGGTACATACGAGCCACACGAGCAGGTGTTTCCTGCAAGCCCTCGCGGTTAGCGTCCTCTCCGACAGCCTCGATAATCATTTTTACTGCTGCTTCAATCTTTTGTGTATCCATTCTCGTTCTTCCTCTCCATCAGATAGGCTCTCACTTGGCTCAAGAAATACAAGGAACCCGTGACAATCCTAACTGTTTTTTTCTCTTCTTTTTTATCTGTAAATTTCTGCTCTAGAAAATCCTGCCAACTTTGGAAGCTGAGATTTCTAGACTTAGCTGCCTCTTTCAGCACGCTTTCATCCGTCGCCCGACTATCGTCAAAATGTGTCAGGGTAAGCTCGGTATCTGGCATGGTCCCCAGCAAGTCCAACATATCCTCCAAAGCCTTGGTTTTGATACAAGTAAAGAGGATTTCCTTATGATAATCCGCAAAGCGTTCTTGCAAGGTTGCTACTAAAGCCTTGATGGCATGAGGATTGTGAGCCCCATCCAAAATCATCAAGGGGTCTCTTGACACGATTTCCAAACGCCCTGGCCACCTTGTTTCTTCCAGAGCTTGAGCAAGCAAGTGATTGCTTGCTAGTTCTCGGCCATCCTCCTGACAAAAAGTATCAAGTAAAGCTATGGCCATCCCAGCATTCTCTATTTGGTACAAACCAAGCAGGCCAGTCTGGAAACGACCTTGTCTGACAGCACTGGTATAGTCAAATACTTCACCCGTTACCACACTCTCTTGGTGACTGACATGATAATTTGCCCCGTAGGCAAGTCTCGACGCATCTTTCCCTTCCGCAATGCGGTCAATCACAGCCAAAGCTTCTGGAAAAATGCGACCTGTCACCAAGGGAATACCTTGTTTGATAATACCAGCTTTCTGCTCTGCTATGGCTTCCAAGGTGTCCCCAAGTAGGGCTACATGGTCCAGTCCAATGGTTGTGATGCCTGTTAAAACCGGCTGGCAAACATTGGTACTATCCAAGAGTCCACCCATGCCCACCTCCATAATGGCCACATCTACTTGCTCTGTGGCAAAGTAGTCATAGGCCAGAGCTGTGATAATCTCAAACTCGGTTGTTCCTTGTAAAGCAAGGCCCTTCTCCCCCTCAAGCAAAGACTCATAGTCTGCCATGAGGGCTTCTAGTCTAGCCTCGGGAATGGATTCCCCATTGATACTAATCTGGTCTGTGTAATGAATGAGATAGGGGGAGTTGAAAACACCAACTCTCATCCCTAGCTTTTCTAGCATATTTTTCAAAAAAGCAATGGTAGACCCCTTGCCATTGGTCCCTCCGATATGGATGACCTTGAGTTTTAGATGGGGATTGCCACGCAAAGCTAATAGTTCCACCATTCGTTCCAAACCAAAATGCGGTTGGTCCGTCCGGTAGTTAGCAATCCACTGATTGTTTTCAATTTCTTTCATCTTATTTGTATTGTTTTAAATCTAGATTTTCCGCATCATCAGCTAGACGAATGGCGGAGGCAATTTCAACTGCCATCCTGTGACTAGCTACATCATGCACGCGCACCACTTCTACACCCTGTCTCGCAGCGATACTAGTTACATGAGCCGAAGCCGTATCTCGATTGCGGAAACCAAGTTCTGTCTCAGGATTGACTTCAAAACCATTTTCTTCAAGAATATTGATGACAAACCTCTTGCGCGACACTCCAAGAAAGATTGGATAGCCTTTCTGATGTAGTTTATCCAAGTCCCGTAAAAGAAGCAGATTTTCTTTCTTGGTCAGACCAAAGCCAATTCCTGGATCCAACAGGATATTTTCTGGTGCAATACCAGCTTCCTCTGCTCTCGCTAGTGCTCGTTCAAAGAAAGCCTCCATCAATTCTTCAATTGGCATTTTTTCATAGCCATCTAACTCTCCCACTGTAAAAGCTTGTCCAAAACCAAAATGAGGAAAGATGAGCGAGCTAGGATGCTGAGGTCGAGTCATAACTGGATTAAACATAATGACTACTTTCGCACCAGCCTTAGCAACCACATGGGCCATTTTCTCATCACCCATAAGACCAGTGATATCATTAACTATATTGGCTCCAGCAGCCAAAGCAGCCTCTGCCACCTGACTCTTCCAAGTATCGATAGAAATGAGGACATCACTTTCCTTGCGAATCGCTTTAATCACTGGAACAACACGCTGGATCTCCTCTTCTATCTCAACATAGCTACTTCCCGGCCGAGTTGATTCTCCACCGATATCTAGCATGCTGGCTCCTTCTGCTATCAATTTACGAGCCTGCTGGAGTGCCTGCTCAAGAGCAAAAAATTGACCACCGTCCGAAAAGGAGTCTGGGGTTACATTGATAATTCCGCAAATAGCTGTCTTTGCATGATTGGCTTTACTTGACATATCGGTCACTCCCTCAAGGCTTTTCACCATATTATTTCTCTATTTTACCATAAAAAGAAAAAGATGGACACGATTGCATTCATCTTTCTCCCAATAGAAACAAGTAAGCAATTGTCAAAAATCTTAAACAGAAATACCTAATGTCCGACTCACGATTACCACAAGAGCCAACAAACAAAAAGCAACCCCATTCACAATCATGTGAAGCAAAATAGACATTTCCAGACGTTGGGTCTTATAAGCCGTCCAAGATAGCACCGTGGACATACCTCCATAAATCAATAAAGAAGGTAAATTACTTGGTTGGTGCAATAAGGCAAATACAATGGTACCTACTATAAATCCCAAGTTCTCCTTGCCTCGGAAAATCTTTTTAGGAACAATCCCACGGCACAAGATTTCCTCACAAATCGGAGCAAGCAAGGCCAGCAAGAAGAAACTGGAAATTAAAGAACTATTTTGAACCATATCATTAATCTGAGACTGATTCCCTGTTGTCGTCTCATTTGACAGTTGCAACAAGATAGAACCAAGTATATTTGAACAGATAATGACTAAATAACTTAATCCTAAACGTGCTAGATCCTTAGCTCTAAAAAAAGAAAAATTAAAACTTGCTAGCTGCGTTTTACGAGCTCCAAAAATAAATAGTACTAAAACTACAATTGAAATACCAGCAACTATCAGTCCTGACTGTAACAATGGTACTGCATTTAAAGTTAAAATAGCAGTAACCCCTATAGGAATCTGATATAAAATTGTCGCTAGCAGAAAGATTAACAGCCAACCTGCACGATTCAATAATTCTTTCCAGATACTTTTCTCTTTCATCACCTATCTCCTTTGTATTAAAAAAGGGGGAAAGTCCCCCTGGGTTATCCTATTATAAGGCCATACTAATATAGTTAAGGATAAACAAGGCATCCAAAATCCAAATCATTACATGAACATCTTTAGCTTGACCTTTGACAAGCTTAGTCAAGGTGTAGGTCAAGAAACCAACTGCAATCCCTTGAGTGATAGAGTAGCTGAATCCCATAAAGATAGATGTGAAGAAGGCAGGAACCGCTTCAGCCATATCATCCCAATGGATATTTTTCAAGCTAGCCAACATCATAATCCCAACGATAATCAAGATTGGAGCTGTAGCAGCTGTTGGTACGATAGCTAGAAGTGGGCTAAAGAAACTTGAAATTGCAAAACAGATTGCCACAACCAAAGCTGTCAAACCAGTACGTCCACCTGCACCGATACCAGCAGCAGACTCAACATAAGTCGTTACGTTTGAAGTACCGGCGATAGCACCAATTGAAGTACCAATCAAATCAGAGTAAAGAGCCTTGTCCAACTTAGCTGATTGATGATTTTCACCATTTGTCGCTACGATACCAACTTTTTCACCAGTACCGATCAAAGTACCAATTGTATCAAAAATATCTGTCAACGAGAAGGCAAGAATAGCCATAAGAGTTTCAGGCAAGCGAGCTGTATCTGAAATCAAAGCTCCCAAACCTTCTGAACCAAGAGCTGCACCAAAGACTCTCTTCAAGTCTTCAAAGGCTGCACCAACATGGTTGTTAGCAAAATCGATACTAGACAAATCTACCAAACCAACTGCAATAGCAAGAACAGTTGTTGTCAAGATAGAGAGAATAATTCCCCCTTTAATCCCTTTGATAACAAAGAAGATAGTAATGGCAAGTCCTGCAAGAGCCACCAAAACAGCTGGATTATTAAAGCTGACCAATCCTGGAACTGCTGAAGAGTTTGCTGCAATCGTTGCTTGAGCCTTGTCAGCCCCTTCTCCTACAACAGTATAGTTGCCTGGATCAATCGTAAATTTCAAAAATCCAGCATTCTTAATTCCCACGTAGGCAAGAAAGACACCGATACCAGCTGAAATAGCTGAACGAAGAGCATTTGGAATCGATTCAATGATCATTTTACGAACATTTGTCAAGGTAATAATCAATGAGATAATTCCACAGATGAAGACCATAGCCAAGGCTTCTTGCCATGAATAACCAAGCCCGAATACAACTGTAAATGTAAAGAAGGCGTTAAGACCCATACCTGGTGCTTGAGCATAAGGTAAGTTGGCGTAGAAGGCCATCATCAAGGTACCTGCTACTGCACCAATAATCGTTGCGAGAAACACACCCTGAGCAGGCATCCCTGTTTGCGAAAGAATTTGTGGGTTTACAAAGAGAATATAACTCATTGCAAAGAAAGTTGTTAAACCAGCGAGAACCTCTGTACGAACGTCTGTACCGTTCTCTTTTAGTTTAAATAATTTGTCCATTATTAATCTCCTTTTAATTTTTACGAACAATAACAGAATTATATCATTTATCATTCACTTTTTCAACATCTTTGTTTAATTTATTTAAGAAATTGATGGAATTTCATTTTTTGTTTGGAATCTGCTTTTCTGTCTGCTTTTTGTTATAATAGTAGACATCTTATCTGGAAAGACACTAGAAAGGTTTATATGACGAAAAAAATTATTGCAGTTGACCTAGATGGAACCCTGCTCAACTCAGACAGTCAGATTTCTGACTTTACCAAAGAAACTATTAAAAAAGTTACTGAAAAAGGGCATCAGGTTATTATTACGACAGGTCGCCCTTACCGCATGTCAAAAGATTTCTACCGTGAATTAGGCTTAGACACTCCTATGATTAATTTCAACGGCTCCCTTACTCATTTACCAGACCAAGCTTGGGACTTTGAAAAGTGTTTGACCGTAGACAAAAAATATCTGCTCGATATGGTTCAACGTTCAGAAGATATTCAAGCCGATTTTATCGCTGGAGAATATCGTAAAAAATTCTACATTACAAATCCCAATGAAGAAATTGCCGATCCTAAACTATTTGGTATAGAAGCTTTCCAGCCTGAAGATCAATTCAATCCTGAATTGGTGACCAAGGATCCTAACTGTATTCTGTTGCAGACCAGAGCTAGTGACAAGTATGCCTTGGCAAAAGAAATGAATGCCTTCTACCAGTATCAACTTTCTATTAATACTTGGGGTGGTCCGCTCAATATCCTTGAGTGTACCCCAAAAGGAGTCAATAAGGCCTTCGCCTTGGACTACTTGCTCAAGGTAATGAACCGCGACAAAAAGGATTTGATTGCCTTTGGAGATGAACACAATGATACCGAAATGCTCGCTTTTGCTGGGAAAGGTTATGCCATGAAAAATGCCAATCCTGAGCTACTCCCCTATGCAGATGAGCAAATTTCCTTGACAAATGACCAAGACGGGGTTGCCAAAACCCTGCAAGATTTATTCTTATAGTCCATTCTGACCAGCTTGCAAGCTGGTCTTTGTGCTCTTTTCACAGTCTCATCAACCAGTTAATCGATTGTTCTACTTTTTGCCTCCAAAACCTTGGAAAAGGCTTTCTTTTGTGATATAATTCACATATAAAATACAAGAGAGCTAGTCACACTCGACTCTGTTGACACAAAATCAATCCAGTCCTGTTTCTCCTGCTCTCAGTTAATATCAAGGAGGATAGCTATGAAAGCTGTTGTTGTAAATCCAGAAAGCACTGGTGTTGCTGTTGAAGAAAAAGTACTCCGTCCACTTGAAACTGGGGAAGCACTTGTAGAAATTGAATACTGTGGTGTTTGCCACACTGACCTCCACGTTGCCCATGGTGACTTTGGTCAAGTACCAGGACGTGTCCTAGGTCACGAAGGTGTTGGTATCGTCAAAGAAATTGCCCCAGATGTAAAAAGCCTTAAAGTCGGTGACCGCGTCAGCGTTGCTTGGTTCTTTGAAGGATGTGGCACTTGCGAATACTGTACAACTGGTCGCGAAACCCTTTGCCGTACAGTGAAAAATGCCGGCTACTCAGTAGATGGTGGTATGGCTGAACAATGTATCGTAACAGCAGACTATGCTGTTAAAGTTCCTGACGGACTTGATCCAGCCCAAGCTTCATCTATCACATGTGCTGGTGTAACAACCTATAAAGCTATAAAAGAAGCAAAAGTTGAACCAGGCCAATGGGTTGTTCTTTACGGTGCTGGTGGACTTGGTAACCTAGCTGTTCAATACGCTAAAAAAGTATTCAATGCTCATGTCATCGCAGTTGATATCAATAACGACAAACTTGCCCTTGCAAAAGAAGTAGGTGCTGACATTGTTATTAACGGCCTAGAAGTTGAAGATGTACCTGGACTCATCAAGGAAAAAACTGATGGTGGAGCTCATTCAGCTGTCGTAACTGCTGTATCTAAAGTTGCCTTCAACCAGGCTGTTGACTCAGTTCGTGCTGGTGGTCGCGTCGTCGCTGTCGGTCTTCCTTCTGAAATGATGGAACTCAGCATCGTCAAAACCGTTCTTGATGGAATCCAAGTTATCGGTTCTCTTGTAGGAACTCGTAAAGACTTGGAAGAAGCTTTCCAATTTGGTGCAGAAGGTTTGGTAGTCCCAGTTGTCCAAAAACGTCCAGTAGAAGATGCGGTAGCTGTTTTCGACGAAATGGAAAAAGGTCAAATCCAAGGACGTATGGTACTCGACTTCACCCACTAATTTAATAAAAACCTATTTTAAAAGTTGGAAGCTTCTTCCAACTTTTTTATATTAAATTTTTAAATAAGGATTCAAAATCACTCTTTAAAAACTTAATATATCAATATTTTTTAAACAAAACCTTTTTCCTTTTTTATGTTAAATAGTTGCTTTTTACATGAAAACGGTTTATACTTAAACAGTCTTAAAGTTTTCTTAAATGAAAACTAAAACAAAAAAGGAGGAATGACAATAATGAGTATCGGAATCATTATTGCGAGCCACGGCGAATTTGCTGCGGGTATTCATCAGTCAGGATCTATGATCTTTGGTGAACAAGAAAAGGTTCAAGTTGTAACCTTTATGCCAAATGAAGGTCCTGATGATCTATACGCTAAGTTTAATAACGCTGTTGCTGCATTTGACGCAGAAGATGAGGTTCTAGTTTTGGCTGACCTTTGGAGTGGATCTCCATTCAACCAAGCTAGCCGCGTGATGGGAGAAAATCCTGAGCGTAAGTTTGCCATCATCACAGGACTTAACTTACCGATGTTGATTCAAGCCTATACAGAGCGCCTGATGGACGCTGCTGCAGGTGTAGAAAAAGTCGCTGCTAATATTATTAAAGAAGCCAAAGATGGCATCAAAGCTCTTCCAGAAGAGCTAAATCCAGCTGAGGAAGTTGCAAGTGCTGCAGTTGCTCCAGTTGCCCAAGCTGCTATCCCAGAAGGAACTGTTATCGGAGATGGAAAACTCAAGATTAACCTTGCCCGTCTAGACACTCGTCTCCTTCACGGTCAGGTTGCAACTGCTTGGACTCCAGATTCAAAAGCAGACCGTATCATCGTTGCTTCAGATAACGTAGCAAACGACGATCTTCGTAAAGAATTGATTAAACAAGCAGCTCCTAACGGTGTAAAAGCTAACGTTGTCCCAATCCAGAAATTGATCGACGTTGCAAAAGACCCACGTTTCGGCGAAACTCATGCCCTTATCTTGTTTGAAACTCCACAAGATGCACTTCGTGCTATCGAAGGTGGCGTGCCAATCAAGACCCTTAACGTTGGTTCTATGGCTCACTCAACAGGTAAAACAATGATCAACAACGTTTTGTCTATGGACAAAGAAGACGTTGCAACCTTTGAAAAAATGCGTGACCTCGGTGTTGAATTTGACGTACGTAAAGTACCAAACGACACGAAAAAAGATTTGTTTGACTTGATTAAGAAAGCAAACGTTCAATAATGTTAATCTGTTTCTATCATTTTTGAAAACAGGATTAAATACTTTATTAAAACTAAATAGAAAAGGAATAAAACCATGTCAGATATTTCAATCATTTCTGCTATCTTGGTTGTAGTTGTTGCCTTCCTTGCAGGTCTTGAAGGTATCCTCGACCAATTCCAATTCCATCAACCAATCGTCGCATGTACCCTTATCGGACTTGCAACTGGTAACCTCGAAGCAGGGGTTATGCTTGGTGGATCTCTTCAAATGATCGCCCTTGGTTGGGCAAACATCGGAGCTGCCGTAGCTCCTGACGCTGCTCTTGCATCTGTTGCTGCAGCAATCATCTTGATCAAAGGTGGTAACTTTACTACTGATGGTATCGCCGTTGCAACGGCAACAGCTATCCCTCTTGCTGTAGCTGGACTTTTCTTGACAATGATTGTTCGTACAATCTCAGTTGCCTTAGTTCACTCAGCTGATGCTGCTGCTAAAGACGGAAACATTGCAGCTGTTGAGCGTGCTCACTTTGTTGCACTTCTTCTTCAAGGTCTTCGTATTGCAATCCCTGCTGCCTTCCTTATCGCTATCCCAGCTTCTGCTGTTCAAGATGCTCTTGGTTTGATGCCAGAATGGTTGAATGGTGGTATGGCTGTCGGTGGTGCTATGGTCGTTGCCGTTGGTTACGCTATGGTTATCAACATGATGGCAACTCGTGAAGTATGGCCATTCTTCGCAATCGGTTTTGCTCTTGCAGCAATCTCTCAATTGACTTTGATTGCCCTTGGTGTCATCGGTGTTGCCCTTGCCTTCATCTACCTTAACCTTACAAAACAAGGTGGAAACGGTGGCGGCGGAGCTGCAACTTCTAACGACCCAATCGGTGATATCCTAGAAGACTACTAGAAAGGGGAACAATCATGGCTGAAAAAATTCAATTATCAAAATCAGATCGTCAAAAAGTTTGGTGGCGTTCACAATTCCTTCAAGGTTCTTGGAACTACGAACGTATGCAAAACTTGGGTTGGGCTTACTCATTGATCCCAGCTATCAAAAAATTGTACACTAAAAAAGAAGACCAAGCGGCTGCTCTTGAGCGCCACCTTGAATTCTTCAACACTCACCCATACGTCGCTGCTCCAATCATGGGGGTTACTCTTGCACTTGAAGAAGAGCGCGCTAACGGTGTTGAAATCGACGACGCGGCTATCCAAGGGGTTAAAATCGGTATGATGGGACCTCTTGCTGGTATCGGTGACCCAGTATTCTGGTTTACAGTTCGTCCTATCCTTGGAGCTCTTGGTGCATCACTTGCTGCATCTGGTAACCTTGTTGGTCCACTTCTCTTCTTCTTCGGATGGAATGCTATCCGTATGGCCTTCCTATGGTACACACAAGAGTTCGGTTACAAAGCTGGATCTGAGATCACTAAAGACATGTCTGGTGGTATCTTGAAAGACATCACTAAAGGTGCTTCTATCCTTGGTATGTTCATCCTTGCCGTTCTTGTACAACGTTGGGTATCCATCAACTTCACTATCAACCTTCCAGGCAAACAATTGTCAGAAGGTGCCTACATCAACTTCCCAGAAGGTCCTGTTACAGGAGCTGAGTTGAAGGGCATTCTTGGTCAAGCGCTTAGTGGTATGAGCCTAGATAGAGTTCAACCACAAACGCTTCAAGGTCAGTTGGACTCATTGATTCCAGGATTGATGGGACTTCTCCTTACTTTCCTTTGCATGTGGTTGCTTAAGAAAAAAGTATCTCCAATCACAATCATCCTTGCCCTCTTTGCAGTTGGTATCGCAGCTCGTTTCTTCGGTATCATGTAATCTTGGTGAGAATGTACAAACAAAAAAAGAATCAGGTTTATCACCTGATTCTTTTGGCTCTTTGTCAAATAGTGTTGATGAAGAACCTAATGAAAAAAGAATCCAACAAAAATTGGACTACCTGTCTCCGGTTGAATACCGAAGACGGTAGCCCTAGGGTGTTTTTATTAAATTCTCACTTTTTGGGGTCAGTCCCTAAGCCTGATAGTAATTTTTTGTTCATACTATTCCCCTTTAGTCATTTACTACTTTAAGTTGCATTGCTTTAGCTACTTCTTCTGCCTTTGATCCCTTAGGTGTATGGATTTCTACATCTGGGTTACAGTTATCCACAAAATAGAAGTATTCTGTAATTTCTGTTACACTTGCTGGAATTGTAATAGATTTAATTGATGATGTCCCCCAAAATACTAATGTTCCAATACTCTTTGTTCCTTCTGGGAATACAACTGATTCTAATGAACTATCAGAGTTGAAAACATCATCTTCTACTGTTTCTATTGACTTACCAAAGTGGACATACTTTAACTTATTGTCAATCGTAAACGCACCTTTTCCAATATATCGTACTGTATCTGGTAAAACGATTGCCTCACAATGTTTCAAGTTAGCAAGACCACGTTCTCCAATTGCGATAACAGGTTTACCTTTAATTTCCTTTGGTACACGAACAACCTTATCGTCAGAAGTACAACTATAGATGACATAACCTTCTTCCCATAAATATACGTATGTTAATATATTAATATATTTAAGGATTTATAACTATAGTTCCTTAATTTTCCCAGTAAAAAAACGAAAGGCACCACAAGTTATTTATGTGTTTTCTTTAAACGATTCATGTACTTCTGTCGCAACTTCTCACCCGCCTTTAATTGCGGTTGCGATAGATTGAGGACCTAAATATGCATCCCCTGCTATTAGTTCATTTCTATTGTATTCTGATGTTGACCGAAAGTCAAATTTTTACCTTTCATCTAGAACACTAAAGTCTACTTTTGTTCAATTGCTGCAACGACAAGGTCACATGGAATAATATGTTCACTACCTGCCACTTCATGCGTTGATCTTCTTCCACTTTCATCTGATTCACCAAGTTCCATTGTAATAACCTTTACACCAGTTACTTTCCCACTCTCATCACGCAATACTTCTTTAATATTCTCTAAGAAATGGAATGTAACACCTTCATTGTGTGCATCTTTGATTTGTAGTGTAGCTTCTAGTATATTGTTCATATGGTCATCATTCTTTTGTTTTAGGTTTCAGCGCTTTTAATATAATGGATGTTGGCCTTTTTGTATACACTAAAATAGGGTTGGTGGAAAATTTCCATCAACCCTAAAAATTATAGAACCCGAATGTTTTTCCTCGCCTGAACCCAGTCTCCAAGAATCTCATTATCTCTGACTGTCTTCTCAACGTCGTGTCTCACTTTCATTCGGGCACTTTGTTTTGCACGTTTCTTCAGGCGGTTAGGGATATAACTGTCATCAGCCTTTTTAGCTCGTTTATAGAGCGTTGTTGCAATTTGTTTTTCCAACTTTGCTCGATCACGTTGTTGCTTAAAGAAAAGACCTCTAGCTGTTGCTTGAGGTCCTTTATGTAGTTTATAATTTTTGTTCGCTAAGCGATAATTCTTCTTAGCTTCTTTAAATGCAACTTTTGAGTCTAAACATGCTTCTTTAGGAGCTTTTTTATTATTGAGGGATGATCCTTCTTTGATTCTCCTCTTACGCTCCTGTTTTAATTGTTTTGGATCACTTTCAAACAAAAGAAATCACCTCTCTTTCTATTTTTTAACTATCTGTAGCAACCAATTGATACAGTTTGGTATCTTTAGGGATAGGATTTTCAAATGGAACAATGGTATCTCCAGCGACAATCAAACCAGTACCCTTTGCTTTTGGCCGCAAGACAAATCGCTCTAGCGAAGGCGTAAGAGGGATAACCTGCTCCAGGGCTTCCAGGTCTGTCCGTTTCAACTTCAGGAGGGCTAGAAACTCACAGTTTGCAACTAGCTTTCTACCTTCCTCTGTAGATAAAACAGTCTCTGGGTTCTGTGTAATCCCTGTTGGAATAGCTCCGTACTTACGAATACGTGAGTATAGTTCGGTAAAGAAGGTTGCTTGCAATTTATTTTTGAAGTATAGCTGCAACTCATCAAAGTACAACCATGTAATAGCTTTTCCTTGATTATTGACTACCTGGTTCCAGATGAAGTCCTGAATCACCAAGAGAGCAAATGGCTTCAATTTACCACTCAACTGCTTGAGATTGAAGATAATAAAGCGACTATTCATATTGACATTTGTAGGATGAGCAAAGATATCGTTTGAACCGATAGTATAAGGTTCTGCCTTCAGCGCCAGATCCTTGGCCACATCTTCAGGTTGACGTTCTAAAACTGCTTGCCAATCCTTAAAGGTTGGTTTTTCAAATTCCTCATAGGTCTTTCTCGTTACACGGTCAATCATCGCAAATTCATCGTCTGATACCTCAGAGAATATATTCTCAAACAAGGTTGATAAGAGGTTTGATTTTTGGCCAATCGGGTCACTATCTTCTGCCTGCAGTTTATCCTTATCAGGGAGATCCAACAAGTTAAAGTGATGTTGTGATCCAGGAGCGATTGTGATAATTTCTGCATCCAATTCTCGGCCAATACCAGTGTACTCATCTTCAGGATCGACGATAATAATATTATCTTCAGGGTAACGTAGAGTTGTAGGAATTATCTCTCCACCTTTAGCAAGAACAGATTTTCCTGATCCTGAAGTCCCAAAGATACAACCTGAACCTGTATTCAAGTCTTTCTTACGGTCAACTGTGATAGCGTTCTTTGATAGTTGATTCTGGCCATAATAAATTGCACGTGGACTGTTAGATCGAAGATCTACGTTGGTAAATGGGACTTGTGTGGCCAAGTTACTGGTAGTCATATCTCTCATAAAACGGCGTTTTACGTTGATAAATGGAATTCCAATCGGTAGAATGGTATTCAAGGATTCTTCCTGGTACAAGTAACACTTATCCAGTTCTACCGTATTCTTACGGACAGATCGTTGAACCTGCTCTGTGTAGATATTCAACTCTTCCAGAGTGTCAGCTATGAAGAAAATCGTCATCACACCTGAAAACATTTTTTGGTCATTGTCCTGGAGTTCTTCAGTCCATTTCTCTGTTTCGCGAGATGTCTCCACAGCTTTCCCACCAACGGCCAGGTCACTTCCATAACCTTCTTTTGCGGCAGCCTTCTGACTTTTGATCATTTCCCTACGTACACTTGACTTAACTGTCTTGATTTTCTTCAGGGCATCTGCAGTATCATAGGGCTTCGCATGTAGGCTGATAGCCAATTCAATTCCTGTATCCAGAATATTCTTAATCAGTTTGTCATTCAAGAAGGTAGGATATTGTCTAACATACATCACCCTTGCGAAACAATCATCAATTTTCATATGATCTTTTTCAAACTTCAGATAGTTTGGAGCTACAAAGTCCCTGGTAGATAATCCAGAAATAGCGATGTCTTCATAGTTGAAATCAATAAAACCTTCTCGCCTCAAGAGTTTTCGGAAGATAAGAAGACGATCTAATCCCTCTAACTCCTTAAAGGAGATTCCTAAGCCACTGTATTGACTTTCAATAACGCTGGCTGTATCATCGAGGATTCTTCTAGCTTGATGATCCTGGTCTGTTTGGGTAGTAATCGTCAGATATTTTTCCACCTTAAAGGTATTTTGTTCCTGAGAGAAACGATCATTGATCATCGCATTGTACTCTTTACGATAATCGTCATATCCATCTCCAACTAAATCATAGCGGATAGAAGATAAGCTATTGCTTTCTACTCGACGATTCAGGATCAATAGCTGCATATCATTATCAATATCCAGCGAATTAAAAATATCAGCGTTTGTTTCAATGATATCAATTCGCTCATCATCTGTTGCAGTAATATAGCTTGTATCACCTAGGCGATAGGTCTTTGAAAATTGATCATTTGTAATTTTCATGAGCCCATCAGGCATCAACCATTGATAATTAAGACTATTCTGTGTAGATGCCGTCATGGTACGTCTTAGACGTTTGGCCCGTTCCCGTTCTTCCTTAGAGAGTTTCAGGGTTTTCTTTCGGCCGAATAAATTCATTTCTTGTGTATTCCTTTCTGTCATAATCTGTCTGATAAGAGCGTTCCTGCTTAGTCAAAAGGAAACGAACCTCATCTTTAATTTTTTCATCAATATAACACCCGAAAATAACAAAAGGCGCTAATAATAAAATATCAACGCCATAAAGTATTATATCAGGTGCCTTAAGCCAATAGAGGATAGTAGTGACAACTACTGTCAATGCTATCCCAAATAGTAGCACTAACTGTCTCAGTGTCATATACCCTAAAACTGGCCTTTCGTAGCTATCTAAAGCCTTTAAAAATTCACTGCCTAAACGTGTCATTCTGTTCCTTTCTTCCAGTTATCTTTTCTAAAGAAAATAAATTCACTTCCACAGGCTAAAATAATACCACTTACGATAGCCAGCCAATCTGTCTGTAGAGCTCTACGGCACAAGTAATAGAAAAAGAGAGCCCTAAGTAAAAACAGTAGCCCCCAGACTACTGTTTTTAAAATAACTCTCCAAATATTTCCTAGCACTTGCTGACTTTTCTGTGAGTGCTTTTTAACCATTTCTCCTCCTAGTTCACCTGCAGGATATTTTTGGCCATTCGTTGGCTGCCAAATAGCAGGACAATGTAAATAATTCCTTTTGCGATTGCTACGAGTGCAGTTATAAAAGCTCCAGTCTTATCAACTGTCAAGAGATCATTAGTGACAATAGCTGGGTAAAGCATGATCACAACCACTAGAATCAAGCCCTGAAGGACAGCAGCAGCATAGAGCTTAAAGAAACCGAGGCAGATCGGACGTAAGCTATCCACCATGTAACAAGCGACAATAATTTTAGCGATTCCCTTATACGTGTAAAGTGTAAAAGAGCGCAACAAGATCAACAACTTAGTCGATATCTGACCGACAAAATCAACAACCCCATAAATAATCTTAAAGAACCATTTTTCCATAGCACCTAAGCCTTTAAAATCTGGTGCCTCAGAACTGAAAGGATCTGTAGCATTTTTAGCTACTAACTTAATGATAACATTGAACAACCATGACAAGGCATCAAAAATTGCATCCACATAGAGGATAAAAAAGAGTGCAATAGCATACTTGAGGATTTCTTCAATCCAAAGCTGAAAAGACAGCTCTCCACCATTGCTTTTAAGATGCTGGTGCCAGTTCATGAGGTTGATCCCCATAAAAAGGAGAAGAAGCAAAATGGCTACCTTCTCCATCGAACCCGAAATAGTTTCCATCAATTCATAGGCTGTCACATTATAGTCCTTCAGACTCATGGTTAGTTGATCAAGCGTGGATTGGTTCATGAAACCACCTCCTCTTTCTTCATCATCCTAACCAAGAGATTGAAGACCTGTTGCCAAAGCTGTAAAGAGGGCTTTTAGGACGGCACCGAGAAGAGCGCCTAAAATCAAACTTTGAATTCCTTTATCCTTCTTGTCATCCAATTCACGTTTGATTCCTACTGCTAAGTCCCAGGCACCCCAAGCGGCCCAACCAATACCGATAATCCCACCGATATTCCCAATTTTGTTAATAAAATCTACAACTGCATCCATTATTTTTCTCACTTTCTTTTATAAAAAGGTACTAAGAAAGATTCCTAGTACCTACTTTGTTTATTTAATACTATTTTTCATCCTCTGGATGAAAGGTTAGAGAGAGGGCTGTAATCACAGCCAAGACAACGATGATGGTCGTTTCCCACCAGTAATAGATTGGAACACCGTGAGGGAAAACAAAATCTGTCATCAGATTATTAAACCATTCTGGAGCAGGAATGTTCTGCTTAGTTAGGAAAACATATCCCTGTAATCCAAAACCTATTACGAAGAAAGATACAATCTTAAACACAAACCAACCAATTGCTGTCGCAATCAAGCTCTTAATCAGATTAAAGATAAAGAGGAGAAACATGAGTGGAGTCACAACCATCAAAACGGCAGCTCTCGCAATCACACTCGGTAGGTTCTTTATTCCTGACCAGATGGCTTTTCCTAGCCAACGTAGGCCTTTTTTCCACTTCTTCTCTGCTTCAGGTTTGGTGACTTCTGATTTTGTTTTAGTTGGGGTATAGTATCTATATCCACTTCTAGTCACATGTGCATCCATTTTCGTGTCCTTTCTCATCTCTCTTCCCCCTCTTTTTTATGGCTTCATTATACCATAGACGAGGGGGAATTTCTAGATGTTCTATTTTTTATGCTTACGAAGTCCAGCTCCTGCAAGACTTATCAATCCCAAAATCATTCCCCAAGTTGGAAGCATGCTTGCAGCTGTTCCAGTATTTGGAAGCGATGCTTGTGGTTGTGGCTTGTGTGGTTCTTTAGGCTCTGGTTTTGGAGGTTCTGGCGTTGTGGTTGTCACTTTAGCCGTCATCTCTTGTAAATTGACTGTATTGATAAAGGTATTTTCAACCTTCCCAGCTGCAATACGTTCGACTTCAATATAAAAATCAACGTCAAACGTACCTTTCACTCCTAGAGAGTTCAAGAAATCTTTGTCAATAGAATATGCCCACTTACCAGCTTTTTCATTCCATGTTACTTTAACAATCTTCTTGATAAAGTCAGAGTTTGTACTTTGGTCAAACTCTAACTGGAACGTATAAGCAGAACCTTTAGCAATCTTGTCTCCTGCCTTAACCACTTTTCCGTTAGACAAGACTACATCATAAGGCAATGTAAGCTCTTTTTCGGCAACATATTCTGTACCACGAATGACACCAGACCAATTACCTGTGTATCTGTCATGAACCACATCCAACTGGTCACTACCGTCATATTGGAAGAGGCTATCGTGTTTGGTTGGAACCGTTACGCCATCGAGTAGATAGCGGATGTATTGGCCAATCTGTACTTCTTGGCCATCCAAAACTTTTTTATTATCCTTTTGATCCAGGGCATGTTTCTCTGGATTCACATCAGGAACTGAGACAGTGACAAGAGTTGATTGATAGCCATTGCCAAAGTCAATTTGTTTAAAGTCATTCTCGACTTTCTCCCCTGCTTTAATCAAGAGTTTAGCTGGAAGATCAATCGTCACGTTTTTATTTTGCTTCACGTAATTTTTGTAGAAGCTCGCAGAGTCTTTCGGTGTCCAAAGATAGAACTCACCTTTAGGGTTCAAGTTCAATTCCTTCAGGATGTTATTGATTGCATCTGTACGACCTGCATCTGAGAGCACATGGTACATATCAAAGAGATTTTTCACATCTTTACCTGCAGCAGTCATCTTGATCTTGCTGTGGTCAACTGTGAAGGCATTGTCTTGAACGTCATCCAGGATAGCAAACTTCTTACCAAGTACCTGCGCTGAAGCAAGAGTTTTGGTGTATGGACTGTAATCTGTTGTCAAACGGAAGGTAACGTTGCGATCAAACGTTGTCGCACCGTTTATATTCTTACCAGAACGATCCAGAACTGATTTTACTGGTTTTGGAGGTCTTGATGTATAGTTTACCACAGTGTTTGAGAATACTTCATAGTTATTCACTAACACTTTATAAGTGTTGTCATAGAATCCTTTATCATAGATTGGCTTCCAAGTAATCACAGGAGCTTCTAAGCGTTTCCCTTCGTAGGTTGCAGTAAACGTATAAGTGTTCTTTCCTGCATCATAGGCAACGCCCCAACCCGCTTTCTCTGTAGCTGCCTTTGTGACAGCTACATCAGGAACAGCACCAGCTTCGAGTGGGTCAATGATGGTAATCTTGTCACCTTTTTTCAGGTTCGCATATACATTATCATGGGTCAATGTATAGGTCTGAGTAGAGTTTTTAGCAACTGTTTGGCCATCTGTGTTGGTCTTATCTGTATCTGCTACAGATTTGCTGACAACTGGCTTATACTGTAACTTGTAGCCGTGATAGCTTGCGGATAACTTCTGATTTTTAGTTTCAGAAATAGTTTTAAGAGCCAAGGTTGGCTTAACTGGATTCTTCGCTTTGACCAATTCAGCTGATACAGGTTCAGTCTTAACTGGCTTCACGGTTGTTTTTGTGATAGTTGCCGTAGCTGGAACTTCAACAACTGGCGTTACAAACTTCGTATTCAAAGCGAACCAATAGGTTTGGCCACTTGGACTATCTGGTCCATCCCATTGGATAAATTCGGTTGTGAAGGCTGTTCCTTCCTTGAAAACACCAAGTGCAGCGCCCTTGTATTGGTAAGGTGAGTCAGATGTATCCCAAAGATGCCCTACATCTTCTTGGCGGTTGTAGTCTTCAGCATAGACATAGCCATAATCTTTGTTTTCTGTAACAGTGGAGCCGTTAATTTCAACGTGAGTTCCGTTAATGGCTTTCGCACCTTCCCAACCAATACCATTGTGATTGAGTGAAGAATAGGTCAGGGTTGCAGGAGTCTTTTCACTTGCTTTGAAGGTTACTTCTTTCCCATCCACATTGTAGTAGTAGGTATCCGTAACCAAGAAATTCATGTAGTCTGCTGATCCACCAGCTCCATCGTTACGAGCTACTACGAATCCTTCTGTTGGGTCATTCAAGACATAGACATCATTCAATCCTGTCTTCCCTTGATTAAGAATCTCGAATTTTCGATGGATACGGGAAATATCATGCTTTTTACCATCTGCAGTTGAAACAGTCAAACCTTTCAGATTAGTGTAGTCAATTTCTGTCTTCCATCCAGTGCCAACATCCTTATATTTCAAGACCTTAGTCGAGTCAAGAATACGACCATATCCTGAAGAACCACTTGAGGAAGCAATATAACTTGTCGTTACTACTGTTGAACCTGAAGCAGATGACTTCACTGTTGCTTCAGGATTAGCTGTTGCAAGACTGAGAGCTTGCAAGACTACTTCTTTTGTGTAGCCTTCCGTGCTTGTCTTAGATCGAAGTTCATTGTATTTCTTCTGCCAGTCTGCTTGTGCTTTCTTAGCTTTATCATAAGCTGCTTGGTTTTGTTTCCCAATTTGCTTCGCTTCATCAGCTGAAGAAACTTCCTGTGTTTTAGAAGTTAAAAGTACGCCAGAATTTTTCAAATCAGCTGATTTGCGATCAGCATCTTGATTGACTTGATCACTAGCATTCTTCTTCTCTGTGTAGGCAGCCATAATCGCTTTGTTAAGCTCAACTTTTCCTTTTGCAGCTGCAATAGCCTGGTCATTTTTCTTTTGTAGTGCCTCTACTTCTTTGACTGAAGAAACAGTACGTGTCACGACCTTAACATCAACTTTTTCTTTCTTCAGCTGTTCAGATGCGCTTTCTACCGCTTTGTTTAAAATAGTAGCTTGTTTAACAGTAGTATCATAGTTTCCTTTTTCAACCAAGTAATCTGCTACTGCTTTCTTGTTCTCTGACAAGACTTTCTTAGCTGTTGTAACAGCTTCCTTGTTTTTAGATGCTGTTCCATCAGTAGCTGTCGAACCGTCATTCGTTACAATGACAGTTGTTTCCCCTTCATGTTTGGCTTTTTCATCAGCTACAAATTTATTGTTAGCGTGAATAGCTTCATGCGCTTCTTTGAAGGCCTCATTATTTTGAACTTGTTTTGCAGTTGTAGCTTCAAGCTCCTTGACCTGCTTGTCCTGATCTTGCTTAATCTCAGACTTAGATTGTTCAAGACTAGATGAATTAGTGTCTGTACCTTTGTCAACACTTGGTGTTTCAGATACAACTACTCCAGCTTTTTTAGCCTTTTCAGTAGCCTTTGTGACTTCTGTACTATCAATCGCTACAGACTGGCTTCCTGTTGTTTTACCAGCTTGTTTTGCGTATGCGTTGTTGTCATTTTTGCTTTCAGGCTGGACTGCTTCATCTGCCAATACAGATCCTGCAGAGAAAGCTACAATCCCTGCAACTGCGATTCCCGAAACTAAGCCTTTAGCCCATTTTTTCTTACGGAAATATCCGTGTCCTTTTGTTTTTTCTGTCATATATGTCTCCTTTTCTTAATTAAAATAGTTTTTTCTTGTAAAAGTAACCCACTGCTGTCAACAACATGCCACCAATAGTACCTAGAATACTTTCTGCGGTTCCAGTGTTTGGAAGTGTTTTAAGTTTGCCTTCTTTATCAGTAACAGAGATAGTCTTATCTTCGTTGACAGTACCTCCGACCTCTTCAGGAGCAACTACAGAGCCATTTGAAAGGACAAGATTTCCGTTTTGAGTGCTGACAATTGATGCTCCTGTATTCGTTTCAACAGGATCTTTTATCAGATCATGAACCACTTGACCTGTTGCGGTTGAAATAGTCCCAATTTGTGTTTTTCCTTGCTCGTTCGCCTCATCTGTTGTTTTTGGCTTTTCAGCTGGGACTCCATCAAGGCTACCTGCATTATCCCTGTCCTGTGGCTTGTCTGAAGGTGCTGGTTTATCAGTTGTCACTCCGTCAAGACTTCCTGCGTTGTCTTTGTCTTGTGGTTTATCTGATGGTGTTGGTACACCATCGAGACTACCTGCATTATCCTTGTCTTGCGCCTTATCTGAAGGTGCTGGTTTATCAGCTGGCACTCCGTCAAGACTTCCTGCGTTATTCTTGTCTGAGGGAGCTGTTGGATCAACTGGAGTAACTGAAGGCTCTGTTGGCTGAACTGCTGGAGCTTCTGTTTCTGTTGAAGCGCTAGGTGCTGTTGGCTGAACTGCTGGAGCCTCTGTTTCTGTTGAAGTGCTAGGTGCTGTTGGCGTAACTACTTCTGTTGTTGGAGCTGAAGAATCAATTGGTGCAAGCTCGTCTGCTGATACAAATCCAGCTTGTCCAAGGACAATTGTTGATAGTGCTAGTGTAGCTAATACTTGTTTTTTGTTCATGATTTTTCCTTTTCTAATTTTTAGTGTTCTTAGGCTGGTAGCCTTTTCCTGTCAAGCGAAGTTCCACTCCCGATGGACTTCTGACTTTCCTAGCCACTATGTGGCTTCCTTTTTTGATAGTGCGAATTTGATCATAAACCTTTTTATAAGGCAAATGAAATTCAACATCCCTTAGAATACCGTCTACGTATCCTCTAGCCTGTTTGACTGCATAGTCTGGCTTCAGGATAAGGTCTGTTCCGTCCTCTAAGCGAGCTGTCGCACCTCCTTGCTTTCCTAAGTTTTTTAAGTCCCTTAAGCGGACAGTTGTTTCATCTATCATAGATTTCTCCTTGAAGTTGAAAGGCGAAATAACGCCGTGCTGTGTAAAAACGTATTTTTACATCGGTATTTCATGTGCTGGGTTTATAGTCTAGGAACCCTTACTCCTTCAGCTTATGACCTTTGTCATGCTTTTTCGTTCAGTGGCTGGACTAGATATCCTTTTCTAGTTTGCTACTCGCCCCCGTTTCTTTTTTATCCATAGCCACGCTGTATCAGGGCAAGCCTTGTATTCAGTTTTCAAAGGTCTGTAGTTTAATGACTTCTCGGTCAATATAGAGTTATCTGTACTAGGTTTGGTCCGATTCTGATCCTAACAGGTAGTCAATAGTTACACCAAAGTATTCTGCTACTTTTTTAGCATTTTCAAGACTTATCTGACTATATCCTGTTTCCCAGTTCGATATGGTGTTACGAAATACTCCTATCTGATCAGCCAAGGCTTGCTGAGACAATCTAGACTGCTTTCGTAATTCTCTGATACGATTTTGTGTTTGTTTCCTCACATCTACTTGTCTCCTTCATTATTTGGACTTGATAGTATTTCATCATCCATCAGAGGAGCATTCTTCAGCTCCAGCATGACAAGCCCTATTCCATAAGCTAAGATCAATAATAAAGCCATTGTAACTAGTTTAAACATTACTATCCTCCTGATATTGTTCCTTATTTTGTCCGATAAGTTATCTTCTTCACCCAGCGAGGATTGATAGAAAACGGCGGAGTCGCTGATGGAAAATTCATACTCGCTCCTGTTCCAAATGAACTTGATACCATTTTTTCTAGTTCCTCTAAGTTGGAAGTGACGGAAATACTGTCTACCGTTTTATCAAAATACTCTACAATCATTTCAATCTCTTGAACTGGTTGAGAAGGTGTAGCCTTCACAGCTTGTAATCTGTTCATTCTCTCTTGGTTATTAAACAATCCCATGAAATCAATCCTCTTTCTGTTGCCATGATGAGAAAATTTGGCTGAGTTTCTCAGCTCTTTCTTTTTTCGGTAAATCAAAAACAGCTTTAGGAACCATGTAGATTTTCTCCTTCGGGCTACGACCTATCGTTAGCACTTTACCATCAATTGATCTAAATTCATCTTTTAACATGTTTCAACTCCCTTAGACAATTCTGATAAATAGCTATTGAGTTTCGTCTCCGACAGTTTATCTGGATAATAGTATGCAATCAGACTAGGGCACTCATCAGGGAATTTTCTAGCGAGCTCACTTTGTCTTGATAGCTCCATAAAGCCCTGTTCTTTTTCGATAAGCAGAGCCATTTTCCAGAAGCGAATCATCATTTTGTAGAAGTACGCTGGAACATTCTGGATTGGTTTTTCTTCAGTCTCTCCTGTTTTAATTTTGAAAATCAATTTATCAAGCTCACGTTCAAGATCTTGCAGCCAAACCTCTCCATAAATTTCCTGATTAGCTAAGAGGTTATTGTAATTCTTCTCAACTTGACGTTTTGATTGATAGATTTTATTTTCAAGAATTTTTGCATCTTTTCCAAACAAACTGAGTTTCTGAACTAGAGTAGGAGAAAGAAAACCATGTTGCCCCATTTTAAATGCTTCAGAGATTGATAAATCAGATAAAGATGACTCGCCCTCGTATCGATTAGTATCGTATGAGGACTCTGTCTGACTCCTCTCTGTATTTATTCCGTCCGCTTCGTGGACGTTTTGAAGTCCATTTTGCGGACGTCCATTTTTGATACTTTCGCTATTACCAATGCTTTGGGGTACTTTTTCATAGAGAACTTTACCAAAAGCATTAACCCTCTTCAGTAACTCACCATCAGCTGAATAGTGCTCCACTATTTCTAAATTAGCATCTACTAGCTGAAGATAAAGTCTATTTGGCTTATTGAGTCCCTGCCTAACTTCCCGTAAGAGACCATGTTCTTGCAGTTCTTTCTTGATTTTAGTAACCTTCATCTTTCCCTTATCCAGTAGTAGCATCAAGTCAGAAACTGTAAAAATTAGAAAGACTGCTCCATTTTCATCAACGTAATCTCTATTGCCCTTCTGGAATGAACTGATACTTAATTTACAACGATTATAGAGAGCCCCATAAGCTAACTTAGCATCAGATGAAAGACCTGTGTAAGAACTAGTCAATTTGACATAGCCGTTCTCATTGTGTTGAATACGGGTGAAAAATATTTCTGGAATTTGATAAAAAGTTAGAGTAGCTAGTTGATCAATTGTGATATCCGCCATTAGTAGCCTCCTACAACTTGTAACCTCAAGCCACCAGCTTCAGGAAAATAAACAAGATGAGTTTGCTCTAACTCTTCAATAGCTGCAATAGCACGGCTTCTAGTCCATCCCATTGTATTCATCAAATCTAAAATCATTATGTCTCTAGTCAACCTTGAGACCTTTGTTTTGTGTTGTTTCATAGGTAATCCTTTCTTGTCACAAGCTAGTGTTAATTTACAGCTATATCATAATGGATAATGAGAAAATCTGTTTTAAAGGGACAATGAAATAAATTATAGAATCAAGGCATATAATTTATTTCCCTAAATATATCCCATCAATTCTGGATTATCTGACATTTTTTCTCCTTTCTTTAATTTTTGCAACGAAAAAAGAGAGCGATTTTCTCGCTCTCTCAAGTTTTATGATATTTAATTTTTCACTTTCCCAAAACTCTAGACACTTACGGAAGATTTTTTTATTTGACGTAGACAACACCAAGTTTACCAAAAGCCACTTCCCCGCGAATAATCAAGGTTTTGCTGGTTGGGGCTACAGGAGCATCTGCCTTAGCTGCACCAAAGAAAGTTTCTACCTTTAAATCAACTTCCCAATGTTGGGGAACATAAATAACTGCACTTCCGAAACCAACTTCCACCTTCAGGGTTGCGGTATCTCCTAAAATCTCTGCATTGTCATAATATATCTTGGCACTGCCAAAACCAACTTCTACTTGGTCTTCTACCAATTCTTGGTTTTGCTTGTAGAAAGTCCCCGTCCCAAAAGCGACTTCCTTATCTATAAGAATGGTCTTTTCACCATCATGCCACCATTTTTTCCCATTCCAAGTTCTGTTAGAGTGAGTGAGTGTGCTGACACCCATTACGATTAAAATACTAGCCCAAATAAGTGAAACCGGAGATAGCTGAATCCAATCATAAAAAAGATTCACTATATTTAATGCTGTTAATGCTAAAAAAGTGGCACTTGTCCAATGATGCCTAAGGGAAGATTCTATTGCCTTATAAAAAAGAAAAGCAATAAAGATGAAGGGAGAATACTTAGTCTCCAAGGATGGGACACCATAATGTCCCTGTAATAAAATCCATGCCGCCAATACTAGCAACACAATACCAAATACTTTCTTTTTCATGTTCTTACCTCATGTTTCTTAGATTTTCTTTTAGGAGGGATTGGTAATGCCGTGACACATGAACCTCCTTGTGGGTCTGATAAAAGGAAATGGTGCCCGTTCCTGAAAAGGACTTGTCCACCGAGTAAACTTGCCGAATATTAGCAATGGTCGACTTGGATACTCGACTGAAATAACGGGGCAGGATAGACTCTAACTCATAGAGTTTAAGTCGAACCTCGTAGGCATCTTTCTGGGTATGGGCGTAAATCTTGTTCCCCTCTGTTTCAAAGAAAAGAATTTCCGACAAGTCCAGATAATATTCACCCGTCCCCTTGTAAAAAATCAACCTAGGAGACTTGGATTCTTGCAAGAGGCGCTGTAAATCCGCAATCTCATCTGTCAAAGCCGCTGCCTTGATGACAATTTCAGTTTCCTCTAAATTGCTGTCAATTTCGATTCGTAACTTCATTCCATATCCTTTCTGACTCTACTATATCAAAGCCAAAATAAGAAAACAAGAGCAAAAAAGCAAGTGGTTACTTTAACCCCGTAAGTGGTTCTAGGGCCACCTTAACTTGCAGGTCAAAATAGAAAGAAAATCACACCCCACACAAGGGCACAAATATAACCAACCACTACATCCTTGGGATAATGCACTCCCCCTAAAACTCTCACTAGACCGAGGAAGGCTGACAAGACTAACAAGATAATCCCTACAGATAAACTAGCATGAAAGCAAGCCATGGAGATAATGGTTGCTGAAAAGACATGACGACTGGGCATAGATCGACCAGGACTATCTCTGTCAAGCAAGGGTTTAATAGTCCATTCCTCATAAGGCCTAGGAGCATTGATTTTCTTACGAAGAAAGGACAAAATCACAAAACCTGACGCAGGGACAAACACATAGATCCAGACCTGTTTCCCAAGTCCTTCTTGGAAGTAGGTAGTGGCTAATAAGGTTAGATAAACTATAGGCATAACTACTGTCATGAAGCGATTAAAAGTTCTTAACAAGCTCAGAAGAAAGGGCTCATTTTTAATCTTACCAGCAATGTGGTCATACCATTCTTGATAATTTTTCATATATTTTCTCATCACTTACTCAAATTTTGCTTATAGGGAAGCACTTGTCTTCTAGTATAGTGCAGAAAAAGAAGGCCGTCAAGCCTTCTTTGGGTTTATTCTTCCGCTTCATCTTCTGTAAACTGACTGTTGTAGAGGTCAGCGTAAAAACCAGCTTGCGCCATTAGCTCATCATGATTGCCTTGCTCAATGATATTGCCATCTTTCATGACAAGAATCAGATCAGCATTACGGATGGTTGACAAGCGGTGGGCGATGACAAAGGAAGTTCTTCCCTCCATCAAACGATCCATAGCTTTCTGAATCAATTCCTCTGTACGAGTATCAACAGAAGAAGTCGCCTCATCTAGGATTAGGAGTGGAGCATCTTTCAGCAAAGCACGAGCAATGGTCAAGAGTTGTTTTTGTCCGACAGACAAGGTCACTGTGTCGTCCAAGACTGTATCGTAACCATCTGGTAGGGTCATAATAAAGTGGTGAATCCCTACAGCCTTGCTAGCTTCAATCACGCGCTCATCACTAATACCTGTTTGGTTATAGATGAGATTGTCTCGGATAGTGCCTTCAAAGAGCCAAGTGTCCTGCAAGACCATTGAAAAGGCATCATGCACTTCCGAACGCTTCATCTCCTTGGTATCGACACCATCAATACGGATGCTTCCCTTATCAATCTCATAGAACTTCATCAAAAGATTGACAATGGTTGTCTTACCAGCTCCAGTAGGTCCGACAATGGCAACCTTTTGACCTGCATGAGCGGTCGCAGAAAAGTCATGAATAATGGTTCGCTCTGGTGTATAACCAAAGGAAACTCGATCAAAGACTACTTGACCTTTCATATCGCTCAATTGTCTTTCTTTATGGGATTCATCTTCCATTTCATCTTCGGCTAAGAATTCGAAGACACGTCCCATGGCTGCGCTAGCCTGCTGAAGACTGGTAATCCCTTGAGCAATTTGGGAAAGGGGTTGAGAAAAGATCCGAACGTAGGCCATAAAGGCAACGATAATCCCTATACTAATCTGCCCATTCAGAGCTAAGGCTGCACCAACAATAATCACCAAGGCATAGCTAAAGTTCCCAATAAACACCATAATCGGCATCATAATCCCTGAAATAAACTGAGATTTCCAGATACTGTCATATAGACGATGGTTTAATGTCGCAAACTCTTCTTTCGTGCTCTCGATAGCATTGTAGCTAGTCACCACATTATGACCAGAGTACATTTCTTCCACATAACCATTTACAGCTGCCAAATCCTGTTGCTGACTCTTAAAGAAGCCCTGTGATTTGCCCATAAAGACAGACACGAAAGCAAAACCAATAAGAGTTGAAACAACCGTCACCAAGGCTAAAATCCAGTTCATGCCAAACATGGTTACTAAGACCGCCACGACCAGTAAACTAGATGAGAGAACTGTTCCTAGACTTTGATTGAGAGACTGAGCTGCAGTGTCAACATCATTGGTTACACGAGACAAGGTATCCCCTTGAGAATGTCCATCAAAATATCTCAATGGTAGGCGATTAATTTTATCTGCAATAGCTGTTCTCAAACGCTCTGAAAAACGTTGAATGGCTGTTGTAAACAGGAAGGCCTGCAAATAATTTGATAAGAGTCCAATCACATAAATCACGGCCAAAAAACCACCAATAGCTGCAACCGCCGCGACATCCACACTTGTTTCCAGACCACTTGCAATGATATTGGTCATTTCCTTGATACGGGTTGGACCATATACAGTAATGATATTGGATACGATTGTTGCTAGAAAGGCTATCAGAAGGGCAAACTGGAGGCCTGCAAGATAGGGTTTACTCTGTTTCAAAAGAGATATTTTCTTATTTTCCATGTTCCAATTCCTCCTTCGATAGTTGTGAATAGGCAATTTCTTGGTAAACTTCGTTATTAGCTAGAAGTTCCTTGTGGGTGCCTTGTCCCACGACTTTACCTTGATCCAAGACCAAAATCAAATCTGCATCCATAATCGTTGAGATACGCTGTGCGACAATGAGCTTGGTCATAGACTTAGTTTTTTCAGCTAAATCTTGACGTAAAACTCGGTCTGTCTTGTAGTCCAAGGCTGAGAAGGAGTCATCAAAGATGAGGATTTCTGGTTTCCGAGCCAAGGCACGCGCAATTGCCAGACGCTGTCTTTGACCACCTGAGAAGTTGGTTCCTCCTTGGGCTACTTCTGACGCTAAGCCAGCTTCCTTGTCTTCGATAAAGTTCTTAGACTGGGCCAATTCCAGAGCTTGCCACATAGCCTGCTCACTAAGCGGTGTTTCTTGACTGTGTCCAAAATCTAAATTGCCCTTGACATCACCTGAAAAGAGAACCGCTTTCTGAGGAATATAACCAACCTTGTTGCGCAAATCATTCAAGTCATAGTCTTGAACATTAAGACCGTCTACCAGAATTTCTCCTGCTGATACATCGTAGAAACGTGGAATCAGATTGACTAGAGTTGACTTACCAGAACCTGTCGACCCTATAAAGGCCACTGTTTGACCAGCTTCCGCTCTAAAGCTAACATGCTCGATAACTGCCTCCGAATTTGCCGCATAGCGGAAGGTCACATCCTTAAACTCGACCTGACCTTTGAGGTTTTCATCAGCCAGCTGCACTTGAGCAGGGTTTTGGATAGAAGAATGCAAATCTAAAACTTGATTAATCCGCTTAGCAGAGACCATAGTTCGGGGAAGAACGATGAAGAGCGCCCCCATAAGAAGGAAGCCCATGACAACCTGCATAGCATAAGACATGAAAACAACCATGTCACTAAAGAGAGGCAGACGCGCTGTTGGAGCAGCATCGCTGATTACATAGGCCCCAATCCAGTAAATCGCCACACTCAAACCACTTGAAATTCCCATCATGATGGGGTTCAAAATAGCCATAAGACGATTGACAAACAAATTCAAACATGTCAGCTCATCATTTGCTGCTGCAAATTTTTCATTTTGGTAATCCTCTGCATTGTAGGCACGGACAACACGAATACCTGTTAAACTCTCGCGAGTGATACTGTTCAGTTTATCAGTCAGACTTTGAATCAAGGATTGTTTTGGAAAGGCTAACGTCATCAAAACGGTCGTCATCAAAACATTGACAATCACTGCCACAAGTACGGCCCAGAGCCAGTATTCTGAATGTCCTAAAATCTTCCCGATGGCCCAGATAGCCATAATCGGACCACGCGTAACCACTTGCAAGCCCATAGTAATCAACATCTGAACCTGAGTAATATCATTGGTAGTACGAGTTAGAAGACTGGGAATAGAGAATTTCTTAATCTCTGTCTGCGAGTAGTCTAAAACTCGGTTAAAAATATCGCTTCTCAACCTACTAGTATAAGAAGCAGCTACTCTGGACGCAAAAAATCCAACTGCAACTGCGGACAAGAAGGCAAGAAAGGACATTCCCACCATCATACCTGCTGGTTGCCATAACTCATCTAAATTAGTTCCTTGACTACCTAGCAAATCCGTAATTTTCGAGATATAGGTCGGCACTTCCAGCTCTAGATAGACCGAAAAGCAAGTAAAGAGAATGGATAGTAAAATCATCCCCCATTCTTTTCTACTAATTCGTTTGGCTAATTTCTTCATTCTCTCCTCCTATTCCCTTGATATTTTCCTGTAGTTGACCGAGAACTTTCTCAAAAATCAGTAATTCATCTTCATCAATGCCTTCCATCAACTGCTTGTCTATTCGTTCAAAAAAAGCCTTAACCTGTTGCATCTGAGAACGTGCTTTGTCCGTCAAACAAACAAATTTTGCCCGCTTATCGCTAGGACTCGCCTCCAATTCCACCAAACCATTTTGCACCATACGCTTGACCAAATTACTAGCAACAGACTTGGTAATATTGAGTTCCTGCTCGATATCTTTAATCAAGACCAAGTCTTGATTTTTCTCACGATTATCCAAAAAACGCAACACCTGACCTTGTGGTCCACCCATAAACTCAATACCACAACGTTTGGCTTCCTTTTGTACCATCAAATGAATCTGGTGACCAAAACGCTTAAAGACTAACATCGGTTTATCCATGATTGCTCCTTTCTAATCCTTGTATTTAGTTCTCCTAGGAACTAAATAAGTTTTCATGAGAACTATTTTATCACTTTGAGGAGGGATGTCAAGAAAAAAGTTTTCATGAGAACTATTTTCTTGATTAAAAAAATCCCAAGTGAGTTTTTCACTTAGGATTATGTTTTCTAGGTTAAATTAGAATCCGTCCACGTTTGTGTAGATTTTTTGTACGTCTTCGTCGTCTTCAAGGACGCTGTACAGTTTTTCAAAAGTTTCAAGGTCATCGCCTGACAATTCCACTTCCGACTGAGGAATCATTTCCAATTCTGTCACTTGGAATTCTTCGATACCTGACTCACGTAAAGCAACGATAGCCTTGTGAAGGTCAGTTGGCGCTGTATAAACAGTGATTGTTCCTTCTTCTGCTTCTACATCGTCCACATCCACATCTGCTTCTAGCAATTGCTCAAAGACTGCGTCCGCATCTTCACCAGCAAATACGATAACACCCTTGTTGTCAAATAGGTATGAAACCGAACCTGAAGCACCCATGTTTCCGCCATTTTTACCAAAAGCTGCACGGACATTAGCCGCTGTACGGTTAACGTTTGAAGTCAAAGTATCCACGATCAACATAGAACCATTTGGTCCAAAACCTTCGTAACGTCCTTCTGTAAAGGTTTCGTCTGTGTTTCCTTTAGCCTTGTCCAAAGCTTTATCGATAACGTGTTTTGGTACTTGGGCTTGTTTAGCACGGTCGATAACGAATTTCAAGGCTGAGTTTGATTCTGGATCTGGATCACCTTTTTTAGCTGCTACATAGATTTCTACACCAAATTTTGCATATACTTTAGAGTTAGCTCCATCTTTAGCCGTTTTCTTGGCTACGATATTGGCCCATTTACGTCCCATTAGGAATCTCCTTTTTTCACATTTTAATCTTTCTTATTATAACACAAGTTTTTTCTATTTTCACTAGAGGAAATGGATTTTATTTAGCAAATCAAGCTAGGATGGTACTTTTGCTACCAAGATTTCCTTGCCTTCTTTTATCAAAGGGTGACGAAACAGTGAAAAATAAAGTTGTATGGTCATGGCAACCCAGATAAGGGGTTCACAAAGGATAACTCCCCTATAGCCTGCCCAAGGAATAATCAAGACCACAAAAGCGATTTTCCCGATTAGTTCTATAAAGCTAGAAAGCAGAGGAAGGACTTTTTGCCCCAAACCCTGCAAGCAATTACGATAAATCAGTAAGAGACTCAAAATAGGATAAAAGGCTGAACTGATTTGCAGATAGAGACTTCCATTTTCTACCAAGTAGCTATCCGTCGAACTAGCCAAGAAGGAAACCAAGGCTGGACTGGCAAAAAATAGAAAGATACAGATAAAGCCTGCCCAGGATATGCTTAGACGACTGCCGATTCGAAGGCCTTGAACAATGCGGTCTGGTCGTTTAGCTCCTAGATTCTGAGAAGCAAAGGTCGTCATCGAGGCAGAAATAGCGGTCATAGGAAGAAGGGCAAAGGCCATAATGCGTCGAGCCGCCGTCTGGGCACTAATAATCACTGCACCAAAGGTATTAACAGAAGACTGTAAAATCACACTGCCGATGGACACAATTGAACTCATCAAGCCCATAGCCAAACCTTGCTCCAAGAGATCCGCGTACAAGGCCTTATCCCATTTGAAATGCTTGAGTTGAGGCAAAAGTTCTGGCACACTTTTACGGATATAATAAAAGCAGAGAACCGCTGATAAGCCTTGCGAAATGATGGTAGCAAGTCCCGCAGATTGAACTCCCAGTTGGAGTTGCGTAATAAAATAAAGATCCAGAACCACATTAACCAAGGCAGAGAAAATCAAAAATCCCAGAGCTGCCAGACTGTCACCAATAGATCGCAACAAACCTGCAAAGAGATTATAAGCAAAACTGACACTAACACAGGTCACAATCATAGATATATATTGATAGGACTGAGAAAGAATTTCTGCAGGGGTATCCAAGTACTGTAAAAGTGGATACAGTCCCAGAAAACCCATCAGCATGACCACAATACTCAAAAGAGCACCTAAAATCCAAGTAGCTGCTACTGCTTCCTTGATTTTAGTAAAATTCCGAGCCCCGTAATAACGGGCAATAACAATCCCCATCCCATTACCAACACCAAGAGTAAAACCTACAATCAGGTCAAAAATGGCAGTTGTCGCTCCTACCGCCGCCAAGGATTCTTGACCAAGAAATCGCCCAACAATCAAGACATCAGCAGTATTATAGAGTTGTTGAAAAATATTTGATAGCAAGATTGGGAAGGCGAAGCTTAAGAGCGAGGGAAGAATCGGACCATGTATCAGGTCCACTGTTCGTTTTTTATTCATAAGGCTATTATATCAGCTTTCTAGAGGAGCGACAAGAAACAGCAAACTATGCGTGAGCTGAAAACCAGAACAAGGCAACAAAAAAGCAGCGGATTTCTCCACTACTTTAACAGCTTATTCTTCAATTTCGATTTCAAGCTCATCGCCTAGGTCAAGAGTTACCTCTTCATTCACAGAATCTGCTTGAACTGCTTCATCTTTTTTGCTTTCAACAGCTTCTTCTCCATCAATCAAACCAAATTGAACACGGACTTGATGGTCAATCTCATCAAAGACTTCTGGGTTATCTGCCAAGTATTTCTTAGCATTTTCAGAACCTTGCCCGATTTTCTCATCCTTGTAAGAGTACCAAGCTCCTGCTTTTTTGATGATATCCAAATCGCTTGCGATCTTCAAAAGTTCACCAGTCTTAGAAATACCTTCTCCGTACATGATTTCAACGAAGGCTTCCTTAAACGGTGGAGCCACCTTATTTTTCACGACCTTGATCTTAGTTTCTTTACCGACGTTGGTGTCTTTTTGGTCACCAGTTCCCTTGATTTGTGTGCTTCCACGAACATCCAAACGCACTGAAGCGTAGAATTTCAAAGCACGTCCACCAGGAGTTGTTTCTGGATTTCCAAACATAACCCCAACTTTTTCACGCAATTGGTTGATAAAGATGGCAATAGTTTTTGTTTTATTGATAGAAGCACCGAGCTTACGCATAGCCTGGCTCATCATACGAGCCTGCAAACCAACGTGGCTATCTCCGATATCTCCATCAATTTCCGCACGAGGCACAAGGGCTGCAACTGAGTCGACTACGACAAGGTCAACTGCACCTGAGTCAATCAATTTTCCTGCAATCTCAAGACCTTGCTCTCCTGAGTCTGGTTGAGACAAGAGCAATTCGTCAATGTTGACACCAAGGGCCGCAGCATAAGCTGGATCGAGGGCATGTTCCGCATCGATAAAGGCTGCAATACCACCTTCTTTTTGCGCTTGCGCAACTGCATGAAGGGCAACTGTTGTCTTACCAGATGACTCTGGTCCATAGATTTCAATGATACGTCCCTTAGGATAACCACCTGAACCAAGGGCAATGTCAAGAGCCAAGGAACCTGAGCTCATCACTTGCACCTTTTGCTCGGCACGTTCACCCAAACGCATGATTGATCCTTTACCAAAGTCTTTCTCAATCAATTTAAGAGCGTCATTCAAGGCTTTTTCACGTTCTGCCCCGAATTTTTTTGAAATTTCATCTAATTTTTTTGGTTTTTTCGCCATTCTATTCTCCTACATTCTAATGGTCCTTAGACCTATCTACTATTATATCAAAAGTTAGTCACTTAATAAAGCCTTGCGAACTAGGTTAAAGGCATGCATAACTGCAATATGACGTACATCTGCTCGACTTCTGCCTCCGATATTGACCTTTATGACCTCAGTTCCATGCTCTTGAGCTAAGCCTATGAAGACTGTCCCAGCTGGGTGCCCTTCTAGGCTATCTGGTCCTGCCACTCCAGTCAAACTAAGGCCAAAATCTGACTGGGTCTTGCTTCGCGCCTGCTCAGCCATCTTCTGAGCTGTAAATTCAGACACCACACCCTGTTCTTCCAAATCCTTGACAGGAATATCCAACATTTTTGATTTTTCCTCCAAGCTATAGGTCACAAAACCACCCTTAAATATACTTGAAGCACCCGAAAAATCCGCTACGGTAGCTTGGAAAAGACCTGCCGTCAAGCTCTCTGCAGCCGTGATAGTTTTCCCTTGTTTTTTCAGTTCTTCTACCACAATGCTGCCCAAACTAGCCTCCTCTCCATAACCATAACAGAGGTCTCGTAAAGAAATTCCTTCGAAAGTCTGGCGACCTAAGATTTGATGTTCCAAGATATGCAGCGCTTGATTCGCCTCTTCTTGGTTGCTAGCTTTTGTTGACAGACGCAAGGTTACCTCGCCTGTCTTTGCATAAGGTGCCAAGGTCGGATCTGTTTGATTATCAATCAAATCAGACAAAATCGTAACCAACTGACTTTCGCCAATCCCAAAGAAACGAAGAACTCGGGAATATAGCTTACTCCCTGTCATCAACTTAGGTAGAAGTTGGTTTAAAACCATGGGTTTTAATTCACTTGGTGGACCGGGAAGGACGACATAGGTCACTCCATTGACTTCTAACATTCCTCCCACAGCCAGTCCTGTTTCGTTTGGTAGTGGAGTCGCCCCTTCTACAATTTGAGCTTGTCTTTCGTTATTCGGTGTTCGGGCATAGTCTGGTCTCTGGGCGAAAAAGACATCCAACTTCTCCTGGGCCTGAGAATCAAAGACTAATTCTTTCCCTAAGAATTTAGCTAAGGTTTGTTTGGTCAAATCGTCCTCAGTTGGCCCCAAACCACCTGTCAAAATCACCAGACTGCTACGTTTATTGGCAATTTCGAGCAAAGACAAGAGACGAGCTTCATTGTCTCCTACAGCCGTCTGAAAATAGACGTCTACTCCAATCTCTGCTAGTTTTTCCGATAAAAACTGGGCATTGGTATTGACAATCTGTCCTGTCAAAATCTCTGTTCCAACAGCAATGATTTCTGCTTTCATGTTTCCTCCTACCTATCTATTCGTATTTTTTTGAAAAAATCGCAGGAAATTTCCCACGATTTCATTATTAATTTTGTTCTATTTCTACACTTGAAGCATTCGTTGGTGTAGCAGTTCTTCCAAGAGTTGCTTCGTATAACACAGCATTGGTTTCTACTTCAGTTACTTCCTCTTTACCTAGTGAACGACGTAAGAGATTTTGCATTTCTAACATATGCTCAGTTGTAACAATCTGGTAAGAAATGCCCTGCAGTTCAGCATCTTCTCCTCGCAATTGATGTGTTTCAATATTCTTGAAGGAATCTTGATAACCAAGTAATTGTGGAATACTTTTCGCTGATAAATCAATGTTGGTCTGCATATTGGTACTTAGGGCTTTTAAGATAGACTGATAGTGACTAACACTATTCAAGCTAAGAACTTTTTCAACAACCTTTTGAATGACTTCACGCTGACGCTTCTGACGTCCGTAGTCCCCTTCTGGATCTTGGTAGCGCATGCGAGAATAAACAAGAGCTTCTTCACCATTTAGAGTTTGCTGCCCAACACCAATAGAAATGGTATTAAATTCCTCTTGGTCACTAATAGAAATTGGGAAACCTAGCGTGTTATTGACAGTTATACCGCCCACTGCATCGACTAATTGTTGCAACCCCTGCATATTCACCATAACGTAACGATCGATATGAATATTCATCATTTTCTGGATAGTTGAGATTGCCAATTCCGCACCACCACCAGCGTAGGCGGCATTTAGTTTAGCTTCCTCAACACTACCATCTTTATGCTGAATTTTAGTCAAGATATCACGTTCCAAACTTAACATCGTTGTCTTTTTCGTGTGCGGATTAACCGTCAAGAGAATCATGGAATCACTATTTCCCTCCCAAGGGTCAGTTCGTTCCACATTTCCAGTATCAACCCCCATTAAAAGGATTGTTAAGGGTTCAGTAGCCTCAATAACATTGGTTTCTTCACCAATTTTTTTATAAGTTCTTGATAAAGTTTCTGTACCTTGTTGATAAATGGTATAAGCAAAAACACCCACACCCAAAACTGTCACAGCTAGAAAAGCTAGCACCATTCCAATAATTTTTTTAACCATATTTCTATCAATCTATCAGTCTACCCATCAGGTAAACATCTATAAATTTCCCTTCTTCTATGTACGCACCGCGCTCTTGTCTACCTTCAATTACAAAACCTTGCTTTTGATATAAATGAACTGCAGCCTGATTACGAGTTTGGACAGTGAGTTGAAGTCTACGAAGAATGCCACTAGCCTGTGCCCATTCTACGACTTCTTCAAGTAACAAACTCCCCAGTCCATTATTCCAATACTTCTTACCAATCACAATAAAGAGATCTCCAATGTGACGAACTCTCTTACGTTGATCAGCTGTGATATTTACAAAGCCAGCAATTTCATCATTCAGCAAGGCTAGTAAAGTGATTTGATTTTCTGAATGAGCCTGTTTATCCAAAAACAACTCCATCTCAGTATCTGTCATCAAAATGCCATTCCTGTCCAGACTGGTAAAATCTGTTTCTACACTGACACGATTTAAAAATGTCACTAACTCAGCAGCATCATCAGATTCTGCTTCTCTAATGAGCAATTCATACTCCATGCTGAAGCTCCTCTAAAAGCTTTTCTGCACGCAAACCCTTTGCTTGGAAATGTAATCTGCGACCGTCTCCTTCTTTTAGAATTTCCAATTCTAAATAAGTATCTGGCAGGGCATCACCTAAGAGATTTCCCCACTCGATGACAGTCACCCCGCCACCAAAGAGAAACTCATCCAAATCAATAGAATCAGCATCCCCCTCTATACGATAAACATCTAAATGATAAAGAGGAAGACGACCTTCATACTCCCTCACAATAGTATAGGTTGGACTCTTAATCATCTGAGAAATATGTAATCCTTTAGCAAGGCCTTTTGTAAAGGTCGTTTTGCCGGCTCCAAGTTCTCCACTCAGAATTAAAACATCATTCTTTTCTAATAAACAGCCCAAACGCTCACCCAAGGACTGTAATTCTTCTTCACTTTTAGAGTACATGTTTCTATTATACCAAAAACTTGTTCTTTGTCTAGGTATTATCTATGAATTCTATATTATGAATTAAAAACTTGAACCAGTCCTTGTTATAATCTTAAAATAGGAACAGTAAAAAGACAACTAATAAGATATCTCTCATCAGGTGGCTATAAAATGAGACTTCCCAGCGAATGACTTTTGGCACCAACAGTCCTAGAAATAGCATTCCCAAGGCAATATAAAAGGTCATGGATAATAACATCCAAGGATTTCTGAGAAAGATTAGAATAGCTAGTCCACTAATAAAACACATTTCCTTCTTACCCAAAATCTTTTTCAATCCATTTACATACTTCTGAATCGGCAGAAAAACTAACAAATCAATACCAAATAAGAAAAAGAAACTCGGTAAAAAGTATTCCACAAACCCTTCTACGGATATTTTTCCTGTAAGGATATGGTCTATGACAATTAAGACTAAACCCAAAATATTTACTAAGAGCAATAGGCTATACAAGAATTGTTGCTTATCTTCTTTAAAAACTGAATAATGTTGATTTCCCTGCCCCCTATAATAGTTTAGCCCTGCACCAATACTGGCAAGAAGCAACATACCAACTAAATAATAGAAGCAGTTTTGATCTAACACCAAAGACCAAGTCGATAAACTTAAACAAGAACAGCTACTGATACCAAAAATCGTAAACAATAACAAAATACGAATTTGCTTTTTCATTTTTTCCATCATTCTTCCTCCCTTACTTGCTCTTATTATAGGCTAGAAATCCTCCCCATTGCTAGAATATTTCTCAACTGTCAGTTTTCTACTCTAAAATGCAAAAAAGTTTGATGCAAGTAACCCTTACATCAAACTTTTACTACTTTCCGTCAAACCAAAGAGTAATTTCTCGCTTAGCTGACTCTTCTGAATCTGAACCATGCACAACATTTTGAATAGCTTGGTTTTCTCCAGCAGCTTTTGCAAAATCACCTCGAATAGTTCCTGGTAAAGCTTCTTCTGGACGAGTAGCACCCATCATGGTCCGCCAAGTTTCAATTACTTTGGGACCAGAGATGATACCCACAAGAACTGGGCCTGAAGTCATAAATTCACGAATCGGTGGGTAAAAACTCTGACCAACCAAGTCATGATAGTGTTGGTCAATCAACTCTTCTGAAACCTTTGTACGCAACTCCAATTTTTCGATTGTAAATCCACGTTGTTCGATGCGTTTCAACACTTCACCAACTAGCCCTCTTTTTACACCGTCTGGTTTGATGATAAAAAATGTTTGTTCCATACCTGTCTCCTTTGTCAGCTTCTTTCTTTTATTTTACCACATTGCATGGAAAAATGGAGAAAATTTTCAGAAAAGAGAATGAGAGAACCCGAGGGTTCTCTCATTCTCTCTTATTCTACTGTTTCTCCCACAGTTTCAACGGCAGTATCCACAACTACTTCTGTTGTTTCTTCATTTCCTTCTTCCTCTACTGGAGGGTTAAGGTATTCTTCTTCATTGATAGCTTGTGGTTCAAGGTTACGGTAACGTGCCATACCTGTACCAGCTGGGATAATCTTACCGATGATAACATTTTCCTTAAGACCAAGGAGATGGTCTTTCTTACCACGGATAGCCGCATCTGTAAGGACACGAGTTGTTTCCTGGAAGGAAGCCGCTGACAAGAAACTATTTGTTTCAAGTGAGGCTTTGGTGATTCCCATAAGGACTGGACGACCTGTCGCTGGTACTCCACCTGCGATGAGAACGTCCTTGTTAGCATCTGTAAAGTCGTTGATGTCCATAAGAGTTCCCATGAGAAGATCTGTGTCCCCTGGATCCATAACACGAACTTTACGGATCATTTGACGAACCATTACCTCAATGTGTTTGTCTCCGATTTCTACCCCTTGGCTACGGTAAACTTTTTGTACTTCACCAAGAAGGTAGGTTTCAACTGACAAGACATCACGTACAGCAAGGAGACGTTTTGGTTGGATAGAACCTTCTGTCAATGCCGCACCACGAGATACTTGATCACCAACTTCGACACGCATACGGGCTGTGAATGGTACCACGTATTCGCCTTCACCAGTTTCACCTTTAACGAAGACTTTCTTAGTACGAGTTGAAGCATCTTCTTCGATAGCAGTAACTTGTCCTTTGACTTCTGTGATAACCGCTTCCCCTTTAGGATTGCGGGCTTCAAAGATTTCTTGGACACGAGGAAGACCCTGAGTGATATCGGTATTTGAGGCAACCCCACCCGTGTGGAAGGTACGCATTGTAAGCTGTGTACCAGGTTCCCCGATAGATTGGGCAGCGATTGTACCTACTGCTTCACCAACTTCAACCGCATCACCAGTCGCCAAGTTGATACCGTAACAGTGACGGCAGACACCATGACGAGTGTTACATGTAAATACTGAGCGGATAGTTACTTCTTCAACACCAGCATTCACAATTTCACGAGCCTTGTCTTCTGTGATCAATTCATTTGGACCAATGATAACTGCACCAGTTTCTGGGTGTTTAACAGTTTTCTTAGTGTAACGACCATTGAGACGTTCTTCAAGAGACTCAATCATCTCTTTACCTTCAGTGATAGAACGGATCAAGAGACCACGATCAGTTCCACAGTCATCTTCACGGATAATCACGTCTTGGGCAACGTCAACCAAACGACGAGTCAAGTAACCTGAGTCGGCTGTCTTAAGGGCCGTATCGGTCATACCTTTACGAGCACCGTGAGTTGAGAAGAACATTTCAAGTACTGACAAACCTTCACGGAAGTTTGAAAGGATTGGCAATTCCATGATACGTCCGTTCGGAGCAGCCATCAGACCACGCATACCGGCAAGCTGTGAGAAGTTTGAGATGTTACCACGGGCTCCAGAGTCCATCATCATAACGATTGGGTTCTTCGGATCTTGGTTGGCAATCAAGCGTTTCTCAAGTTTTTCACGGGCAGCACGCCATTCAGCAGTAACGGCATTGTAACGTTCGTCGTCTGTGATCATACCACGACGGAATTGTTTAGTGATTTGTTCTACACGTTTGTGTGATTCTTCGATGATTTCAGCCTTGTCTTCAACAACTGGGATATCGGCAATACCCACTGTCAATCCTGCAAGAGTTGAGTGGTGGTAACCGAGGTTCTTCATACGGTCAAGTAGGGCAGAAGTTTCTGTCGTACGGAAACGTTTGAAGATTTCAGCGATGATATTTCCAAGGTTTTTCTTCTTGAATGGAGGGTTAAGCTCAAGTTTGCTGATAGCTTCCTTGATATCTCCACCTAGTGGCAAGAAGTATTTGTCTGGAACACCTTCTGTCAAGTTAGCATTATTTGGCTCTTGCAAGTAAGGTAGACCTTCTGGCATGATATCGTTGAAGAGAATCTTACCAACAGTTGTAAGCAAGACTTTATGTTTTTGCTCTTCTGTCCATGGTTTGTTGAGGCTGTCTGTTGCAATACCTACACGTGAGTGAAGGTGAACATAACCATTGCGGTAAGCCATGACAGCTTCGTCACGGTCTTTGAAGACCATGCCTTCACCTTCACGACCTGCTTCTTCCATAGTCAAGTAGTAGTTACCCAAAACCATGTCCTGAGATGGAGTAACAACTGGTTTACCATCTTTCGGGTTCAAGATATGCTCAGCAGCAAGCATCAAGATACGAGCTTCTGCTTGGGCTTCTTCTGAAAGTGGTACGTGGATGGCCATTTGGTCCCCGTCGAAGTCGGCATTGTAGGCTTCACAGACAAGTGGGTGCAAGCGAAGGGCTTTACCGTCAATCAAGACAGGTTCAAAGGCTTGGATTCCCAAACGGTGAAGGGTAGGTGCGCGGTTCAAAAGCACTGGGTGTTCTTTAATCACTTCTTCAAGGATATCCCAGATGCGTTCGTCTCCACGTTCTACCAAGCGTTTAGCCGCTTTAACGTTTTGCACGATATCGCGCGCAACGATTTCACGCATAACGAATGGTTTAAAGAGCTCGATAGCCATTTCACGCGGCACACCACATTGATACATCTTAAGAGTTGGACCAACGGCGATAACGGAACGTCCTGAGAAGTCAACACGTTTACCGAGCAAGTTTTGACGGAAGCGGCCTTGTTTACCTTTAAGCATGTGGCTCAATGATTTAAGTGGACGGCTACCTGGTCCTGTGATTGGACGACCACGACGACCATTGTCAATCAAAGCGTCTACCGCTTCTTGAAGCATACGCTTCTCATTTTGAACGATGATACCTGGTGCATTCAACTCAAGCAAACGAGCCAAACGGTTGTTACGGTTGATAACACGACGGTAAAGGTCGTTCAAGTCAGATGAGGCAAAACGACCACCATCCAACTGCAACATTGGACGAAGATCTGGTGGAATAACCGGAAGGATGTTAAGAATCATCCATTCAGGTTTATTTCCAGACTTGTAAAAGGCATCCAAAACATCCAAACGACGGATGGCTTTGATACGTTTTTGTCCAGTTGCTGTCTTCAATTCTTCTTTGAGTTCAGCAATTTCTTTTTCAAGATCTACTTGTTTCAAGAGATCTTGGATAGCTTCGGCACCCATTTTAGCAACGAATGATCCGTAGCCATATTCACGCAAGCGCTCACGATATTCACGCTCTGTCATGATAGATTTGTGCTCAAGCGGTGTATCCTTTGGATCGATCACCACGTAAGCAGCAAAGTAGATAACTTCCTCGAGGGCACGAGGGCTCATATCAAGGGTCAAGCCCATACGGCTTGGAATTCCCTTGAAATACCAGATATGAGATACAGGAGCTTTCAACTCGATGTGTCCCATGCGTTCACGACGAACTTTTGTACGCGTTACTTCAACACCACAACGGTCACAAACAATCCCTCTGTAACGAATGCGTTTGTACTTACCACAAGCACATTCCCAGTCTTTTGTAGGACCAAAGATGACTTCGTCGAATAGTCCTTCACGTTCTGGTTTCAACGTACGGTAATTGATTGTTTCAGGTTTTTTGACTTCTCCATAAGACCATGAACGGACTTTACTTGGAGAAGCTAGTGTGATTTGCATACTTTTAAAACGATTTACGTCAACCACTATTTCTTCCCTTTCTATTCTAAGTGAGCCACTTATTCTTGTTCAGTAGCTTCTTCTGTTGCTTCCGCTTTTGCACCTTCTTCAGCTTCAAAAGCAGCTTTTGCTTCTTCAGCAGCTTTTTTACGTGCTTTTTCAAGGTCATCTACGTGGATGACATCTTCGTCCATACCCTCATCAAGATCACGAAGTTCAACTTCTTGATCATCTTCGTCAAGGACACGCATGTCGAGACCAAGTGATTGCAATTCTTTAACAAGAACTCGGAAGGATTCTGGAACACCTGGTTTTGGAATTGGTTTTCCTTTTGTAATAGCTTCATAAGCTTTCAAACGTCCGTTGATATCGTCAGACTTGTAAGTCAAGATTTCTTGAAGGACATTTGATGCACCATAGGCTTCAAGCGCCCAAACCTCCATCTCACCGAAACGTTGTCCACCAAACTGAGCTTTACCTCCGAGTGGTTGTTGGGTAACGGTTGAGTATGGTCCGACTGAACGAGCGTGCAATTTATCATCAACCATGTGGTGGAGTTTGATCATGTACATGACACCAACTGACACACGGTTATCAAATGGTTCACCAGTACGTCCATCGTAAAGGATAGTCTTAGCATCGCTATCCATACCTGCTTCCTTAACAGTTGACCAAAGATCTTCAGAACTTGCTCCGTCAAAGACTGGTGTTGCGATGTGGATACCAAGAGTACGAGCTGCCATACCAAGGTGAAGCTCCATAACCTGACCGATATTCATACGTGATGGCACCCCAAGTGGGTTCAACATGATATCAACTGGAGTTCCGTCTGGAAGGTAAGGCATGTCTTCCACAGGAACGATACGAGAAACAACCCCTTTGTTTCCGTGACGTCCGGCCATCTTATCTCCGACCTTAATCTTACGTTTTTGAGCGATGTAAACACGAACTAGCATGTTAACGCCTGATTGCAATTCATCTCCATTTGCACGTGTAAAGATCTTAACATCACGAACAACACCATCGGCACCGTGTGGTACACGAAGAGAAGTGTCACGAACTTCACGAGATTTGTCTCCGAAGATAGCGTGCAAGAGACGTTCTTCAGCTGAAAGATCTTTTTCACCCTTAGGTGTTACTTTACCTACAAGGATGTCCCCTTCTTTAACCTCAGCACCGATACGGATAATACCCATTTCGTCAAGGTCTTTAAGAGCATCTTCACCAACGTTTGGAATTTCACGAGTGATTTCTTCAGGCCCAAGCTTTGTATCGCGAGTTTCTGATTCGTATTCTTCAAGGTGAACAGATGTGTAGACATCGTCTTTGACCAAGCGTTCGCTCATGATAACGGCATCCTCGAAGTTGTAACCTTCCCATGTCATGTAGGCAACAATTGGGTTTTGTCCAAGCGCCATTTCTCCATTTTCCATAGAAGGTCCATCTGCAATAAAGTCGCCTTTTTCTACAACATCACCAACTTTAACAAGCGTACGTTGGTTGTAGGCAGTACCTGAGTTTGAACGACGGAATTTTTGGATATGGTAAACATCCAATGAGCCATCTTCACGGCGAACTTCTACCTTGTCAGCATCGGCATAAGTAACTTTACCATCATACTGAGCAATCACAGCCGCTCCAGAGTCATGGGCTGCTTGATATTCCATACCAGTACCAACGTAAGGTGCTTTTGGATCAATCAATGGTACAGCCTGACGTTGCATGTTGGCACCCATGAGGGCACGGTTGGAGTCGTCGTTTTCCAAGAAAGGAATACATGCTGTCGCAACGGCAACTACCTGTTTTGGAGAAACGTCCATGTAATCAACACTTGAAGCTGGGTATTCTTGGTTAACCCCTTGGTGACGTCCCATGACAACTTTTTCAGCAAAAGTGCCATCTGCGTTCAATTTAGAGTTAGCCTGCGCTACTGTGAACTCATCTTCTTCATCGGCTGTCAACCAAACGATTTCGTTAGTTACTTTTCCAGTTTCACGATCAACCTTACGATATGGTGTTTGAATGAAACCATACTTGTTGAGGTGTCCGTATGAAGACAAGTTGTTGATCAAACCGATGTTTGGTCCCTCAGGTGTCTCGATTGGACACATACGACCATAATGAGTGTAGTGCACGTCACGCACTTCATATCCAGCGCGGTCACGTGTCAAACCACCAGGTCCTAAGGCAGACAAACGACGTTTGTGTGACAACTCAGAAAGTGGATTGTGTTGGTCCATGAACTGTGACAATTGAGACGAACCAAAGAATTCTTTGATTGCTGCAGTTACTGGACGGATATTGATAATTTGTTGTGGTGTTAGTACTTCGTTATCTTGAACAGACATACGTTCACGAACGTTACGTTCCATACGTGAAAGTCCAAGACGCACTTGGTTGGCAAGCAATTCACCAACAGCACGGATACGACGATTTCCAAGGTGGTCAATATCATCGACACGACCGATACCTTCTGCCAAGTTGAGGAAGTAGCTCATCTCTGCCAAGATATCCGCAGGCGTTACGATACGAACCTTGTCATCTGGATTTGCATTACCAATGATGGTTACAACACGATCTGGATCAGTTGGTGCAACAACCTTGAATTTTTGAAGAACGACTGGCTCTGTTACTACAGCAGCATCATTTGGAATGTAGACAATCTTGTTCAAATCGCCATCCAAATGGCTTTCAATGCTTTCAATCACGCTACGAGTCATGATTGTTCCAGCTTCTACCAAGATTTCACCTGTTTCAGGGTCTACCAATGGTTCAGCAATGGTTTGGTTCAACAAACGGTTCTTGATATTGAGTTTTTTATTGATCTTGTAACGACCAACTGCAGCCAAGTCATAACGACGTGGGTCAAAGAAACGAGCTACAAGCAAGCTACGTGAACTTTCAGCAGTCTTAGGCTCACCTGGACGAAGGCGTTCGTAGATTTCCTTCAAAGCTTCGTCTGTACGAGAGTCCATTGGGTTCTTGTGAATATCTTTTTCAACAGTGTTACGAACAAGATCGCTGTCACCAAAGATATCAAAGATTTCATCATCGCCTGAGAAACCAAGTGCACGAACCAAGGTCGTAAATGGAATCTTACGAGTACGGTCGATACGAGTGTAGGCGATGTCTTTTGAGTCGCTCTCAAGTTCCAACCAAGCTCCACGGTTAGGGATAACAGTTGAACCGTAACCCACTTTACCATTTTTGTCTACCTTGTCATTAAAGTAAACACCTGGAGAACGCACCAACTGTGATACGATGATACGTTCACCACCGTTGATGATAAAGGTTCCCATCTCAGTCATGATTGGGAAATCACCAAAGAATACTTCCTGTGTCTTGATTTCGCCAGTTTCTTTGTTAATCAAGCGGAAGGTTACAAAGATAGGTGCTGAATAGCTGGCATCGTGGATACGAGCTTCTTCAAGCGTATATTTAGGTTCTTTGATTTCGTAGCCAACAAATTCCAACTCCATTGTGTCTGTGAAGTTTGAAATTGGCAATACATCTTCAAACACTTCCTTCAGACCATGGTCTAGGAAATCTTTGAATGAATCAGTTTGAATTTCAATCAAATTTGGTAAGTCAAGAACTTCTTTGATTCTTGAAAAACTACGACGGGTACGATGTTTCCCGTATTGAACGTCATGTCCTGCCAAGATGATTCTCCTTTGTAAATAAGTTCCAAGCCTTGTCAATCAGGCTTTTCTAATCGTCATATGGTTTTAAAAACCCCTATCACCGTGTCCCTTTGATAAATTTTCAGAATCTTTAAGTCTTTGTTACAAGTACTCAAAATCCTGAAAAAAAGCACAAAAAGAGCAGCTAAATCTGACTTTTTCAGAAGATTTAACTGCTGTGAGTCTTGTCTGGACAATATTTCAGACAAAACCTACGACAAATGATTACTCATATTATACCCTATTTAGCTAGATTGTTCAAGGGGATTGACGAATTTTTGACAAAATCTTTTCCTATAAAAAATTAAATTCAACTTTCACTTTGCAAATTTCATTTTCAGCTTAGTAGTTCACAAAAATATAGTAAATTACGATTCTCCTATTTTATCTTGGGCTGTTTTTCTTGACTTTACTAGGCTTTTATTTTAATATATATGTATAAATATATAGGGAGATTTATGATGAATATCTTGCTTTCTAAGACTGAACAAGATTTGCTATTCTTACTAGAAGAATTAACCAAACACCATGATTGGATAGAAATTCCAGACGTGGCTAAGAAGCTGAATTTTTCAATAGAAGAATTGCAAGAACACCTTTTTAAGCTTGAACAATTATTTCCAAACCTCCTACTTCAATCAAGCAAAAAAGGCATTCAATTGCAGTTTGACTTCCAAAACGCCTTGGATCCCAGGACTGCGATTTTTAAACAATCTGAAACCTACTCTTTTTTGAACCAGTTGTTTTTCAATGAGGGACAATCACTCGAGCAAATGTGTCAAGAACTTGTAATGAGTTGCGAACGAGTTCAGGAAATTATCCAGCATCTAAATACTAAACTTCCCCAACACTATGGCATCAAAATCCAACTTTCCCCTTTAGTCATGAAGGGAACAGAAGAGGACATTCGTGCCTTTTATCTAGACTACTTTAGCCAAAGTTACGACTTTCTAGATTGGCCCTTCCCTTCTATTTCTGAAGAATCACTCACTAACTTGATTCAGCTATTTTTGGACGCCCAACAAGTTTCACCCAACCTCAGTAGCTTACGGCAAATCAAATATACCCTAGCTATCAATCTAGAGCGGTTTAATAAAAATCACTTCATTGAAAATCCTACTCCCCTTTTAACCAGTCACTACAGCTCTCTCATGCAAATTCCGCAGTTTGAAGAAAATATTAAGAAGATGGCTAAAAAACTCTGTTTTGAACCGACAATGGAAACACTGGAACAGCTATTTTCAAACCCAATCAAATCTCTTCAAGTTGCAAACAATCCTAATAATGGAGCACTAGGTGATATTCATCATATCCAAAAATCCTACCGTTTATTGAGTCAAATCTTAGAAGAGTTAGCTAAAGAATTTCACCTACAGATTGAAAATCGCGAGGAATTGATTTGTCTCCTCCACTACACTGCCCAATCTGATTTCTTCCATTTGCTCAGTAACCAGTCTCTCGACAAACAGAAATCCCAGATTTTAAGCAATTATCAAAAAGAATTTCCAAAACTATTTGAAGTGAGTCAACTCAAATTCCAATCTTATTTGACTGAGATGGGGCTAAACAATAAGTCAAGTAAGCTACAAGAGATGATCTACACCTTCACCATCCAAGGGCATCGGATTTTAGTCCAACTACTTCAAAAACTTCTCAAAATACGCGTTTTGGTTATTAGTCATCTGGATGGCCATCACGCACAAAATCTAATCGATACCCTAACTCACTACGGCAACAATCTCTATCTATTTGATTCTTGGGAAGAATCTACGATTTCTTTCTCAATTCTCAATCAAATTCCTCACGATATTGTTATCACTACCTTTCCTGTCACCAACTCTCCCAAACCAATTATTTGTAGTCGAAACCTTTCTACTTCAGAATTATTCCACCACCTCCACCTGATGGCTTCTCAAATTCATAAAAAAAGACTGGCTAAATCGTAACAAAATCTGTTGCGATTTTTCTTTTAGTTTAATTTTAGGAAAACGCTTGCATATTCTTTTACTAAGTGCTATACTGATATAGAAATTTATTGATTGGAGAATGATTATGAGAAAAACACCATCTCACACTGAGAAAAAAATGGTTTACAGCATCCGTTCCCTTAAAAATGGAACTGGTTCTGTCCTTATTGGAGCAAGCCTTGTTCTGCTTGCCATGGCTACACCAACTATCTCAGCCAACGAAAATACTACAAGCACTAACGAACCTAGCAACAGAAATACAACCTCCCTTACTCAGCCTCTTACTGATACAGCAGTTAGCTCTAGTAAGAAGGAAAGTGATATTTCTTCACCTGAAAATGCAAACGCTTCCCTAGAGAAAAAAGAAGAAAAACCTGCAACAGAGCCAACAACTCCTGTTTCAAGCCCAGCCGATTCAGCACCACAAACCGGACAAGATCGTTCAAGTGAGCCAACTACTGCTATTAGTCCAGCAGCGACTGAAACTAAAGCAGAAGAACCCATCGCAGATAACCACTTCCGCATCCATGTAAAGAAACTCCCTGAAGAAAACAAGGATACTCAAGGACTATGGACTTGGGACGATGTTGAAAAACCATCTGAAAATTGGCCCAATGGAGCCCGATCCTTCAAGGATGCCAAGCAAGATGACTACGGCTATTACCTAGATGTCAAACTCAAAAATGAGCAAGCCAAGAAAGTCAGCTTCCTTATCAACAATACCAAAGGGGATAACCTGACAGGGGACCGTTCGGTAGAGCGTCTCTCTCCAAAAATGAATGAGGCCTGGCTAGATGAAAACTACAAGGTATACAACTACCGCCCTCAACCAGCAGGAACTATTCGTGTCAACTACTATCGCACCGATGGCAACTATGACAAAAAATCTCTTTGGTATTGGGGCGATGTCAAAAACCCAAGTAGTGGAGAATGGCCTAATGGAACAGACTTTACGGCTACAGGCAAATATGGTCGCTATATCGATATTCCACTCAAAGATGCAGCTAAAGACCTTGGATTTTTATTACTAGACAGAAACAAACAAGGAGACGATGTGAAAATCCGTAAAGAAGATTATAAGTTCACAGATTTAAAAAATCATAGCCAAATTTTCCTAAAAGACGATGATGAATCAATTTACACAAATCCATACTATGTCCATGATATCCGTATGACAGGAGCCCAACACGTAGGCACTTCTAGCATTGAGAGTAGTTTTTCAACACTTGTCGGTGCTAAAAAAGAGGATATCCTCAAACACTCCAACATTACTAATCACCTAGGAAATAAGGTAACTATCACCGATGTTGCAATCGATGAAGCTGGCAAGAAAGTGACCTACAGCGGAGATTTCTCTGACACAAAACATCCTTATACCGTTAGCTACAACTCTGACAAATTCACTACCAAAACAAGCTGGCGCCTGAAAGATGAAACTTACAGTTATGATGGCAAACTTGGAGCTGACCTCAAAGAAGAAGGAAAACAGGTTGATTTAACCCTTTGGTCACCAAGTGCTGATAAGGTTTCTGTCGTTGTTTACGATAAGAATGACCCTGAAAAAGTAGTTGGAACTGTCGCTCTTGAAAAAGGTGAAAGAGGAACCTGGAAACAAACTTTGGATGCAAACTCAGGTTTAGGTATCAGCAACTACACTGGCTACTACTACCACTACCAAATCGAGCGTCAGGGTAAAACTGTTCTCGTTCTTGACCCTTATGCCAAATCATTAGCAGCTTGGAACAGCGATCTAGCAAAAACAGACGCTGCCCATAAAGTGGCTAAAGCCGCCTTTGTAAATCCAGCTAAACTAGGACCTCAAGACTTGACTTATGGTAAGATTCGCAACTTCAAATCGCGCGAAGATGCTGTCATCTACGAAGCTCATGTGCGTGACTTCACTTCAGATCCTGCCATTGCAAAAGACCTGACCAAACCATTTGGTACCTTTGAAGCCTTCATTGAAAAATTAGACTACCTCAAAGACTTGGGTGTGACCCACATCCAGCTCCTTCCCGTCTTGTCTTACTACTTTGTAAATGAATTGAAAAACCATGAACGCTTGTCTGACTATGCTTCAAGCAACAGCAACTATAACTGGGGATATGACCCTCAAAACTACTTCTCCTTGACTGGTATGTACTCAAGCGATCCTAAGAATCCAGAAAAACGAATCGCAGAATTTAAAAACCTCATCAACGAAATCCACAAACGTGGTATGGGAGCTATTCTGGATGTAGTGTATAACCATACAGCTAAAGTCGATATCTTTGAAGATTTAGAACCAAACTACTATCACTTTATGGATGCTGATGGTACACCTCGCACTAGCTTTGGTGGTGGACGCTTGGGAACAACCCACCATATGACCAAACGGCTCCTAGTTGACTCTATCAAATATCTGGTTGATACCTACAAAGTAGATGGATTCCGCTTCGATATGATGGGAGACCATGATGCCGCTTCTATCGAAGAAGCGTACAAGGCTGCACGCGCCCTCAATCCAAACCTAATCATGCTTGGTGAAGGTTGGAGAACCTATGCTGGTGATGAAAATATGCCTACTAAAGCTGCTGACCAAGATTGGATGAAACATACCGATACTGTAGCAGTCTTCTCAGACGACATCCGTAACAACCTCAAGTCTGGTTATCCAAACGAAGGTCAACCTGCCTTTATCACAGGTGGCAAGCGTGATGTCAACACCATCTTTAAAAATCTGATTGCACAACCAACCAACTTTGAAGCAGATAGTCCTGGAGATGTGATTCAATACATCGCAGCCCATGATAACTTGACCCTCTTTGACATCATCGCCCAGTCTATCAAAAAAGACCCAAGCAAAGCTGAGAACTATGCTGAAATCCACCGTCGTTTGCGACTTGGAAATCTCATGGTCTTGACAGCTCAAGGAACTCCATTTATCCACTCTGGTCAGGAATACGGACGTACTAAACAATTCCGTGACCCAGCCTACAAGACTCCAGTAGCAGAGGACAAACAACCAAACAAATCTCACTTGTTGCGTGATAAGGACGGCAATCCATTTGACTATCCTTACTTCATCCATGACTCTTACGATTCGAGTGATGCTATTAACAAGTTTGACTGGACTAAGGCTACAGATGGAAAAGCATATCCTGAAAATGTCAAGAGCCGTGACTATATGAAAGGTTTGATTGCCCTTCGTCAATCTACAGATGCCTTCCGACTTAAGAGTCTTCAAGATATCAAAGACCGTATCCGCCTCATCACTGTTCCAGGTCAAAATGGTGTGGAGAAAGAGGATGTAGTGATCGGTTACCAAATTACTGCTCCAAACGGTGATATCTACGCAGTCTTTGTCAATGCGGACGAAAAAGCTCGCGAATTCAACTTGGGAACTACCTTTGCTCACTTGAGAAAGGCCGAAGTCTTGGCTGATGAAAACCAAGCAGGACCCGTAGGAATTACCAACCCTCAAGGTCTCGAATGGACTGAAAAAGGCTTGAAATTGAACGCTCTCACTGCTGTCGTTCTCCGCTTATCTCAAGGTGGTGCCATCGTTGCCCCAGCTGTGGAAGAAAAACCAGAATTTGACCTTTCAAGCTTAAAACAAGAACAAGGGCAAAATAACAGCCAAGACAATATGTCAAACCGAGTAGTCAAACCGGAACAGCAAACTCCAGCTCCACAAACTAAACCTGATTCTGCAAAACCAGATACAAAAGTAGCTGATGCAGAAAATAAACCTAACCAAGCTACAGCTGATTCACAAGCTAAACTACCAAATACAGGAACCAAAAACGATCACAAACTCCTGTTTGCAGGAATTAGTCTCCTTGCCCTTCTAGGTCTCGGGTTCTTGCTAAAAAACAAAAAAAGAGAACTAAACTAGCCCTCCTATAGAAAAATCCCCCAAGCATTATAGCTCGGGGGATTAATTTTTGTACAATATTTGTTGTCCTAATAAACTTGATTAGGATTTTTTATTAAGCCTCTTTCATGGCAAAATAAGCCCGTACTTTGGGGGCAACTTGTGTGCCGAAGAGTTCAATAGCTCTTAGAACTTGATCATGAGGCATGGAGCCAAGCGGTAGATGGAGCATGAAGCGGTCCAAACCTAAGTCTTCAATCATGCGAATCAATTTTTCGGACACCTGATCTGGATTGCCCACAAACATAGCACCATTTGGCCCAACTTGCTCCAAATATTGCTCATAACGCAATTTCTGCCAGTGCGGACGATCTTTGGAAATAGCATCCACCACTTGCTTGGTCGGATGGAAATAATCTTTTACAGCCTGCTCGCCATCCTCAGCAATCCAGCCCCAAGAATGGGCTCCAACCTTTAGTTCATGACTGGCATGACCCGCTTCGCTACCAATCTCACGATAAGCCTGAACCAACTTTTTAAAATAACGCGGATTCCCACCAATAATTGCATAGACAATCGGTAGACCAGCCTGAGCAATCTTCACTGTTGATTCGACATGACCACCTGTCGCTATCCACAAGGGTAATTTGTCCTGAACTGGACGAGGATAAACTTCTTTTCCAGAGATTGTTTGGGTCAAGCGACCTTGCCAGTCTAACTTGGTCTTTTCATTAACTAACTGAAGCAAGTCTAATTTTTCATCAAAAAGGGATTCGTAGTCTTTCAAATCATAGCCAAACAAGGGAAAAGATTCCGTGAAAGAACCCCTTCCGGCCATAATCTCCGCACGTCCATTTGACAGAGCATCGATAGTGGCATATTGTTGGAACAAACGAATCGGATCCATGCTCGAGAGAATGCTGACCGCACTGGTCAAACGAATTTTCTTGGTATTGACTGCCCCAGCTGCCAGGATAATCTCTGGGGCTGATACCGCAAAATCCGCTCGATGGTGCTCACCAATCCCATACACATCCAAACCAATCTTGTCAGCCAGTTCAATCTCTGCCACCAACTGGCGAATACGTTCGGCATGACTGTAAGTCTGTCCAGTCCCTTCAAGCTCCGTTGTTTCCCCAAATGTTGAAATTCCCAATTCTACCACAGTGATTCTCCTTGTCTACCTCTGTCCTTCAATTTGAAAAATTATTCTAACACGAATCTTGAGTACAAGCAACCAATTTGCTTACAAGAAAAAGCCTAGATAACTAGACTTTTTTAGCTTATTCTACCGTTACTGATTTAGCAAGGTTACGTGGTTTGTCCACATCAAGGCCACGGTGGAGTGTTGCAAAGTAAGCGACTAATTGCGTTGGCACGACCATTGAAATTGGTGAGAGGTAAGGGTGGACGGTCGTAAGGACGATATCGTCTGTATCTTTGGCAACATTTTCTTCTGCGATAGTGAGAACCTTGGCACCACGGGCTGCGACCTCTTGGATATTTCCACGAGTATGGTTGGCAAGGACTGGATCTGACAAGAGAGCCAAGACAGGCGTTCCTTCTTCAATCAAGGCAATAGTTCCGTGCTTGAGTTCTCCTGCCGCAAAGCCTTCACACTGGATGTAAGAAATCTCTTTGAGTTTAAGGCTTGCTTCCATAGCTACGTAGTAATCTTGACCACGCCCAATATAAAAGGCGTTGCGAGTTGTTTCAAGAAGCTCACGAACCTTGGCTTCAATGGTTTCTTTCTCTGAAAGAGTTGATTCGATAGACTGAGCTACAATTGACAATTCATGAACCAAGTCAAAGTCTTGCGCTTTAGCATTGCCGTTCGCTTCTCCAACTGCTTTTGCAAGGAAGGCAAGGGCTGCAATTTGTGCTGTATAAGCCTTGGTTGATGCCACGGCAATTTCAGGACCTGCATGAAGGAGCATGGTATGGTTGGCTTCACGAGAAAGAGTTGAACCTGGGACGTTTGTCACTGTCAAGCTTGGGATTCCCATTTCATTAGCCTTGACTAAAACTTGACGACTATCCGCTGTTTCACCAGATTGGCTGATAAAGATGAAAAGTGGTTTCTTGCTGAGAAGTGGCATACCATAGCCCCACTCAGATGAGATTCCAAGTTCCACTGGTGTATCCGTCAATTCTTCCAACATCTTCTTAGAAGCAAATCCTGCGTGGTAAGATGTTCCAGCTGCAAGGATGTAGATACGGTCTGCATCTTGAACAGCCTTAATGATAGCTGGGTCTACTACTACTTGACCAGCCTCATCTGTGTAGGCTTGGATCAACTTACGCATCACTGTTGGTTGCTCATCGATTTCCTTGAGCATGTAGTAAGGGTAAGTTCCCTTACCGATATCTGACAAGTCAAGTTCAGCAGTGTAGCTAGCACGCTCACGACGATTTCCATCATAGTCTTGAACTTCCACACTATCAGCCTTGACGATTACCAACTCTTGGTCATGAATTTCCATGTATTGGTTGGTTTCACGAATCATAGCCATAGCATCTGAGCATACCATGTTATAACCTTCACCAAGACCAATCAAGAGTGGTGATTTATTTTTAGCTACGTAGATGACTTCAGGATCTTGTGAGTCAACCAAGGCAAAAGCATAAGAACCACGGATGATGTGAAGAGCTTTTTTGAAGGCTTCAAGAACAGAGAGACCTTCTTCTTCCGCAAATTTTCCAATCAAGTGAACAGCGATTTCAGTATCTGTTTGCCCCTTAAAGTGGTGACCTGCAAGGTATTCTTCCTTGATTTCAAGGTAGTTCTCAATGACCCCATTGTGCACCAAAACAAAACGTTCAGTCTCAGAGCGATGTGGGTGAGCATTGTCTTCCGTTGGTTTTCCGTGAGTAGCCCAACGAGTATGTCCGATACCCGTTGTCCCCTCAACACCAGCTGTTTTAGCAGACAATTCTGCGATACGACCTACAGCCTTGACTAGGTGATTTTCAGCACCACCTAGGACAAAAATCCCCGCAGAATCATAGCCACGGTATTCGAGCTTTTCAAGCCCTTGAATCAAAATATCAGTTGCATTTGTGTTTCCAACAACACCAACAATTCCACACATAGTATATACGACACAGACCAGCTGTGCTTTCTCCTTAAAATTGGTATAGTCTAATTCCTCTTTTATAGAATCAGCAAAAACAGTATATACTTGTTTCTTTCACTTGTCAAGAGTAAAAATTGGTATAGTTCAAATTACGCTCCTGTTAGCAAAAGACTCTGACCAATTAGGATAATCAGTCAGAGTCCTTTTTAAAATCCATTATTATCGCTTAATTCCTTGAACCAGTGCCCTGATTTCTTCAGACGACGTTCTTGCGTTTCCAAGTCTAATTCGACCAAGCCATAGCGATTTTTATAGCTATTGAGCCATGACCAGCAATCGATAAAGGTCCAAATCAAGTAGCCCTTACAATTGGCTCCGTCTTCAATGGCACGGTGAAGTTCGCGAAGATGACCTTTTACAAAGTCAATACGGTAATCATCTTGAATCATTCCATTCTCACGGAATTTTTCTTCCCCTTCAACACCCATACCATTCTCTGTCAACATCCACTCGATATTACCATAATTTTCCTTGATATTTTGGGCAATGTCATAAATCCCTTGCTCATAAATCTCCCAGCCACGATGAGGATTGATTTTACGTCCAGGCATCACATAAGGCTCATAAAAATGTTCTGGCAAAAGAGGACTCTCTGGATGCTTCGCAAATCGAGGAGCCATAACACGCAAAGGTTGATAGTAGTTGACACCAAGGAAGTCCACAGTATTGTCACGAATGATATCCAACTCCTCCTCTGTAGCATCAGGCAAGAGACCGTATTCATGTAAGATTTCTACCAACTCCTGTGGATAAGTCCCCAAAACAGACGGATCTAAGAAAGATTGGGCCTGAAAAAGGTCCGCAATATTAGCAGCCTTGACATCAGCAGGATGCTGGCTACGTGGATAAGCCGGTGTCAAGTTTAAGACAATCCCAATCTTGGAATCTGGCAAAAGTTCATGACAAGCCTTAACCGCCCGACTGCTGGCCAATTGTGTATGATAAGCTACTTTAACGGCTGCCTCTGCATCCACCTTATGTGGATAATGGGCATCGTAAAAATAGCCAAATTCTACTGGAACTATTGGCTCGTTAAAGGTAATCCATTGATCCACTAAATCTCCATAAATCTCAAAACAAAAACGAGCATAGTCTTCATAGGCTGAAACAGTCGCCTTATTTTCCCAACCATCACCATCCTCTTGAAGGGCAAAAGGCAAATCAAAATGATAAAGATTGACTAAAAGACGAATCCCCTTAGCCTTAATAGCCTCAAAAACCTTACGATAGAAATCCACACCTTGAGCATTGACTTTTCCACGCCCTTGTGGAAAAATCCGTGACCACTGAATAGAAGTCCGAAAGGCCGTATGACCAGTCTCTAACAGTAGCTCAATATCCTTTTCCCAGTTTTCATAAAAGGTTGATGTTTTATCTGGACCAATCCCATTATAGTAACGATTTGGCTCCACTTGGTACCAATAATCCCAGAGATTATCTCCCTTACCGTCACCAGCTACACGTCCTTCTGTTTGTGGTCCAGAAGTAGAGGATCCCCAGACAAAATCCTTTGGAAATCTTAGCATACATTTACCTCTTTATCTACTCATTTTTCCCATTATACAGAAAAAACAAGGCAAAAACTAGTTACATTTTTTCCCTGTTTTTCTTCTGATTATAGTTTTTATTTCTTGTTGAGGATTTCAAGCGTTTCAAGTAAGTTATCTGCATGAACTTCGATAGTGTCACCAGTCGCTTTAATCTTCACTTCGACGATGCCATCGGCCGCTTTTTTACCAACAGTGATACGGATAGGCAATCCAATCAAGTCACTATCGCTGAATTTGACTCCGACACGTTCATTACGGTCGTCTGTCAAGACTTCGTAACCAGCTCCCATCAAACTTGCTTCAAGCTTTTCTGTCAAGGCCTGCGCTTCTTCATCCTTAACATTAACAGTGATCAAGTGCACATCAAATGGTGCCAATTCTTTAGGGAAGTTGATTCCCCAAGCGTAACGGTATTCACCTTTTGGCGTTTTATTAACAAAGAGGCGAGCGTGTTGCTCCATCACTGCTGAAAGGAGACGGCTAACACCGATACCGTAACATCCCATGATAATTGGCACAGCACGGCCATTTTCATCCAAAACATCTGCTCCCATGCTTGCTGAATAGCGAGTGCCGAGTTTGAAGATGTGACCAATTTCAATACCACGTGCAAAGTTAAGGACACCTTGCCCGTCTGGGGAAATTTCGCCCTCACGAACTTCACGGATATCCACGTATTCTGCAGTAAAATCACGACCTGGGTTCACACCAGTCAAGTGGTAGCCATCTTCATTAGCTCCCACAACTGCATTGCGAACATCTTGCACCTTACGGTCTGCGATGATTTTAACATTATCTGGCAAACCAACTGGGCCAAGTGAACCAAATCCTGCTTGAACAACATTTGCCACTTCTTCTTCACTTGCAACGTCAAAGAAATCTGCTCCCAAGTGGTTTTTCAACTTAACTTCATTGAGTTGGTCATTTCCAACTAGAAGGGCTACAACAAGCTCACCATCTGCCATGTAGAAGAGGGTTTTAATTGTTTGTTCTTCTGGAACATTGAGGAAGGCTGCAACTTCATCGATTGATTTAACATCTGGCGTTGCAACACGAGTTACTTCTTCTTCAGCGACAACACGGTTGCTTGGTTTGTACTCGTTTGTTGCCATTTCCAAGTTAGCCGCATAGCTAGACTCACTTGAGTAAGCAATGGTATCCTCACCAGAAACCATCCATTTAAGCAATTCTGCCTTGATTTCTTCTTGCACTTCTGCAGGAATCTCATCAAATGAAGCAACTGACTTGTCCAAGACGACCCAGCGGTCAAGGTCTGTACGAGCAGGTGTAATGGCCATAAATTCTTGGCTGTCCTTACCACCCATAGCTCCACCGTCACCAATAATTGCCTTGAAATCTAAACCACTACGAGTGAAAATACGCTCATAAGCAGCCTTGTACTCATCATAAACACTGTCCAAGCTATCATAGTTAGCGTGAAAGCTGTAAGCATCCTTCATGATGAACTCACGTGTACGAAGAAGTCCATTACGTGGGCGTTTTTCATCACGATACTTAGGTTGGATTTGGTAAAGGTTGAGTGGCAATTGCTTGTAAGACTTAACAGAATCACGGACAATAGCTGTAAAGGTTTCTTCGTGAGTTGGACCTAGGATAAAGTCTGATTTTTCACGATTTTTTAGTTTGTAAAGGTCTTCACCATAAGTTTCGTAACGACCTGATTCGCGCCACAATTCTGCACTGAGGAGGGCAGGAGCCAACATCTCAACGGCACCAATCTTATCAAATTCTTGGCGCATGATATTTTTAGCTTTTTCAATCACACGATTAGCAAGTGGTAGGTAAGAATAAACACCTGCTGAGACTTGACGAACATAACCAGCTCGCAACATAAGAGCATGGCTGATAACTTGAGCATCGCTTGGCATTTCGCGAAGCGTTGGGATAGGCATTTTACTTTGTTTCATAATATTCCTCGATTATCTAAAAAAGAGTCGCATGATGTCATTCCAGGTCACAGCAATCATCAAGACAACCATGATGACCACTCCGGCCAAGGTGACATAGGTTTCAATTTCTTGTTTCAATGGTTTGCGGCGAATGGCTTCCAGGATATTGAGCACAATCTTACCACCATCCAGGGCTGGAATCGGAATAAGATTAAAAATCCCGATATTGATGGAAATCACTGCCAAGAAGTACAAGACATTCTCAATTCCATTTTTAGCAGCATCACTACTTGCCTTAAAGATGGCAACAGGTCCACCTAGCTTGTTCAAATCCGGTTGGAAAATCAGATTTTTCAGTTCTGAGAGAATTCGGAGGGCCGAGTCAGCAGCAGTTGTAAAACCACCTACAAACATAGATACAAAATCTGACTTAATCCCCGGTTGAACACCTAGAAGGTAACGGCCTTGACTTTCTTCCGGAGTAACAGTGACTTGTTTGTCACTCCCCTTTTCAGAAATAGTCACATCCAAGGTCGGGGCCGTCTTATCTTTGGTTTCTGATTCCACAGCCTGAATCAAACTTTCCCAGTTGCTAACCTCATGTGAGCCAATCTTGGTAATTTGTGCCGTTTCTGGTACTCCTACCTTAGCCAAAGCCCCTTGAGGCATAATATGGAACTGGTTGGTATCGACATCTCTGACACCACCCTGCATGAAGATTAAAATCCAGAAAACAACGACACCTAAGATAAAGTTGTTCATGGGGCCTGCAAAGTTAGTAATGAGTTTCCCCCAGATAGTCGCATTTTGATATTGAACATCTAAAGGTGCAATCCGAACCTCAGTTCCATCTGCTTCCACAACCGTTGCGTCGTGATCCACTGCAAATGTTTTTTCTTCTTCCAGAACCAGTCCTTTGATAAAGAGCTTGTCTTCAAAGTCAAATTGGGTCACCTGCATAGGAAGAGCTGTTTGATCCAATTTTTTACCTGAGAGATTGATGCGTTTAACCTTACCATCATCAGTAAGCGTCAAACTGACAGGAGTTCCTGTCTTGATTTCAGTTGTATCATCACCCCAACCGGCCATGCGAACGTAGCCTCCCAGAGGCAAGATGCGAATGGTATATGCAGTTCCATCCTTGCCAATATGAGCAAAGATCTTGGGTCCCATGCCAATGGCAAATTCACGCACTAGAATCCCTGATTTCTTGGCAAAGTAGAAGTGTCCGAACTCGTGCACCACTACAATAATCCCAAAAACCAGAATAAAGGTTAAAATTCCGAGCATAGTATTTCCTCCGTCTTTTGATTAAAAGAGTCCAAACAAGTGCATAATTGGAAATACAAGCAACATACTATCAAAACGATCCAAAACACCACCATGTCCAGGAATAAATTTCCCAGAATCCTTGACACCAAAGTGACGCTTGATCGAACTTTCTAATAAATCACCAAATTGTCCAGCAATGCTAAAGAAAATAGCAAAGACTGACATCTTGTAAATTCCATACGGAAGAGCAACTGTACTGTCAACTATCATAAAGATAATAGTTACTAAAATCGCACCTAAAATACCACCCAAGGCACCCTCAAAGGTTTTATTTGGAGAAACTGTCGGAGCTAACTTTCGTTTACCATAGTTCATCCCAACAAGATAGGCACCACTGTCTGTCGCCCAGACGATACACAAGGCTAATAGTGCCTTATCTAACCCTGCAATTCTAGCATCTAATAGAGCATTAAAACCAAAGCCCACGTAGAAGCTCATAGCAAGAGGAAAAACAGCGTCCTCAATCGTATATGACTTGCTAAAAACAGTCGTTCCTAACATGATTGAAATCAACACACTATAGGCAACCACATTCCCATCAACTGGCAAAAAAGTCAGGTAATTCTCCAAGGGAATGGTCAAAGCAAAGGTTGCAAAGAGGGTCAAGAGGCCCTCCATCGTCATGGTCTCTAGACCTCTCATCTTCAAAAGTTCATGCATGGCTAGCATGGCTATGATTCCAATTGCTATCTGAAGCAAGAGGCCACCAATCATTAAAATTGGTAGGAAAATAGCCAGGGCAATCCCTGCAAACAAGGTTCTTTTCTGTAAATCCTGTGTCATATTTCCTCCTAAACTCCTCCAAATCGGCGATGACGACGATTGTAGGCAAGAATGGCTTCCTGCAAGGCCGCCTCGTCAAAATCAGGCCACAAGGTATCCGTAAAATAGAGCTCACTGTAGGCTCCCTGCCATGGAAGGAAATTGCTCAAGCGCAATTCTCCACTAGTCCGAATAATCAAGTCCGGATCTCGTAAGTCCTTAGGTAAATGCTGGGTGAAGAGATAATTGCCAATCAATTCCTCTGTGATGTCACCTGGGTTGATTTTGGCATCTAACACATCCTGAGAAATCAACTTAAGAGCCTGTGTAATCTCAGCACGTCCACCATAGTTGAGGGCAAAATTAAGAATTAATCCTGTGTTGTTCTTAGTCAATTCTTCAGCTTTAGTTAGAGCTTCAAAGGTTTGCTTAGGCAGGCGGTCTGTTTCCCCAATCATTTGAATCTTAACATTATTCGCATGCAATTCCGGGACATAATTATCATAAAACTCTACTGGCAAGTTCATGATAAACTTGACTTCCTGATCTGGACGGGTCCAATTTTCCGTAGAAAAAGCATAAACTGTAATAACCTTAACGCCTAGTTTGTTGGCTGCCTTGGTCACAGTTTGCAATGCTTCCATGCCCGCCTTGTGTCCAAAAACTCGCGGTTGCATACGTTTTTTAGCCCAACGGCCATTGCCATCCATGATGATGCCGATATGAGCAGGAACCTGTGTCGGAACCTCTACTTCCACATCCTTATCTTTCTTAAAAAATCCAAACATGATCTTATTCCTATTCAAAAATCTATCGTTTCATTATACCATATTTCCCTATTTTCTTCTATCACTAAGCTATTTATACTCTTCGAAAATCAAATTCAAACCACGTCAGCTCTATCTGCAACCTCAAAACAGTGTTTTGAGCAACCTGCGGCTAGCTTCCTAGTTTGCTCTTTGATTTTCATTGAGTATTATTCTCAGGCACAAAGCCCATTTTTCAAAAAAATAAGCCACCTGATTGGGCGACTTTATTTTTTATAGGGAGATTATTATGAAAAAGTTTTAGGAGTTTAAGTTAAGGTCTTCTTAACTTATGGACTTAGTATACACTTCCTAGCTTAAAGTTTCCTTAAGGATTTTTAAAAATCAAATTTTTCCATTTTTCCTGCCAATTTTTCTTGGATAGACGTGTTTGATAAAGTTCCATTCGGTCTTCATTCTCTAAAAAATGAGGAGTTGGACGAACTTGAAAATTCAAAATATCCTCCAAACCATAAGGTGCATAGAGTTCAAAATCGGATTCTTCATTCAAGCGTAGTCCAACAGCCGTACACCGTTCTGGATACTTACTCATAGCATCACGGGAACTGGTATAGGGAGCAGTATGAGGGCTATGCTGATGCATATAGACCTGATTTTTCAACTCCCATTGGTACTGAGGAAAATCCTCTCGTAGCTTTTTCTCCAGTAATAAGGTTTCCTCATAAGAAATATCTGGATTAAAGAAAATCACATCTACATCTGTTTCACAGTCAAAAGGGGATTTATCTGACAAGAGATTCCAGATGAAATTCCTGACAGAACCTGCTGCCAACCAAGAATCTTTCAAACCAAGGTTTCGGATGATAGTCAAAATAGCCATCATATCCGGATTTTCTCTGAAAGAGTCTAAAATTTCAGCCTTATTTTTCAATATATTCATACCCTAAATGCTCATATGCCTTAGCAGTCGCCACCCGTCCAGAACGTGTCCGCATGATAAAACCTTTTTGAATCAAGTAGGGCTCATACATGTCTTCAACTGTCTCACGCTCTTCTGCTATGTTAACAGAAAGAGTTCCTAGACCAACAGGACCACCACCGTACATCTCAATCATGGTGCGAAGGATTTTCTGGTCCACATAGTCCAGACCTTCATGGTCAACATCCAGCATAGTCAAAGCCTTATCAGTAATAAGATCATCGATAACCCCATTCCCTATAATCTGGGCAAAATCGCGCACGCGTTTGAGGAGACGATTGGCAATACGAGGGGTTCCACGACTACGTAGGGCTAATTCAGATGCTGCCTCATGAGTGATTTCCATCTCAAAAATATCTGCCGTCCGCTCAACAATTTCCGTCAAGTCAGCATGGGCATAATACTCCATGTGACCTGTAATTCCAAAACGTGCCCGTAGCGGATTTGAGAGCATACCAGCCCGAGTCGTCGCACCAATCAAAGTGAAAGGTGGCAACTCCAAATGAACACTGCGACTGCCTTCACCAGCCCCAATCATGATATCAATGTAGAAGTCCTCCATGGCACTATAAAGCACCTCTTCCACTGACATTGGCAAACGATGAATCTCATCAATAAAGAGAACATCCCCAGGCTCTAAGTCATTCAAAATCGCTACCAAATCACCGGCTTTTTCAATGACTGGACCCGAAGTCTGCTTGAGATTGACACCTAGTTCATTGGCAATAACAAAAGCCATGGTCGTTTTTCCCAAGCCTGGAGGGCCAAATAAAAGCACATGATCCAGCGCTTCATCCCGCATTTTGGCAGCTTCTATAAAGATTTGAAGCTGGTCCTTGACCTTATCCTGCCCAATATATTCACGTAAATACTGAGGACGGAGCGTGCGTTCTACTAACTCCTCGTCCCCCATTATCTCATTATCTAAAATTCTACTCATGGCTCTATTATATCAAAAAACCAAGCCACAAACAAAAAAGCCACCTGATTGGGTGACTCCAGAGTTTAGCACCTATGTGGTATAACATTCTACGGCACTGCTACACCGCCTACGAAAGGAGGTGAGATAGCCCATGATGGAATTAGTACTCAAAACTATCATCGGACCAATTGTGGTCGGTGTCGTTCTTCGCTTAGTCGATAAATGGCTAAACAAGGACAAATAGTGTCAAAAAAGACCCCAAGCTTATTTGGTCGTGAGCTTGGGGCCTTTTCTAGCCTATGATATAGAACTAGTACTCAATTCTTTTTTATTATCCCATAGTTCATGAATTTTGTCAAAGGTTTACATTCTCAGCTTCTCAAGCTTTAACCTAGATACAACAAGACATTCAAGATGAAGAGAACATTATCGAAAAATGATTTTTAGAATAGTCCCCAAAAGCCTGAAATAGAGCCAAAAAACTCCACCTGATTTGGTGGAGTTAAGGGAGATTATTATGAAAAAGAAAAGTTTAGGATTTTATTAAATAAAGTTAGGAGGTCTTTATTTAATAACTATATGATACAAGACGAAGCTTAAAACTAGCTTAATTTTTCTCAAATTTTACTATTTTGCAAAAGATTTCTATCACCATCACCTCACCACGAAAAAAAGCCACCTGATTGGGTGACTTCATTAGGAGATTATGATGAAAAAAATTTTTAGGATTTCATTAAATAAAGTTAGGAGGTCTTTATTTAATGACTATATCATACTAGACCATCCTTAAACTTTGCTTAAGAACAAACAAGTTTTATTATTTTTCTCTGTTTACCCAAATCATTCCTGTACAATCATAGGTGGATAAAGTTTCAAACCCCATAGAACGATAAAATCCCACGTTTTTTCTGTCTCTTCTGTCGCCAGCTGGACTTGATAAGCCTCTTTAAAATCCTCTAAAGCATCTTTCATCAAGGAGCTACCAATTCCTTGGCGCTGATAGCTAGGCAAAACAATCAAATCCTGTACAAAAACCGACGAAAAACCATCTCCAACCAAACGAATCAAGCCCACAACAGCATCGCCATCAAGTGCCACATAAATCGCTAATGAATGAGATAAGGTCTGCTCCAGCATCTCTGGTTGATGGGTATAATTTGTCCAACCGACAGCCTGATAGAGATGCAAAACATCCTCTAGCTTGACAATTTCTTGCTTTTTAATAGTAATCATCTCAACACCTCTTAAAGCTCTCTCAAGCTCTTGTGCTGTCGTCCATTTTTATCAAAGTTTTCAGGACACAACCATGTTTCCAAACGCGTTTTGACTTTTGGCCAGTCCTTATCAATCATAGACAACCAATCCGTATCCCTCGTACGCCCCTTATAAATGACTGCCTGATGGAAGGTTCCTTCATAGACAAATCCCAAACGCTCCGCAGCTCGTCTGGATGGCAGGTTAAAAGCATCGCATTTCCACTCATAGCGACGATAGTTGAGTTCTTCAAAGACATAGCGAGCTAGGAGATATTGGGCTTCTGTTCCTATCCGTGTCCCCCTGAGCTCTGGAGAAAAAGTGACAGCTCCCACTTCTATTACTCGGTTATTCTGGTCAATGCGCATGAGAGAAAAAGTTCCCAAAGCCTTACCAGTTGCCTTGTCTATGATTGCATAGTAAAAACGATCCTTACGAGCCAACATCTGATTTAAAAGGGTAACCAGCTCCTCCATATCTACCACTGGCTCCTGAAAAAGGTAGGTCCACATCTCCTGAGGCGTATCAGGGCCATAAACAGCTAGCAAATCCCTCGCATGCTTTTCCACGGAAAGAGCCTCTATCCGAGCATAACGCCCTTCTAAGAAATCAATGGAAGGCAGTGCACCGGGTGTATAACCTTCCATTGACTCACCAATCATCTGACCATATTCGTTTACTGGCATAACTTTCCCCTTGTTTCGCTTTTCAAACTTTATAGTTGATCATAGTATATCATACTTTCATAAGAAGATTCAAAAAATCCCCCAGATTCTACTCTGAAGGATTCATTTCTTATTTCACAACAATGTTAACCAATTTATTCGGTACCGCAATTACTTTCACGATGTCCTTACCGTCAATTTCTGCTTTGACTTTTTCATCCGCTAGAGCAATTTCTTGCAATTCTTCGCGTGATAGGTCTTTAGCGATCATGAGTTTAGTACGTACTTTACCTTTGATTTGGACAACAATTTCGATTTCGTCTTCAACTAATTTACTTTCGTCCCAAGTTGGCCAAACCACATAAGAGATTGACTCACCTGTTGCTACAAGAGTTTGCCAGAGCTCTTCTGCCAAGTGAGGTGCAAATGGTGCAATCAATTGGATAAAGCCTTTGGCGTAGTCTACATAGAGCTTATCTTCCTTGTTAGCCGCATTGACAAAAACCATAAGTTGAGCAATGGCTGTGTTGAATTTGAGGGATTCGATTTGCTCTGTAACAGCTTTGACAGTTTCGTTGTAAACCTTGTCAAGAGCGCCATTGTTTTCCGCAACAATTTCCTTACTTGTAATCAAACGGTAAACACGGTCAAGGAACTTACGGCTTCCTTCCAGACCTTCTTCTGACCAAGCAATCGAAGCGTCAAGTGGTCCCATAAACATTTCATAAACACGAAGGGTATCGGCACCGTATTGTTCCACCACATCGTCTGGGTTAACAACGTTCTTGAGGGACTTAGACATCTTGGCTGGCGCTTGTTCCAATTCTTCTCCTGTTTCCACATGGAAGAAGGAACCGTCACGTTTTTCAACCTTGTCGGTTGCCACAAGAGCCCCACGGTGGTCACGGTAGCTTGTTCCCAAAATCATCCCTTGGTTAAAGAGTTTTTGGAACGGTTCTTTAGTCGGAACAACACCGAGGTCATAGAGGAATTTATGCCAGAAACGAGCATAAAGCAAGTGAAGAACGGCATGCTCTGCTCCACCCACGTAGATATCCACTGGCAACCATTGTTTAAGGAGATCCTCGTCAGCCAATTTCTCAGTATTGTGTGGGTCGATATAGCGGAGGTAGTACCAGCTTGAACCTGCCCATTGTGGCATGGTGTTGGTTTCACGACGACCTTTAACACCATCTTCACGAGTCACTTCAAGCCAGTCTGTCAAGTTAGCTAGTGGACTTTCACCTGTACCTGAAGGGCGAATGTCCTTGGTTACTGGCAAGACAAGTGGCAATTCACTTTCAGGGACAGCTGTTGAAGTTCCATCTTCCCAATGAATGATTGGAATTGGTTCACCCCAGTAACGTTGACGGCTAAAGAGCCAATCGCGGAGACGGTAGGTGACCTTCTCTTGTCCACAGCCTTTTTCTTCCAACCAAGCCACAATCTTAGCAATCGCTTCTTCTTTGTTCAATCCATCTAGGAAGTCTGAATTGACATGAAGACCATCCTCTGTATAGGCAACTTCTTCAACGTTTCCACCTTCAAGTACTTCTACAATGGGAAGGTCAAATTGTTTGGCAAATTCCCAGTCACGTTGGTCATGGGCTGGCACAGCCATAACGGCACCTGTACCGTAACTAGCAAGAACGTAATCCGCAATCCAGATTGGAATCTCTTTACCATTGACAGGGTTGATGGCATAAGCACCAGTCCAAACACCAGTTTTTTCTTTGGCAAGGTCGGTACGAGCCAAGTCTGATTTCAGACTGGCTTGATGTTTGTATTCAGCTACTGCTTCTGCTTGCTCTGGACTTGTGATAGCGTCAACCAAATCATGTTCAGGAGCTAAGACAGTGAAAGTCGCACCGAAAAGGGTGTCCGGACGAGTAGTAAATACTGTGAACTCCTTATCTGTTCCCTTAACTTTAAAAGTTACATTAGCACCAGTAGATTTACCAATCCAATTACGTTGCATGTCCTTGATAGACTCTGGCCAGTCAAGTTCATCCAAATCATTAAGCAGACGCTCCGCGTAGGCCGTGATTTTGAGCATCCATTGGCGCATTGGTTTGCGGACAACTGGATAGCCTCCACGCTCAGATGTTCCGTCAGGAAGAACCTCTTCGTTAGCGATGGCTGTTCCCAATTCCTCAACCCAGTTTACTGGCACTTCCGCTTCATAGGCCAAGCCTTTTTCGTAAAGCTTAGTGAAAATCCATTGCGTCCACTTGTAGTAATTTGGATCTGTTGTATTGACTTCACGATCCCAGTCATAAGAAAATCCAAGCGCATTAATTTGGCGTTTGAAGTTGGCAATGTTCTCAGCTGTAAATTCTGCTGGATCATTCCCAGTATCCATAGCATATTGCTCTGCAGGCAAACCAAAAGCATCCCAACCCATTGGGTGAAGGACATTGTAGCCTTGCGCACGTTTGTAACGGCTGAGGATATCCGTTGCGGTATAACCTTCTGGGTGCCCTACGTGCAGACCCGCTCCAGACGGATAAGGGAACATGTCAAGCGCATAAAACTTCGGTTTTGATGCATCTGTTCCTGTCTTAAATGTATGATGTTCTGCCCAGTAGCCCTGCCACTTAGGCTCAATTTCTTTATGATTGTAAAAACTCATGGTCTCTCTCCAATTTTGTGATGTTACTATTATACCATTTTTGAGGGAATTTGAAAGACGAGAAATGTTCTTTTGGGCTTGGATGGCAAGAAAGACTGAATCGCAAATCTGGGCTTATTTATCAGTATAAAAAATTAGCTCACATTTAGAGCTAACTTCTATTAACTATTTGTCTCTTGCATCTTCTCCCGTCCTAGTTCTCGGTAACTACGGTCACCAACAACCTCAACTCTAAACTGGCCGTCCTCATATTCAAGGATCGTTACGCTACCATTATCTAGACCATGCGGATGCATGCCATTAATCAGATAAACAATGGTTCCAATGGTCATTCCATGGCTGACAATAAGAGCGTTGCCCCCACCTTGTTCTTCCATTTCTTTGGCAAGCGCTTCAAAACCTTCTTTAATGCGGCCACTGAGTTTTTCCCAACCTTCAGCCCAACCAGCTGTATCGACCTCTACCAAACCCTCAGCCAGTTCAGCATAAGACAATTGATGAACGTGGTCCACATTAAAGATACGAGGAATAATACCCATGAAAAGATCACCATCGTAGGCTCCATCAAAACTACCGAAACACCATTCTCTGATACGCTTGTCCATGCGATAAGGGATTTTTCCCTGCAAACCAAGTTCATCAAGGATGATTCTCATGGTCTGAATGGTGCGACCAGAATCGCTCGAATAAGCACGCTCAAACTGTAGACCAGATTCTCGCAAACCGATTCCTAATTCTTGAATCCCTCGCTCACCTTCAGCTGTTAAGGGAGTATCGCTCCAACCTTGCGCGCGACCAATCGTGTTAAACATGGTCTTGCCATGACGTACCAAATACAATCGTACTTTTACCATTTTCCGTCCTCCGTTTGCTTCTATTATATCATGGATGATAAAACAAAAGCCACCCATACAGGCGACTTTTGCAGGAGATATTATGAAAAAGTTTAGGAGTTCATTAAATAAAGATATTAGATGAAAATCAAATTCAAACTAAATCAGTGTTATCTGTTTCAAATAATATTAGGAGGTCTTTATTTAATGGTTATAGTATACACGCCTAACCTTAAATAGAACTTAAAATTTCTCCTATTTTCTTAATTTTTAAAACTATGAATTGGTGCTGGGATTTGTCCTCCACGAGAGATGAAATCAACAGACGAAGCCCCATTGACCTTCATAACTGGAGCTGTACCAAGAAGACCACCAAACTCAATCATATCGCCTTCTTTTCCTTTTGGAATGATACGAACAGCTGTTGTTTTCATGTTAATGACACCAATTGCAGCCTCATCTGCAATCATCGCAGCAATGGTTTCAGCAGGTGTATCTTCTGGGATGGCAATCATATCCAAACCAACAGAACAGATAGCCGTCATGGCTTCTAGTTTTTCCAAATTAAGAGAACCATTTTGCACTGCAGCAATCATTCCCTCATCCTCAGAAACTGGGATAAAGGCACCAGACAAACCACCGACTTGGTTGCAGGCCATAACTCCACCCTTCTTAACTTGGTCGTTCAAGAGAGCTAAAGCAGCCGTCGTTCCATGCGTACCAACTGTTTCTAGCCCCATTTCCTCAAGGACACGTGCTACAGAATCTCCAACCGCAGGAGTTGGCGCCAAACTCAAGTCCACAATACCAAATTCCACACCCAGTCTCTCACTGGCCATCTGACCAACCAATTGACCAATACGAGTGATCTTGAAGGCAGTCTTCTTGACCGTTTCGGCTACTACGTCAAAGCTCTCTCCACGAACTTTTTCTAAAGCACGTTTCACCACACCAGGACCAGAAACCCCGACATTGATGATAACATCTGCTTCCCCAACACCATGGAAGGCACCAGCCATAAACGGATTGTCCTCAACCGCGTTAGCAAAGACAACCAACTTTGCTGCCCCCATATCAGATAGATTAGCAGTTTCCTTGATAATTCGACCCATATCTGCCACAGCCGTCATATTAATACCAGACTTGGTTGACCCAATATTAACTGACGAGCAGACCTTATCCGTTTCAGCCAAAGCTCGAGGAATAGAATTGATGAGAATCTCATCTCCCTTTTGATACCCTTTTTGTACCAAGGCAGAGAAACCACCAATAAAGTCCACACCAATTTCTTTCGCAGCCTTATCAAGCGCTTTTGCCAAAACTACATAGTCTGTTGCATCTGTCGCTGCCCCAATCAAAGAAATAGGAGTCACCGATACACGCTTATTAACAATTGGAATTCCCAACTCAGCTGCAATCTCATCGCCAACAGACACTAAATTAGCTGCCTTAATCGTAATCTTTTGATAAATTTTCTCCGCAGCCCGATTGATATCTGGATCGATACAGTCCAAAAGAGAAATCCCCATGGTGATAGTTCTGATATCGAAGTTTTGCTCCTCAATCATGGCGATGGTTTCAGTAACTTGTCTAATATCCATGTGCGCCTCCTAGATATTATACATAGCTTCGAAAATGGCTGCACTCTGAATATTAATTTTTACATTCAAAGTTTCCCCAAAAGCTTCAAATTCATTACGAAGATAGGTAAAATCTTGCTTTTCATCGCTAGAGACGACAGCCATCATCGTAAAATATTCATCCAAAACAGTTTGAGAGATATCATCGATATTCAAACCCAATTCTGCAATTTTACCAGAAACACCCGCAACAATTCCAGATTTATCTTTACCAACAACAGTTATAATTGCTTTCATAAGCAAACTCCAATTCTTCTTTTAATAGGAAACCTTAACATTAGACAGGATTCTTTTCAAATAGTATAGCATAATTCTAACTAAAACACTCAAAAACGCCTGCTTACGAAGTTGTTCTTAAGAAAAAAACAATTTCGTAAACAAGCGTCTACTATTTCAACTTATGATGAGTGTTCCCGCTAGGACCGAAATCCTAGCGGTAGACCAGAGCTAGACTAAGAGTACAAGACTCCATCATCATAACACTCAACAAAATTGATGATTTTATACTAATTCGATGATCGCCATTGGCGCTGCATCACCACGACGTGGTTCAGTTTTAAGGATACGAGTGTATCCACCGTTACGTTCAGCATAACGAGGTGCGATTTCTGAGAACAATTTTTGAAGTGCTGTAGTAGAAGTGTACTTATCAGTTGCTTCATCATAGTTTTCAGATGCGATTTCATTACGTACGAAAGCAGCTGCTTGACGACGTGCATGCAAATCACCACGTTTACCTAGAGTAATCATTTTTTCAACAGTTTTACGGATTTCTTTAGCACGAGCTTCAGTTGTCACGATTGATTCGTTGATCAAAAGGTCAGTTGTCAAATCGCGAAGCATTGCTTTACGTTGTGAGCTAGTGCGTCCTAGTTTACGGTAAGCCATGTATTCCTCCTTTATTTATCTTTTAATCCAAGACCCAAATCAATGAGTTTGAGTTTCACTTCTTCCAAACTCTTGCGTCCAAGATTTCGTACTTTCATCATCTCTGCTTCAGATTTTTCTGTCAAATCATGCACAGTATTGATACCGGCACGTTTCAAACAGTTGTATGAACGCACAGACAAGTCCAGTTCCTCAATCGTACGATCCAAAATACGATCGTCAGATTCAGTATCAGCTTCTTTCATCACTTCAGTTGACTTAGCAATCTCAGTAAGATTTGTAAACAAATCAAGATGTTCTGTCAAAATACGTGCTGAAAGCCCTAAAGCATCTTCTGGAATAATTGTTCCATTTGTCAAGATTTCAAGGGTTAATTTGTCAAATCCATCATTGCTACCTACACGAGCAGGTTCCACTTGATAGTTGACTTTTGTAACTGGTGTATAAATAGAATCTACAGCAAGTGTTCCAACTGGTGCATTATCTTTTTTATTTTCATCAGCAGGTACATATCCGCGACCACTGTTAACAGTCATAGTCGCTTTTAGAGAAGAACCTTCACCGATTGTAAAGAGATAATGATCTGGATTTACAATTTCAATATCGCTATCTGTCAAAATGTCACCAGCTGTTACTTCAGCAGGACCTTCAACATCCAGTTCGATGATTTTTTCGTCTTCAACGTACGATTTCACTGCAATTCCTTTAATGTTCAGAATGATTTGCATCACATCTTCACGAACACCTGGAACTGTGTCAAACTCATGTAACACACCATCAATATTGATAGATGTCACAGCTGCTCCTGGTAGAGAAGCTAGAAGTACACGACGAAGAGAGTTACCAAGAGTTGTACCGTAGCCACGTTCAAGTGGTTCGATTACAAACTTGCCATAATCTTTATTTTCATCAATTTTTGTTATATTTGGTTTTTCAAACTCGATCATTTAGTTACTCCCTCTTAAACGAAAAGCAGTGTAATGCGATGATTATACACGGCGACGTTTTGGAGGACGAGCACCATTGTGTGGCACTGGAGTCACATCACGAATTGCTGTTACTTCAAGACCAGCGGCAGCAAGCGCACGAATAGCTGACTCACGACCAGAACCTGGACCTTTTACAGTAACTTCAACTGATTTAAGACCGTGTTCTTGTGCAGATTTTGCAGCAGCTTCAGAAGCCATTTGAGCAGCGAATGGTGTAGATTTACGAGAACCTTTGAAACCAAGAGCACCAGCTGATGACCAAGCAATTGCATTACCATGCACATCAGTAATCATAACAATAGTGTTATTAAATGTAGCGTGAATATGAGCAATACCAGATTCGATATTCTTTTTCACACGACGTTTACGTGTTGGTTTAGCCAAGACTTTTACCTCCTATATTATTTTTTCTTACCAGCAATCGCAACAGCTTTACCTTTACGAGTGCGAGCGTTGTTTTTAGTGTTTTGTCCACGGACAGGAAGTCCACGACGGTGACGGATACCACGGTATGAACCGATTTCCATCAAACGTTTGATGTTCAAGTTTACTTCACGACGAAGGTCACCTTCAACTTTGATTGCATCCACTTCACGACGGATAGCATCTTCTTGATCTGATGTAAGATCACGTACACGAACATCTTCTGAGATTCCAGCAGCAGCCAAAATTTTCTTAGATGTTGCAAGTCCGATACCATAAACATAAGTCAATGAGATTACTACGCGTTTGTCATTTGGAATGTCAACTCCAGCAATACGAGCCATGTTTTCTCCTTTCTATCTTATCCTTGACGTTGTTTGTGTTTTGGATTTGCTGGGCAAATTACCATAACACGACCATTACGACGAATAACTTTACAGTATTCGCAAATTGGTTTGACCGATGGTCTTACTTTCATTTCTTATCCCTCCAAGTTTTTCGATTATTTAAAGCGGTAAGTGATACGTCCACGTGTCAAGTCATATGGACTCATTTCGACAGTAACACGATCTCCCGCTAAAATACGAATATAGTTTTTACGAATTTTACCAGAAACTGTTGCTAAAATCTGATGTCCATTTTCAAGTTCAACCGTAAACATTGCATTCGGCATTGTATCAACTACTTTGCCTTCAACTTCAATCACATCGTCTTTTGCCACGCAAAAGCACCTCCATAAATTTCGATTCGATGCCTCTAGACACAGAGACAACAATTATAAGTCAGACTATCTCAGTATAACATTTGTAGCGGATTTTTGCAAGTGTGAAAAACGCTTTATTTCAAATTTGTCAATACTTTTTCGATATCTGAGAAGACATCATTGATATCTTGATTACCTTCGATGTCATGAACCAAACCTTTGGCACGGTAGTGAGCAATGATTGGCTCCCCTTGAGCAATATTAACATCTAAACGACGTTTCACTGTCTCAGGTTTATCATCTTCACGTTGGTAGTAATCTTCTTCTTTATAGTCAACTGGTGGGTTAAAGACCTTGTGGAAAGTTTCTCCAGTTACACGGTGGATGATACGGCCACTCAAACGTTCCAAGAGGCTGTCTGGATTTACTTCAATGTTGATAACACCTTCTAGTTCAATACCAAGTTCAGCCAATGTTTTATCCAAGGCATGAGCTTGTTCGATTGTACGTGGGTAACCATCCAATAAAAATCCTGTTTCTTTAATATCATCTTGTGAAAGACGTTCTTTTACGATTCCATTTGTAACTTCATCAGGAACCAATTCACCCTTGTCAATATATGACTTAGCAAGAACACCCATTTCAGTTTGATTTGCCATTGCAGCTCGGAACATATCACCTGTTGAGATATGTGCAACATGGAATTGTTCTACGATTTTTGCTGCTTGAGTTCCCTTACCTGCACCAGGTAAGCCCATAATCAAAAGATTCATGATTTGATCTCCTTATTTTATTTTTAAATAGAAGCAAAAAATCTTTTCACCCCTATTTAAAAACAAAATAGAAGAGGGGAGACCAAACTCTCACTAATGTTAGAGTTAAACCTCCACTCCCTCAGTATTTACTGATTCTGTAAATACTTTTATTCTGTTCTATCCATGAAACCAACATACTTACGTTTCAATAGGTAACCTTCCAATTGTTTGATTCCTTCAATACCTGTAGAGATAATGATCAAAAGACTAGTTCCTCCAAAAGCAACTGCTTCTGAAAGTCCGAAAACATCTTTTGCTACGATCGGTAAAATAGAAATCACACCAAGGAAGAGGGAACCAACAGTTGCAAGACGACGAAGAAGTTTAGACATATATTCTTCTGTACCTTTACCAGGACGAACTCCGTGGATATAGGCTCCGCTCTTTTGTAGGTTCTCTGCCGCTTTTTCAGGATTAATCTGTACAAACGTATAGAAGAATGTAAAGAGAATAATCAACAAAGCATACATGGCAATACCAGTTGGTGAAGTTGTTGCCAGCATTTCTTGTGCTGTTCTTACCCAAGCCCAATCATGACCTGTAGCGCTCAAAAACTGAAGAATAGCCGCAGGCGCTGCAGTAATCGAACTTGCAAAGATAACAGGGATAACTCCAGCAGGGTTTACCTTCAAAGGAAGGTAAGAGCTAGATGGAGCACCTTGTGCAACCTTAGTATATTGGATTGGAATTTTGTATTCTGCTTGTTGAACATAAGTTGTAAAGTAAATGATCAACAATACAGTAATAATCAAAATGATTACAAAAATGATAGATGAGTTGATACGTTCACTTGGGACGTTCACAAAGTAGTCCACATAGATGCCCTGAATCATCTCTGGAATTGAGGCAACAATCCCGGCAAAGATGATCATAGAAACACCATTTCCATATCCCTTATCTGTAATTTGCTCTCCCAACCAAGTAACAATCATGCTACCAGCTGTTAAGATGATACCAATCATGATAAAGACTTGTGGAGTAAGAGCTGTTTTCAACAATTGAGCTCCAGCCAAAGTATTAAAACCAGCTGTAATCCCGATAGATTGCACAAAGGCTAAAACAAGAGCAATATAACGAGTAGCTTGATTCAATTTTCTTCGACCTACTTCCCCTTGTTTACCCCACTCTACAAACTTGGGTAAAATATCCATTTGCAAGAGTTGGACAACGATAGAGGCTGTAATGTAGGGGCTAACACCAAGAGCAAAAACTGAGAAGTTTTTCATGGCATTCCCTGATACCAAACTCAACATGTTTAAGAAGGATAATCCACTTAAAGCATTCAAGCTATTGGCATTCACACCAGGAACTGTAATGCTAGTTCCGATACGAAAAACCAAAACGATAAAAATTGTAAATAAAATTTTTGATCGAACCTGCTTGACTTTAAGAGCTTCTCTTAATAATTTAAAAAACATAGGTCACCTCTCTTAGATGACTTCTACTGAACCACCTTTAGCAGTGATAGCTTCTTCAGCTGATTTAGAGAATTTAGCTGCTTTCACAGTCAATTTCTTAGTCAACTCACCGTTACCAAGAATTTTAATACCTGATTTTTCAGCTTTAACAATTCCTGCTTCGATAAGAACAACTGGAGTAACTTCAGCACCATCTTCAAAGACGTTCAATTGGTCAAGGTTCACAATTGCGTATTCTTTAGCGTTGATATTAGTGAATCCACGTTTTGGAAGACGACGGAACAATGGAGTTTGTCCACCTTCAAAACCAAGGCGAACTCCGCCACCGCTACGAGCTTTTTGACCTTTTTGACCACGACCAGAAGTTTTACCGTTACCTGATGAAGTACCACGACCAACGCGGTTACGTACTTTACGAGAACCTTCTGCAGGTTTCAATTCATGAAGTTTCATTTTTATTTTCTCCTCTTTTGTAAAATGCTAGCGCCGATAAGGGAGAAAAGGTTGTCTCCCCCATCAACTCGCCTATACGACGTCATCATAGATGACTATATCTAGTTTTAGGGGATGGTATAGTGCACATCCCCTAAAAATTCATTAGTTTACTTCTTCAACTGTTACCAAGTGAGATACTGCAGTGATCATACCACGGATAGCAGCGTTATCTTCTTTAATAACAGAGCTGTTCAATTTGCCAAGTCCAAGTGCTACAACAGTTTTACGTTGTGATGGAATGCGTCCGATTGGAGACTTAGTCAAAGTAATTTTAATTTGAGCCATTTTATCCCCTTTCTTATGCCAAATCAGAAACTGAAATACCACGAAGGGCAGCAACTTCTTCAGCGCGTTTCAATTGTTTCAAACCTTCAACAGTTGCACGAACAATGTTGATTGGAGTGTTAGAACCAAGTGATTTAGATGTAATATCTGCCACACCTGCCAATTCCACAACGGCACGAACTGCACCACCAGCGGCAACTCCAGAACCTTCTACAGCAGGTTTCAACAATACTTTAGCTCCACCGAATTCTGAAAGAACTTCGTGTGGAATTGTTGTTCCAACCATAGGAACTTCAATCAAGTTTTTCTTAGCATCATCTACTGCTTTACGGATTGCTTCTGGAACTTCTTGAGCTTTACCAGTACCAAATCCTACGCGACCATTGTGGTCACCAACAACAACAAGAGCTGCGAAACGAAGACGACGTCCACCTTTAACAACTTTTGTAACACGGTTGACAGCAACTACGCGTTCTTCTAATTCAACTGCATTGTCTTTAAATGCCATTTTCTAGTGTCCTCCTATTAGAATTTCAATCCGTTTTCACGAGCTGCATCAGCCAAAGCTTTCACACGTCCGTGATATAGATATCCACCGCGGTCGAACACCACTTCTGAAATACCTTTAGCGTTTGCACGTTCTGCAACGAGTTTACCGACAGCAACGGCTTGTTCAGTTTTAGTTCCTTTTGAAACTTCTTTATCAAGAGTTGAAGCACTTGCGAGCGTTACACCCGCTACGTCATCAATCACTTGAGCGTAGATGCCTGTATTAGAACGGAATACGTTCAAACGTGGGCGATCAGCAGTTCCAGAGAGTTTTCCGCGAACGCGACGGTGGCGTTTTTGGCGGAGTTTGTTTTTATCTGGTTTTGAAATCACAGTTTTCACCTCTTTAGTTTTAAATCGTGTGCTATGCACAAAGTTGGAAAATAGGTTGGTGGTTGAGAATCAACCACTCAACATTATTTACCTGTTTTACCTTCTTTACGGCGAACGAATTCACCAACGTAACGGATACCTTTACCTTTATATGGTTCTGGCGAACGAAGGCTACGTACGTAAGCAGCTGTTTGACCAACTACTTCTTTTGAAATTCCGCTAACAACGATTGTTGTTGGGTTTGGAAGTTCAAAAGTAATACCTTCTGGAGCTTCAACTTCGTCTGGATGAGATTTACCAACAGCCAAAACAAGTTTAGATCCTTGAAGTTGTGCACGGTAACCAACCCCGCGCATTTCAAGTTCTTTCTTGAATCCTTCTGATACACCAACAACCATGTTGTTCAAAAGGGCACGAGTAGTTCCGTGGATAGTTTTCATTTCTTTTGAATCGTTTGGACGGTGAAGAGTTACTTCTGTACCTTCCACACGGATTTCAATATCTTTTGAGAACTCACGAGTAAGTTCTCCTTTAGGTCCTTTTACAGTTACAACGTTGTCATTGTTGGTGATTTCAACACCAGCAGGCAACACGATAACTTTATTACCAATACGTGACATGTTTATTTTCTCCTGTTAAATTGTCAGGCCAAGACGGCCAGTTTTCACGGGGTTAAATCGATTCCTCGATTTAAAGGAACATTTAGGTTTCAATTTCAAAGTGAATCTAGGCATCGTCTCGCAGACATAACTTTGGGTTAGGCAAGAGACGATAACGAAGAGTCACAAAGAAATTGGGAGCTAAATATTACCAAACGTAAGCGATAACTTCTCCACCAACATTCTTTTGGCGTGCTTCTTTATCAGTAAGCAAACCTTCAGAAGTTGAAAGGATAGCAATTCCAAGTCCGTTAAGAACTTTTGGAAGGTCTTCACGTTTTTTGTAGACACGAAGTCCTGGTTTAGAAACACGTTTCAAGTTAGTGATAACTTTTTCACCGTTTGGTCCGTATTTAAGGAATACACGGATGATGCCTTGTTTGTCATCTTCGATGATTTCAACGTTTTTTACAAAACCTTCGCGTTTAAGGATTTCAGCAATCCCTTTTTTGATGTTTGATGCAGGTACTTCAAGTACTTCGTGTTTTGCTTGGTTAGCGTTACGAATACGAGTTAGGAAGTCTGCGATTGGGTCAGTCATAACCATTTTGTTTTTCTCCTCTTACTAGTAGTTTGCAAGTTGCACTTGCTAGTTAATACATGATACAAAGAGCGTAACAGCAAGAGCAAAAATAGGCAATTTGATGCAGGAGCGATGCTCCAAAGAAAATTGGTCTTTTTTGCCAAAGCTGTAGCTCGTGTTCAAATTGGCAAGCCCAACTGAACCCGGGCTAAACTCTGTGTGAAAAAGATAAACTTTCCTAGAAACTTCAGTTTCTTCGTCAAGTTTCCTATTTTCACTTGGAGTTTTGACGCCCTTGATATCTTAAATTACCAAGATGCTTTTGTTACACCAGGAATTTGTCCTTTGTAAGCTAATTCACGGAAGCAAACACGGCAAAGTTTAAATTTGCGGTAAACTGAATGTGGACGACCACATTTTTCACAACGAGTATAAGCTTGAGTAGAGAACTTCGCTGGACGTTTGTTCTTAGCAATCATTGATTTTTTAGCCATTAGATTTACCTCCTATATTATTTTGCAAAAGGCATTCCAAGGCCTGTAAGCAATGCACGTGACTCTTCGTCAGTGTTAGCAGTTGTTACGATAACGATGTCAAGACCACGAGTTTTGTCAACGTCATCGAAGTTGATTTCTGGGAAGATCAATTGTTCTTTCACACCAAGTGTGTAGTTTCCGCGTCCGTCAAATGATTTTGTTGGAACACCGTGGAAGTCACGTACACGTGGAAGTGAAACTGAAACCAATTTATCCAAGAATTCGTACATACGTTCACCACGAAGGGTAACTTTTGCACCGATCGCAACACCTTCACGAAGACGGAAGCCGGCGATTGATTTTTTAGCTTTAGTGATAAGTGGTTTTTGACCTGAGATAAGTGCTAATTCTTCAGCAGCTTTTTCAAGGCTTTTAGCGTTTGATACAGCTTCACCAACACCCATGTTCAAAACGATCTTATCTACTTTAGGCACAGCCATCACTGATGAGTAGTTGAATTGTTCTGTCAAAGCAGGAACTACTTCATTAAGATATTTTTCTTTTAAACGATTTGCCATTATACTTCTCCTTTCCTTCGTGATTAATCAAGCACTTCGCCTGATTTTTTGTTGTAGCGAACTTTTTTACCGTCTACAAATTTGTAACCAACACGACCAGCTACACCATTTTTGTCCAAAACTTGAACGTTTGATACGTGGATAGCTGCTTCTTTCTCGATGATACCACCTTGAGGAAGTTCGTTAGTTGGACGTTGGTGTTTCTTAACGATGTTAACACCTTCAACGATAACTTTGTTTACTTTTGGAAGGGCAGTAAGGACAACAGCTTCTGTTCCCTTATCTTTACCAGCGATTACGCGAACTTTGTCGCCTTTTTTTACAAACATTAGGTTTCTCCTTGATTTTTCTTACGCCCATAAGGGCACCCTAGCTTGAAGCTAGGGGACTAGTTTGTTTCTAAAAATTACAGTACTTCTGGAGCAAGTGACACGATCTTCATGAAGCCACCTTCACGCAATTCACGTGCAACTGGGCCAAAGATACGTGTTCCGCGAGGAGTTTTGTCTTCACGGATGATAACTGCTGCGTTTTCGTCAAATTTGATGTATGAACCATCAGCACGACGAGCACCTGATTTAGTACGAACGATAACTGCTTTAACAACGTCACCTTTTTTAACCGCACCACCAGGAGTAGCTTGTTTTACAGATGCCACGATAACATCACCGATGTTTGCAAATTTACGTCCTGAACCACCAAGAACTTTGATAGTCAAGATTTCGCGAGCACCGCTGTTGTCTGCGACTTTCAAACGAGTTTCTGTTTGAATCATTTCAGTTTTCTCCTTTCAGGTTTGATTAGATGATGACCGCTTCTTCAACAACTTCTACAAGACGGAAACGTTTTGTAGCTGAAAGCGGGCGAGTTTCCATGATACGTACGATATCGCCTTCTTTGGCAACATTGTTTTCATCATGAGCTTTGTATTTTTTAGAGTAGTTAATACGTTTACCATAGACTGGGTGGTTACGTTTTGTTTCAACTACAACTGTGATTGTCTTGTCCATTTTGTCAGATACAACACGTCCAACAAGAACTTTACGATTATTGCGTTCCATTGAAATTTCTCCTTCCCTAGTCTATTATTTCGCTTCAGATTGAACTGTTTTGATACGAGCGATTTGTTTTTTAACTTCTTTCAAGCGAGCTGTTTGTTCCAATTGACCAGTAGCAGCTTGGAAACGAAGTTCAAACAATTCTTTTTTCAATTCGTTTTCGCGCTTCGCGAGTTCTTCTTGAGAAAGACCACGAAGTTCTTTAACAAATTCTTTTACTTCATTAAGTTTCATGCCTTCTCCTTATTCTGCTTCACGTTTTACGAATTTACATTTAACTGGCAATTTGTGGCTAGCAAGACGAAGCGCTTCGCGAGCGATCTCTTCAGATACACCAGCGATTTCGAACATCACTTTACCACGTTTAACTGGTGCTACCCAACCTTCAGGTGCCCCTTTACCAGATCCCATACGCACACCGATAGCTTTAGCAGTGTATGATTTGTGTGGGAAGATTTTAATCCAAACTTTACCACCACGTTTCATGTAACGAGTCATGGCGATACGAGCAGCTTCGATTTGGCGGTTAGTGATCCAGTGGCTAGTTGTAGCTTGAAGACCGTATTCACCGAATGCTACTTCTTTTCCACCTTTTGCTTCACCGCGCATTTTTCCACGGAATTCACGACGGTGTTTAACACGTTTAGGTACTAACATTGGTTATTTACCTCCTTTAGTGTTTTTGCGAGCTGGAAGAACTTCACCACGGTAGATCCATACTTTAACACCAAGTTTACCGTATGTAGTATCTGCTTCTTCCCAAGCGTAATCGATATCTGCACGAAGTGTGTGAAGTGGAACAGTTCCTTCAGAGTATCCTTCAGCACGGGCAATATCTGCACCGTTCAAACGACCTGATACTTGAGTTTTGATTCCTTTAGCTCCAGCACGCATTGCACGTTGGATTGCTTGTTTTTGTGCACGACGGAAAGCAACACGTTGCTCCAATTGACGAGCAATACCTTCACCTACAAGGTGAGCATCCAAATCAGGTTGTTTGATTTCGATGATGTTGATGTGTACTTGTTTTCCAGTCAATTTGTTAAGTTTTGCACGGAGTGCATCAACGTTTGCACCACCTTTACCGATAACCATACCTGGTTTAGCAGTGTGAAGTGAAACGTTAACTTTGTTTACTGCGCGTTCGATTTCGATAGTTGAAACTGCTGCGTCAGCAAGTTCTTTTTGAACGAATTTACGGATTGCAAGATCTTCATGAAGGTAATCCGCGTATTCTTTTTCAGCATACCATTTGGCATCCCAATCACGGATGATGCCGACACGCATACCAATTGGATGTACTTTTTGACCCACGATTTTACCTCCTTATTTTTCTGCAACAGCTACAGTGATGTGAGCTGTACGTTTGTTGATTGGTGAAGCTGAACCTTTCGCACGTGGACGGAAACGTTTCATAGTTGGTCCTTCGTTTGCGAATGCTTCAGATACTACCAAGTTAGCTTTATCCAAACCAAAGTTGTTTTCAGCGTTAGCTACAGCTGAGTTCAAAACTTTCAAGATGATTTCAGCAGCTTTGTTTGGAGTGAATGTCAAGATTGCGATTGCATCGGCTACGCTTTTACCACGGATGTTATCAAGAACAAGACGTGATTTACGAGGTGAAACACGTACTGTACGAGCCATTGCTTTAGCTGAAGTAATTTCTGCCATTTATGTTCTCCTTATTTTCTACGTGTTTTCTTGTCGTCTGCAGCGTGACCTTTGTAAGTACGAGTTGGTGCAAATTCACCAAGTTTGTGACCTACCATGTCTTCTTGGATATAAACAGGTACGTGTTTACGTCCGTCATAAACTGCAATAGTGTAACCAATGAAACTTGGGAAGATCGTTGAACGACGTGACCAAGTTTTAATAACTTTTTTCTTTTCGTCGTTAGCTTGAGCTTCAACTTTTTTCATCAAATGCTCATCGACGAAAGGTCCTTTTTTAAGACTGCGTCCCATTTTTATATTTTCTCCTTTAAATGTTGTACCACAGCGGCTTGCGCTCCTATGGAGCGCTACCGAGCTGGCGGATTTACTAGTTACTTAAGCGACTAGTTTAATATTATTTCTCGTTGCGACGACGAACGATAAGTTTGTCAGATTTCGCTTTTTTGTTACGAGTTTTAAGACCAAGAGCAGGTTTGCCCCATGGAGTAGATGGTGCTTTACGACCAACTGGTGCTTTACCTTCACCACCACCGTGTGGGTGATCGTTAGGGTTCATTACAGAACCACGAACTGTTGGGCGAATACCTTTCCAACGGCTACGTCCTGCTTTACCAAGGTTTACAAGCCCATGTTGTTCGTTTCCGACAACACCAACTGTAGCACGGCAAGTTCCAAGAATCATACGAACTTCACCTGATTGAAGACGAACAAGAACGTATTTACCTTCAGAACCCAATACTTGAGCAGATGCTCCAGCAGCACGCACCAATTCACCACCACGACCTGGTTTTAACTCGATGTTGTGGATCAAAGTACCAACTGGAATGTTAGCAAGTGGAAGAGCGTTTCCGACTTTGATATCTGCTTCTGGACCTGAAACGATACGTTGACCTACTTCAAGACCTTTTGGAGCGATGATGTATGCTTTCACACCGTCAGTGTAGTGTACAAGAGCGATGTTTGCAGAACGGTTTGGATCGTACTCGATTGTTTTAACAACTGCTTCAACGTTGTCTTTGTTACGTTTGAAGTCAACCAAACGGTAGAAACGTTTGTGTCCACCACCTTGGTGACGAACTGTGATACGACCGTTGTTATTACGACCAGCCTTGCTCTTCAATGCAACAAGCAATGATTTTTCAGGAGTGCTTGTTGTGATTTCAGCGAAATCCAAAGAAGTCATATTACGGCGACCGTTTGTTGTTGGTTTATAAACACGAATTCCCACGATATTTCCTCCTTAGATTATTCAGCTTCAGCAGCAAACAACTCGATTGCTTTAGAATCAGCTGTAAGTGTGATGATAGCTTTTTTAGTTTTGTTAGTAAAACCAGTGTAACGTCCAACACGTTTAGCTTTTGGTTTTACGTTAATTGTGTTAACATTAGCAACTTTAACACCTTCGAAAGCAGCTTCAACAGCTTGCTTGATCAAAAGCTTGTGTGCACGAGTGTCAACTTCAAATACATATTTGCCTGCTTCAAGTTGAGCCATTGAGCTTTCAGTGATTACAGGTTTTTTGATAACATCATACAAATTCATTATGCAAGAACCTCCTCGATTTTAGAGATAGCTGCTTGAGTAACAAGAAGTTTGTCACTATTTGCGATGTCAAGAACACTTGCAGTTGTAGCAGTCGCAACTTTCACGTTTGGAAGGTTACGAGCTGAGAGAGCTGCGAATTCGTTTCCTTCTTCAAGAATAACAAGGACTTTAGAATCGATGCTCAAAGCTGCAAGAACTTTTGCAAATTCAGCAGTTTTTGGAGCTGTAAATTCAAGAGAATCAACGGCTACAAATTTATTTTCAGCAACTTTTTCTGAGTAAACAGATTTAAGTGCAAGGCGACGAACTTTTTGAGGAAGTTTGTACGCATAGCTACGTGGAGTTGGTCCGAAGACGATTCCACCACCACGCCATTGTGGAGAGCGGATAGAACCTTGACGAGCACGTCCAGTTCCTTTTTGACGCCATGGTTTGCGTCCGCCACCTGAAACAGCTGAGCGGTTTTTAACTGCGTGAGTTCCTTGACGAAGGCTAGCACGTTGGCTGATGATCACATCAAACACAACAGATTGGTTTGGTTCGATACCAAAGATTGCATCGTTAAGAACAACTTCGCCCGCTTGTTTACCAGTTTGGTCGAATAATGTTACATTTGCCATTTTGACTGTATTCCCCTTTCCTTATTATTTACCAGCTTTAACTGCCGACTTGATAGTGATAAGAGATTTCTTAGCACCTGGTACGTTACCTTTGATAAGGATAACGTTCTTTTCTGGAACAACTTGTACAACTTCAAGGTTTTGAATTGTTACGCGGTCACCACCCATACGTCCTGCAAGGTTTTTACCTTTGAATACGCGGTTAGGTGCAACAGGTCCCATAGAACCTGGACGACGGTGGTAACGAGAACCGTGAGCCATTGGTCCACGTGATTGTCCGTGGCGTTTGATAACACCTTGGAAACCTTTACCTTTAGAAGTACCAGTTACGTCAACAACGTCTCCAGCTGCGAATGTTTCAACTGTAATTTCAGCACCAACTTCCAAGCCTTCAACGTTTTTGAATTCACGAATGAAGCGCTTAGGAGCCGTGTTAGCTTTCGCTACATGTCCTTTAGCAGGTTTGTTGCTCAATACTTCACGTTTGTCATCGAAACCAACTTGGATAGCGTTGTATCCGTCTGTTTCAACAGTTTTAACTTGAAGAACAACGTTTGGAGTTGCTTCAATAACTGTTACAGGGATCAATTCGCCAGCTTCAGTGAAGATTTGAGTCATTCCCACTTTTTTCCCTAAGATTCCTTTTGTCATGAGAAAATAGTTCCTTTTCTATATTTTTTATTCAAAAAGTTTTTAACGAGCGTTTTTTATGCTCAAGGTATCAAGCTTTAGATTAAAGTTTGATTTCTACGTTCACACCACTTGGAAGATCCAATTTCATCAAAGCATCAACTGTTTTTTGAGTTGGGTTAACGATATCGATCAAACGTTTGTGTGTACGCATTTCAAATTGTTCGCGAGAGTCTTTATATTTGTGAGTCGCACGAATGATTGTATAGAGGCTACGTTCAGTTGGAAGTGGGATTGGACCCGCAACTTGTGCACCTGTACGAGTAGCTGATTCTACGATTTTTGCAGCCGCTGTGTCAAGCGTACGGTGTTCGTAAGCTTTCAAACGGATACGGATTTTTTTGTTTGCCATCTTTTTCTCCTTTTCGTCTATTTAAGATAATAGGCTAGCTCCACAAGAAAACCGACGCGGTGTTGCGTGGCAATGCAACCGAGCGTGTCGCAACCTCTTGCATCAAAGCTAAGGCTGTAATTTACAGCACCATAATAGAATAACACAAAGCCCCTGCGATTGCAAGGGATTTGTTGCTGTTTTTTTGTTTTTTTGCGATGAAACTGTTTTCCTATTTTTCTTTTTAAAACTAGGGATTTTCTTCTATATAAGGTGGGTTCTCTTGACATCAAATTTATCTTCTGATTGATCCACTAAGATGTCCGCCATTGACTCGGTTTCTTTATAGTATCGCAGATACTGCTCCCGTCTTATCTGATGACTAGCCAATATAAAGTATGCATCGCGATTTCTCACAGTCGTATCTCGAGCTAGACGCCTCTTTAATTCGGTCTCCTCATCTGTGTAGAAACCAATGGTTTTATCAAAGAGTTCTTTGGGTAGAAAGCCCACAGACATTCCTTCGACTATCAGAATTGGTTTTGCTCCATACAAGACCTCACTAGCCTTCCAAGGTTCTTCAATTGTTAAGACATCCATACCCGCCTGTAAGGCCAAGATATCTCTCTGCAAACTCGCCAGTTCATGCGCCACTGGCAAACAAGCTGTCACCTTTTGTTTTGGCGCGTCCTTTAGTACTACAAGATGGCGTCCTGAAGTGATATAAGGATCTGTTTCTAATAAATTTACTGTAGTAGAATCTAAAGCTTGGTACAATTCCTGTGCAAAGGTTGATTTACCTGAAGCTCCATGACCGTATATTCCCAGTGACCTGACTTTCCCCGTTTCGATATCTGAGACCAGTTCTTTTATTAAGTCGTTTTTCTTCACTCTCTCTTCACCTGTTCATAGCTTTCTTTTCCATCATTGAGCTTGTCCCAAATCACTACTTGCCCACTTTGGAGCGATTTTTGCACATCGATGATGCGTTGGTTGGACGAACCTCGGAACTGAAGCATGAGATTTCGTTTAGTTCGATCATACCGTCCATCTACAAGAATGTCAATCAATGATAAGAGTTCCAGTTTATCTGGAGTTTCCAACATCATTTCTTCCCATGTATAGCCGGTCCATGACCAGATATCCTTATTTGGCAATTCCTTTCGAATGCGCTTAACGAGCGGCAAAAGAATGCCCGTGTTTAGAAAAGGCTCCCCTCCTAGCAAAGTCAAGCCTTGAACATAGGGTTGGGCAAGGTCTGCCATAATCTGCTCTTCTAATTCTGCTGTATAGGGTATTCCTGCATTGAAGGACCAGGTTGCTACATTATAACAACCCTCGCAGTGAAACATACAACCTGATACATAGAGAGAGTTGCGCACACCTTCCCCATCCACAAAGTTAAAGGCCTTGTAATCAATAATTCGACCTTGACTGAGTTCCTCGCTTTTCCATTCTTGTGGTTTTGGATTATTCATTCGCTACCTCTATCCAATAACGCTCGACTCCATTACGAACATCCTCAAGGAGCCCACCATTTGCTAGAATGACTGCTCTGCTGGCAGGATTATTCACGCTACAGGTTACAAGAACTTTCTTGATGTTCTTTTCCTTAGCAACTTGCAAGCCCTGATGGAGAGTTTCTTGAGCATAACCTTTGCCTCTTTCAGACGGTCGGATGGAGTAGCCAATGTGACCACCTTCTTCTAGTAAAAAGTTACTGAGGCGCAATCGGAGATTAAGAAATCCAACTGCTTGACCTTTCTCAGAAAAAGCCACTAACTGAATTGCAGGAACCCATCCTTCAGGCAGATTAATCCCCATTTCCTGATTCTGATTGCTTTCCAGCCACTCTTCATATACAAAGTTCTCTGTATCCCAAAATCCTCCATCATGGGCTGATTGGCTCTTTTCAAACTCTGCCATCATCTCTAAAACTGTTTCTTTATCTGCCAATATTGGTCTGCGTAGTTCCATCCTTACCTCCCACTAAGAGAAAAGCGAGAGCTGACTCTCACTTTTATTTTTTCTTGTTCTTATTTAAAAATTGTTCTCTGAGGCTGAGCAAGCGTTCTTTTTTACCAGCTCCACCCTTAGAATGTTTCTCGTGATAACGGGTCACTTGTGCGCGCCCCTTATCGTCTAATTGATATTTTCCCATTTCATTTCTTTCTAATTTGTTACTTGATGGCCAGCTATTTTAATCGTTGAGCCATTCATATGTTTGACACGCGCAGCGATTTCTTTGTGACGGCCGTTGACCATAGGTCTCGCTTGAGGATTGCCTAGATAGCCACAAGTACGTTTAACAACGTCTACTGTTTTAGGGTCACTATTGCCACAGTTTGGACAAGCAAATCCTCTTTCAGTTGGTTCAAAATCTCCTTCAAAGTCACACTTGTAGCAACGGTCAATTGGAGTATTGGTTCCCAGATAACCCACACGGTCATAAGCGTAATCCCAGACAGCCTCCAAGGCCTTTGGATTTTGCTGGAGGACTGGATACTCACAATAATGGATGAAACCACCTGACACACCTGCTTCTGGATAGACTTTTTCAAAATCCAATTTTTCAAACGGTGTTGGATTTTTACGAACATCGTAGTGGAAAGAGTTGGTGTAGTATTCCTTGTCTGTAATATCAGGAATAGAGCCAAACTTCTCTGTATCTAGTCGACAGAAACGGTCTGTTAAACTTTCAGACGGTGTTGAGTAGATAGAGAAATGGTAGCCATATTGGTCAGACCACTCTTCTACACGGCGTTTCATATCGCGAATGATATCTAGCGTGAATTCCTTAGCATCTGGATTACTTTCCCAGCTGTTTCCAAAGAAAACAGTCGCTACTTCATACAAACCGATATAGCCCAGCGAAACTGTCGCACGACGATTCTTAAAGAGCTGGTCAACACTTTCTTCTTTACCTAGACGATGACCAAAAGCACCGTATTGATAAAGGATAGGAGCATTAGCTGGTGTCGCTTCCTTGGTCCGTTCAACACGATAAACCAGGGCATCTTCAGCGATATTCATACGCTCGTTGAAGATTTCCCAGAACTTGTTCATATCTCCTTCAGACTCGAGAGCAATACGAGGCAGGTTAACCGTCACAACACCCAGATTCATACGGCCTGAGTTGACCTCAACACCATTTTCATCCTTCCATCCTTGGAGGAAAGAACGGCAACCCATAGGCACCTTGAAGGAACCTGTCAGTTCGATAATCTTATCATAGGACAAGACATCTGGATACATCCGCTTGGTTGCACACTCAAGAGCTAATTGCTTGATGTCGTAGTTGGGAGTTCCTTCCTCTAAGTTGAGTCCTCTTTTAAGCGTGAAGATAAGTTTAGGGAAGATGGCTGTGCGGTGTTCTGAACCAAGCCCCTTGATACGAATGTTTAAAATTGCCTTTTGAATTTCTCGTTCAAAACGATTGGTTCCCAGACCAAAACCTAGCGAAGTAAAAGGTGTTTGTCCATTTGAAGTGAAGAGAGTATTGATTTCATACTCGAGAGATTGCATGGCATCATAGATGTCTTTTTGAGTTTTCTTCCAAGCGTAATCTTCCCGTTTTTCAGGTAAAACCCACTCCTCCGCATCTTTGAGGTGTTTTTGGTAATTCTTCTCTGCATAGGGCGCCAAAACTTCATCGATACGGTCAGCTGAACAGCCACCGTACTGGCTAGAAGCAACGTTGGCGATGATTTGGGAAATCTGAGCTGTTGCAGTCTGGATAGACTTGGGACTTTCTACCTCTGCATTTCCAATCTTAAAACCATTTTCCAACATACCTTTAAAATCAATCAAACAGCAGTTGGTCATAGGTGTATAGGGACTGTAGTCCAAATCGTGATAGTGGATATCCCCCTTTTGGTGGGCATTGGCTACGTGCTTAGGAAGCATTTGCAGTCCGATTGATTTCCCAACAATGCCTGCTGTCAAATCGCGCTGGGTGTTAAAGACATCGCTGTCTTTATTAGCATTTTCATTGACAACTGCCTGGTCTTTGTTGAGAAGTTTATGGATACTAAAGTTAATATCTGTTGCTTTTGATCGCTCAAAATCCCTCTGTGTTCGATAAGTAATATACTCCTCAGCTAGCGCATATTCTTTGGCTTCAAGGAGTTCATGTTCTACGATATTTTGAATTTCGTAAATCTTAACCCCCTGTGGAAAGCGACTATGAATTTCTGTGACAATTCGCTCGGTCAGAGCATTTAGGCGCTTTTCAACCAAGGGTGTCACATCCATAACCTTGTCAGCCGCCTTGTGGAGAGCCTTGTCAATCTTGTCCACATCAAATACAACACGTCTCCCATCTCGTTTCTCGACGAAGAGAGTTGGCAAAATTGTAATTTTTTCTTCTAGTGCAATCATATGCATGCTCTTTTCTAAAATGTTCTTTCTAAAAAGTATTATACCACTCTAAAAAGAAAAATCAATATCTTGTGTTAAAAATCCTAAAATTTTTAAAAATACACAAGATATTGATTTGGCTATTTGATTTTATAGACTTTAAACTCTGAGTAATCAGTCTTTACTTGTTGGTAATTTTCTTTCAAGAGTGTCTCCGCCTCAGACCAGAGAGCCACCTTGTCAGTCACCACAATCACCTTAGGTTGGTTTTCTTTCAAGTCATTGATTAAACTAGTTTTATTCTCTTCTGTACTCGTGTAAAGAAGAGGTGATGGGAACATGGATCCAGCCAAACGCTGGCTTTCTTTATACATTTGAACATGTGAATCCCAAATATAGATTTGGTCACCATCACTCGTCTCTTGTTTGACTCTGTCTACCACTTGATGTTGCTCTCTATAAGAAGCTGGATGCAAGACAAAACGAGCCACAAAAGGAATTGCAATCAGATAAACCACCACGAGGATCGGTAGGTAGAGATTTCCCTCCATGAATTTTTTCCATAGAGTAGGAACTTCCTCTCTTCTCCGACGACGAGCTCCCCTAGCTGAATGCTTCCCACGAATACTGGTCATCAAAAGAAGGAGTAAAAATGGAATGATTAGAATCAAACGCGAACCGTGAAGAGGTTCTTGAGAAAAAAGCAACAAGGCTAGTACAAATAAGAAAGTGAAACTAGCAGGCACTGAAATAACATATAATCTTGATGTCTTTGATTGGAACAAGCCTAGAAAAACAAGGAAAAGAGCTCCTAAACCAAAGGTCAACAAACCATAGAATACAACATTATCCATTAGTTGGGGATTGGTAAAGACCTGAAGGGAATCAATCGGATACAAAAGACTCCCTAGAGCTTCTCCAAAACCACCTGAAGCAAGGACATAGTAGCCTACTGGGTAAAAGATGAGAGAAAAACCAAGCGCCGCTGCAAAAAACTGATAAACTCCATGGACAAAACGACCATGCCCAACATTAAAGACAAATAAACCAATCGTTACTACTGCAGTAAAGAGAAGACTTGTAAGAGGCTCTATGAAAAATGATAGACCCAAAAAGATCCCCAGACGTAAAAATCCCTTGTCATGGTTAGGAGTTGAAAGATAAGCTGCTATGAATGAAAATCCTGCAAACAGGAATGGCAGAGCTAAGATCGTAGCATAGCCTCCTCCAAAACCAAGCCCCGACACCAAAATATAAAATATTGTTAGGAGTTGCTTAGCTTGCTCCCTTTGCCCTGTCAAATACTCTGTCGAAGAAAAGAGGAAGTAACCTCCTCCTAAGAGGGCTAGCCATTCTACCAAGGCAAAAAGAATGCCGCCTTGGGTAATATAAAGTAGCAAGTAATAAAGAATGCCTTGACTAGCATAATAGCTACTGTAAAGCTGTCCTCCCTGATGCAAAGCCCAGCCTATATACAAATCCTGAGCCTGAGAAGGACTTACCATATCTAAAAGTAAAGGAAGCACCACAGAAAAAATCGTCGCAATCGTACTTCCCATGATAAGCTTGAAAAATGGGAAAGCTAGGTGCTCTTCTTTTTCCAGGTCCGATTCAAGGTTCCTATTCAATCTATTTTCTATTTCATCACTCTGTATCGTTTCGGATACTTCTTCGATTCTGCCGTATACAGCCATGTCGTTTCTCCTATTCAATTTATCTGTCTTAGTATATCAAAAAGACCTAGAATTGTCAGCTTGCGATGGCTGTTTGAGTGATTTTTTACATAGTTGCACAAAGGTTTCAATTTCCCGAAATCGGTGTAAATGCGTCTGTTTAAATGTCAGGATATAATCCAATTCTTTCTGAGTCAGCATCATTCCCCCTCTATCTTTCTATTCGTAAAAGGCAAGAAAAATAGGACTGGTTTGTGTCCTAAGTCCTAGATTTCTTATAATATTGGGGCAAATAACTGGGCAATTTCCTTAATCAATTTTTGATACCAGCTATTTTTTATCGTATCTTGGAAAATTTCTTGAGATACTGAAAAAATCTCCTGAAAATCTTTTTGAATCTCTGTGATTGATGCCGTTTTATATAGCAAAACGGCATTTTCATAGTGGTGAAGCAAACTTCTATAATCTAAATTGATAGTCCCAACTGCAGCAAAATCCTTATCCACTAGGATTTGTTTACTGTGGATAAAGCCTGGACTATACTCAAAAATCCTGACTCCTGCTGACAAAAGATCCGGATAGGCTCCTCTTGTTATGAGCTGGATTAATTTTTTATCCGGAATGAAAGGAGTCACGATGCGGACATCAACACCCCTCATGGCTGCATTTTTAATACTCTCAGTTAAATCATAGTCAATAATCAAATAGGGTGTTGTGATATAGACTGAATCAGTAGCCTGATTAATCAAACTTTGATAAACTTTTTTCCCTACTTGAGTACGGAAGATGGGCTTGGGTCCACTACCGTAAGGAATGCAGAGCCCTTGGCCAGAACAAGGCTGATTTTCCAGGTGATACTGGTCAAAATCGCTGATTTCCCAACGATTGATGTACCAAGTCATCAAAAAAAGACGGGTTAGAGCCTTGACACCAGGGCCATCTAAGCGAATCCCACTGTCCTTCCAATAGCCAAAGCGTTCTATATGATTGATGTACTCATCGGCTAAGTTAATGCCTCCTGTATAGGCTACCTGACCATCTATGACAAGGATTTTACGATGGTCCCGATTGTTGTAAGCCACCGTCAAACGAGGAATCACCTTGTTAAACTTATGGGCTTCAATTCCTCGACTACGAAGTTGAATAGTATAGTCTCCAGGCAAAGTCGCCATACAGCCGATATCATCATAGAGCATCTTGACCTCTACACCCTGAGCTGCCTTTTGCTCTAGTATATCTAGTATGCTATTCCACATCAAACCTTCTTCGACAATATAGTACTCTAGAAAGATAAATTTCTCAGCTTTCTTGAGGTCTTCCAACATATGTTGCCACATGCTTTCACCCGAAGAAAAGAATTGTGAATCTGTTCGATCATAGACATCGGCATTGCTATCCATACTTAGCAAAGATTTGATAACTCCGTAAGCCGCCTTATCATCTTCCTTCAATTTCTGGCGGAGAGCTTTACTGTTATCCTCCCGAAAATGCATAGAACCAAGTTTGTCCAACTGCTTGATTTCTTTTTTGGACAATCGCCTTTCACCAAACATCAGATAGAGCAAGGGTCCGATGACAGGAACAAAAGTTACCACTAACCACATTACTTTACTATCAGGTGTCATTGAACGATTGACAATTGCGACAATAGTCGCCATACTCATAAAGATTAAGAGAATAACCCATAGAATAGAAGCCATACGCCCTAAGTAAAGAAAGAGACCAAAAACAAGAGAAAGTTCAAGCAGCATAATCGAAAGACTAAAGCCATACTTGGACATTAATAATTGAAATTTTCTATATTTCATATCCCCTCCTTGATATTTTGATACTCAATGAAAAGCAAAGAGCAAACTAGGAAGCTAGCCGCAGGTTGCTCAAAACACTGTTTTGAGGTTGCAGATGGAAGCTGACGTGGTTTGAAGAGATTTTCGAAGAGTATGAATGCTAAAAACAGGTAATTGATACTAGTATAACTCAGGTATTCGGTAGAAGGCAAGTATTTATAATCATTTTTCTGCGTAAAAACAAAAGAGACTGACAAAACCAGTCTCCTTCTAGTCTATTTTGATAAAACAATGCGATCAGACGCTTCTCTATCCATATCGTCGATAATCATCTGATTTCCATTGATTGCATAAATCTTGACATCATCCCCAATAATCATACGTTGATTAGCGGCATCGAAGCTAACCTGCTTGATTTCTTGATCTCCGTCAGTTTCTACCTGTGTCCAGGTGCCCGTTGTACCAGTTACCACTAAAGTGATACGGTCTCCCTCGTCCTGACCGGTATAGGTTCCATCAATATCAGTTGGTTGAGCCTCAGGAGCATTTTGTGAAGAACTTGTTGCTGCCTGGCTGCTATTTTCTGTAGAAGATGAAGCAGCAGATTGTGATTGCTGAGTTTGTTGTGTTTGCGAGTGAGTTGCTGGTTGTTGAACTTGTTGTGCTCTTTGTGAACAAGCTACTAAAAGACTAAGACTTGCTAGAGAAGCAAGAGAAAGTGTGAATCTTTTTAATTTCATGATAAATTTCCTTTCTGCTACCAATTTACAGAATTTTTTCCCTCTAACTAGTAGTTTCCCTAGTATAACAAGTTCAAAAAAGGAGGTCAATTCATCTGCTCATGGGTCAGCAAGTAGCCCCGTACTTCTGAGATAAAATAGAGAGACCCTGTAACGAACAACAAATCCTGGGCACCTGCTCTTGCTTCAAAATTGCTAATAAATTCTCGGTAAGAAGGAACTATATCGTAACCTGTTACATCTGTTTCATCCAAAGAACCTTGATAGTCAAAGCCGGTCACCTTGAGTTCCACCTGAGACAATTTTTCAGTCAGATAAGCCAACATCCCTTGATAATCCTTCCGTTTCAAGGCTCCAAATAGGATTTGAGGACGATAGCCTTCCTGCTCTTTTTCTTTGATAAACTCAACCAAGCGAGTCAAGGCAGGGAGGTTATGAGCACCATCCAAGTAAATCTGAGAACGAATACGCTCCAAACGCCCAGCCCAATGGGTCTTCTCCAAAGCCTGTCTTACAACCTGCTCATCAACAACTTCCTTTCCTTCCCTCATAAAAAGAAGAAAGGTTTGTAGCGCCAAGGCCGCATTCTCCCGCTGATAAGCTCCTTCTAAGCCTATGTTCAGCTGTGAAAGATTTAGTAAAGAACTTGAAAAATTACCATTCAGCATTGAAAAATCTTGGCCTGCCTGATAAAGGTCAACAGCTAAAGAGTCTGCTTTTTTCTGACAAACAAGCCTAGCTTCTGAAGGCAACTTAGCAATCACTGCCTTTTTACCAGCCTTAAAAATACCAGCTTTCTGCTCTGCGATTGCTTCTAGACTATCACCCAAGGTCTCCTGATGATCTAGTCCGATGGAGGTGATGACAGCAATCTCTCCGGTTACCACATTGGTCGTGTCAAGTAAGCCACCAATTCCCACTTCCAGTAGAACCAAATCAACCTCTTGCTCTCTAAAATAAAGAAAAGCAATCAAGGTCAGCAATTCAAAAAAAGACAACTGATCATGGGTTTGCAGAAGCGTCTCTTCCATCTCCTTGACCTGTTCCGCCAAACGGGTAAAGTCTGCGTCAGCTATTGGCTTCCCATTAATGCAGATTCGATCATTGACGGAAATGATATGAGGAGAGGTAAAAGTCGCAACTCTTTTGCCATGCCCCATAAATAACTCCCTCATAAAAGCAATGGTAGAACCTTTTCCATTAGTTCCTGTTACGTGGATAATAGGATAAGACTTCTCGGGATTCCCCAACAAATCCACCGCTTGTTGCATTCGGCCCAAGCCTGATCGAAAATTCAAACCAATCCGACTATGGAGCCATTCTTCTACTTCAAACATATACATCTCCTTAATTACAGGTTCAATCAACTGCCTCAATAAAGTCTCATAACTAACAAAAACGAGGCCAGGATTTTCGTCCCAACCTCTTACCTGGTTAGCTAATAACTAGCTACTATAAATGCTAACGTGGAGTAAAAACATCCACTGGATGTGCCTGCGTTTCTAATTTATAGCGCAGGGCTAAACACGTCCACTGGACGTTCCAACTCTTCCCAATTTCTGGGAGTTGGGCTGATACAGTCTCCCAGACTGTATCACTCCTCCATAAAACTATTGAAGACTTCTTCAATCATGTTCCATTCGTCTTCTGAGTCTTCTGGTATTGGTTGCAATTCGCCTTCTGTTCCATCTTCATTTTCGATGAATGAGTAAGCTTGGATTTCAACTTGTCCGTCTTCGTCTTCTTCTGCGTTAACTGGTACTAGAAGAACATAGTTTTTACCAAATTCTTCTTTTCCGTCAATGGTCAAAAGGATTTCAAACAAGGTTTCGTTTCCTTGTTCATCTACTAGTGTGATTAGTTCACGTTCTTCGTGGTCGTGGTTATGATCGTGTGACATAGCCTCTCCTTTGTATTAAAATTTTCTATCTAAATAATTTTGTAAAATCAGCTGAGCTGCTAACTTATCAATGACTTTCTTGCGCTTGTTACGGCTAATATCTGCTTGTTCAATCAGCATACGCTCTGCGGCAACTGTTGTCAAGCGTTCATCTTGATAGTCTACTGGTAAACCAAAAAGCTCTTCCAGCTTTGCTCCGTAGTCTTGACTAGCTTCCACACGCGGTCCGCTTGTATTGTTCATGTTTTTAGGCAAGCCCACTACAAATCGTTCCACCTTGTAAGTATCAACCAACTCCTTAACGCGGTCAAAACCAAATTGACCTTGCTCCTCATTGATTTGGATGATTTCAAGTCCTTGAGCTGTAAAACCAAGCGGATCGCTAATCGCCACCCCTACCGTTTTTGAACCGACGTCCAATCCCATAATTCTCATAGGTTATAGATCGACTCCTTGTCCTTTAAGGTAGTAGCGGACTAATTCCTCAACGATTTCATCACGCTCATACTTACGGATTTGATTTCGTGCATTATTATAACGAGGAACGTAGGCAGGGTCTCCACTCAATACGTAACCTACGATTTGGTTAATTGGGTTGTAGCCCTTATCGTTCAACGAAGCATAAACATCAGTCAGAGTTTCGCTAATTTCTTTTTTATTGGAATCGTCCAATTTAAAACGTACTGTTTCTTCAGTAAATCCCATTCTAACACCCTCTTTCCTTAGAATAGTACCATTATAGCATAATTCCTTACGTTCTACAATTCAGGCAGTCTATTTATTTGGATTTTCTACTGTTCTGTCGCGCCATTTGCCAATCTGTCTGCTACATATTGACTCGGTTCATTTTTCAAAAGATTTTCCAAACCAATATTCTTTAGATATTCAACCTGTGAAGCTTTTTTGATATCTAAAACCTGAAAATCATAAGTAGTTGTTGTTTGAATTTCTGTTTCACTTAGTATCTTTGTCTCAAGTGTAAAACCTGGCAACTTTCGTGCTTCCTGAATCGAGGTATCTTTACCTTCAGCCTCAATGAGGGCTTTTTGAGTAGCCTCTACACCATGCTCAGTTACAAAAGTCTTCAATTCATCGGTAATTGGTCTTTTTTGAACAATAGTCAAACTTAAAAATTGTTTTCCTTTATATGTGACCGTTTGAATCTGCTGACTACCATCATCTGACTTTGGCAAGACCAAAGTCTTGGTCACAACAGTATTCTTCTCGGCATTTTCAATAACTGGCAATGCCGACTGAAGTGTATCCTTTTCTGTTTTTGTAGCTGTTCCAGTTTCTTTTTTCTGTCCGCAACCAACCAGGACAAAAAGGAAAGCTAAACTAACAAGAACTATTTTTTTCATTTCTTTCTTCCTTCTTCTTTCTTTTTGAAATTAAAATAGAATAAGACTGGGAGTTGCTCCCAGCCTTGATGTTTATAGAGCTGCACGCAAACGTGCTTCTGCATTTTCTACATTACGGACAGAGCGTGGTAGGAAGGCACGAATATCGTCTTCCTTATAGCCAACTTGCAGGCGTTTTTCATCTACAAGGATTGGGCTCTTTAAAATTCTCGGTGTTTCCATAATCAGATTGAGGACTTCATTGACACTCAAATCTTCAATATCCACTCCAAGGGCTTTGGCATAGCGATTTTTAGACGAAACGATGCTGGCTATTCCGTTATCTGTTTTGGTCAGAATATCCAGTAATTCTTCTCTCGTAATTCCTTCTTTACCAAGGTTTTGTTCTTTATAACTTAACTGGTGGGCATTGAGCCAGGTTTTTGCTTTTTTACAGCTAGTACAACTTGAGACTGTATAAATTTTAATCATGTACCTACCCCTTTCGCTACATGTTACTATCAGTTTAGTCTATTATACCATAAAAAACATCCGACTTGCGACCTATTTTTAAATTTTTTTGACTTTTTTCGTCATTTTCGCACTTTTTTCTTGACAAATAACTAAATGACTATCAACTCTTTTGGAGCTAGGGTCAATAATTCACAACCTGTCTCTGTAATCAAGATATCATCTTCGATACGAACCCCATATTTGCCTTCGATATAGATACCTGGTTCATCGGTCAAGGCCATACCTGCCTTGATAGTTTCTGTAGAAGTCTGGCTAAAGTATGGTTCCTCATGAATATCTAGTCCGATACCGTGTCCGATACCGTGAGTAAAGTAGTCGCCATAACCTGCTTCAATGATAATATCACGAGGAATTTTGTCAAAGTCACGGAAGCCTAAGCCTGCCTTGGCCTGGTCAATCAAGGCTTGGTTTGCTTTGAGAACTGTATTGTAAATCTCTGCCTGCTCGTCGCTAACATGCCCCAGATAGATAGTCCGTGTCATATCGCTGACATAGTGGTCGTAGAGGCATCCGAAGTCCATTGTAATAGCTTCTCCCAGCTCCACTGGTTTGTGCATGGGATGGGCATGGGGTTTGGAAGAGTTGATACCGCTAGCTAGGATAGTGTCAAAAGACAAGCCAGACGCTCCCAACTCACGCATGCGGAAGTCAAGGAAGTTGGCTATTTCAATCTCTGTCTTTCCTGGTTTGATAAAGTCAAGCGCGTCGCGGAAAGCTTGGTCTGAGATAGAACAAGCCTTGCGAATAGCTGCAATCTCCGCTTCATCCTTAATCATTCGAAGACCTTCAACAAACTGAGTCTGTGGAAGCAAGTCAATTCCTTCAAAGGTAGCCTGCATACGATGATAATAAGACACTGAAATCTCATCTTCAAAACCAATTCGAGACAAACCCATGTCCTTAACAATTCCTGCAATGATAGCCAATTCATCTCGGTCTGCTACAATCTCAAAACCACTGGTTTCTTGCTTGGCTGCGATAATATAGCGAGAATCTGTCACCAAGACCTGACGGTCACGGCTAATGAAGACTGTCCCATTTGAACCCCAAAAACCAGTCAAATAATAGACGTTTTTAAGATTGTTGATGATGATGCCATCCAGTTCTTTTTCTTGCATTTTAGCTAGAAATGCTTGTACACGTTTATTCATGATGTAACTTTCCTTTCAAATAATGTCCTGTGTAGCTAGCTTCGTTGGTCGCTACTTCTTCTGGAGTTCCTGTTGCGATGATGGTTCCACCACCGACACCGCCCTCAGGTCCCAAATCGATGATATGGTCTGCCGTCTTAATAACATCTAGATTATGCTCAATGACTAGGACTGTATTGCCATCGTCTACAAAGCGAGCCAATACCTTGAGCAAGCGAGCGATGTCCTCAGTATGCAGCCCTGTCGTTGGCTCATCCAAAATGTAGAAAGATTTTCCTGTCGAGCGTTTGTGAAGTTCACTAGCCAGTTTCATACGCTGAGCTTCTCCCCCAGAAAGGGTGGTAGCAGGTTGCCCCAATGTCACATAACCAAGTCCCACATCCTTGATGGTCTGAAGTTTACGTTGAATCTTTGGAATGTGTTGGAAGAATTCCACCGCATCGTTAACAGTCATATCCAAGACCTGCGAGATATTTTTTTCCTTATAGTGGACTTCTAGGGTCTCACTGTTGTAGCGAGTTCCGTGGCAGACCTCACAAGCCACATAAACATCTGGCAAGAAGTGCATCTCAATCTTGATAATCCCGTCACCTGAGCAGGCTTCACAGCGACCTCCCTTAACGTTGAAACTGAAACGTCCCTTCTTGTAACCACGAATCTTGGCTTCATTAGTCTGAGCAAAAAGGTCACGTATATCGTCAAAAACTCCTGTATAGGTAGCTGGGTTGGACCTCGGCGTTCGTCCGATTGGACTCTGGTCAATGTCAATCAAGCGGTCGACATGCTCAATCCCTGTAATGGTTTTAAATTTACCTGGTTTGTCTGAGTTGCGGTTAAGCTTCTGGGCAATGGCTTTTTTGAGGATGCTGTTGATTAAGGTCGATTTCCCTGAACCTGATACACCAGTCACCGCGATGAATTTCCCTAGTGGGAAGCGAGCAGTAACATTTTGCAAGTTGTTCTCACGCGCTCCTGTCACTTCGATAAAACGACCATTTCCGGTACGTCGCTCGTCTGGCACTGGAATGGCACGTTTGCCCGACAAGTACTGGCCTGTGATAGACTTGCTGTTGCGAGCAACCTGTTTAGGCGTACCTGCGGCAACAATCTCCCCACCAAAAATACCGGCACCAGGACCAACGTCAATCAGATAATCCGCCTCGCGCATGGTATCTTCATCGTGTTCCACCACGATGAGAGTATTGCCCAAATCACGCATCTTTTTGAGACTGGCAATCAGGCGGTCATTATCCCTCTGATGAAGACCGATTGACGGCTCGTCTAGAATATAAAGAACACCTGATAGGTTAGAACCAATCTGGGTTGCCAAACGAATACGCTGACTCTCACCACCCGAAAGGGTACCTGCTGAACGAGACAGGGTCAGATAGTTAAGACCCACGTTATTAAGAAAGGTCAAACGATCCTTGATTTCCTTGAGAATAGGCCGAGCAATAATAGCTTCATTTTCAGACAAGGTCAGCTGGCTCACCAAGTCCAAGTGATCTGCAATAGACAGGTCTGAAATTTCTCCGATATGTGGCCCTTGCTCACCACCCACACGAACAGACAGGGCCTGGTCATTGAGACGATAGCCGTGACAGGTTCCGCAGGTCAGCTCATTCATGTAGAGTCGCATCTGGGTGCGGGTGTAATCGCTGTTTGTCTCGTGATAGCGACGCTTGATATTATTGACAATTCCCTCAAAAGGAATGTCAATATCGCGCACACCACCAAATTCATTCTCATAGTGGAAATGGAATTCCTTGCCATCTGAGCCGTAGAGAATCAAGTTCTTATCTTCTTCTGACAAGTCCTCAAAAGGCGTGTCCATATCCACTCCAAAAGCTGTCATAGCCTGCTCTAGCATGTTTGGATAGTAGTTGGATGAGATAGGATTCCAAGGAGCCAAGGCTCCCTCGCGTAGCGTTTTGCTGGCATCTGGCACTATCAAATCAGTATCCACCTCCAGCTTGATGCCCAAGCCATCACACTCACTACAAGAACCAAAAGGAGCATTGAATGAGAAGAGACGTGGCTCTAGCTCTGGAACAGTAAAGCCACAAACTGGACAAGCATAATGCTCAGAGAAGAGCAACTCAGAGTCGTCCATAGTGTCGATAATGACATAACCTTCTGCAATACGAAGGGCAGCCTCAATGGAATCAAAGAGACGACTACGGATACCCTCCTTGATAACAATACGGTCAACCACGACATCGATATTGTGTTGCTTACTCTTAGACAGCTCAGGCACTTCGGTCACATCATAGACTTCCCCATCCACACGGACACGGACATACCCATCTTTCTGAACCTTCTCGATAACACTCTTATGTTGGCCTTTTTTCTTACGGATGACAGGGGCCAAGATCTGCAAGCGCTGGCGTTCAGGCAATTCTAAAACCTTATCCACGATTTGCTCAACTGAAGAAGCCTTGATAGCTCCATGTCCGTTGATACAGTAAGGCGTCCCCACACGTGCGTAGAGGAGACGCAGATAGTCATTGATTTCAGTCGTTGTTCCCACTGTCGAGCGAGGGTTTTTGCTAGTCGTTTTCTGGTCGATGGAAATAGCTGGGCTGAGACCATCAATGGCATCTACATCAGGCTTCTCCATATTCCCCAAAAATTGACGAGCGTAGGCTGACAAACTCTCCACATAGCGACGTTGTCCCTCCGCATAGAGGGTATCAAAGGCCAGACTGGATTTCCCTGAACCTGACAAACCAGTCACGACAACCAGCTTGTCTCGTGGAATCTCCACATCAATATTTTTTAAATTATGGGCACGCGCCCCATGAATGACAATTTTATCTTGCATCTTTGTTCTTTCTAGTCCATTATTGCTTACCATTATACCAAAAAAAGTGAGATTCTATTACCCAAAAGGCTGAATTTGTAGTATAATAAAAAACTTCTTATTTTATGTTTCCTTAGGGTTTCCTGACCCTTATATCACGCGCTTTTTAACAAAAATCACTAATATTACTTTTTACTACTTGCTCCCCCAAAGTACGCAAAAAGGGGAGCAAAAAAGCCCCACAAAAGGGCTAAGATTTGACGAGTTCAGCAGGCAAGAAACTAGCACGGTCAAACGTGCTTTTTTTATTGCTGGTTGCTGATAGGTATATTATACCATGAAGCGCGTGGTTTATAAGATTATGACCTCACAAAAGCCCCCAGATTCGTTTCTGAGGGCTTGTAGTTTATCCATGGTGTTTTAGTTGTCCAGTACGAAACAAAGCAAAATAGGGGGGCGAATATGAAGCCTCAGCCTACATTTACCAACATTCATGCTTCTAATTCTTGTAGTAAGGTTAAATCTAAATCATCAAGGTCAACATCTATTTCAAAATCCATGTTTAAATCTATCTCCATATCCTCTAATTGGATATTCTCCAAATCAATCAAAAAATCTTCAATCATGTCATTCCCCCCTCACTTAAATCTCAACATTTCTCAACAAAACACCACAAACGCCTACTTATATGCTTCTAGCTCTCCGTTCTGGTGGATTCTCGCAAAGTTTAAGACGGCTATCTGTTTGTATCGGTGATAACTAGTGGAGCTAGTACCTGCCATTTCTACGCATTCGCTCATTGTTTTCTTTCTCATATAGCAATAATGGATAATAAAGTATTTTCTGGCTCGTTTGTTCTCTATGCTGTTGATGTCGTGGGCGAATATCTCCAACCCCTCACGGATTGCTTTTTCATGCTCACCGCTCAAATTCCACTGATCAGGTAAGACAAGTTTCCAAGCCTCTTCATCGATACTAACTTGGTTTTCACTCCCTGCCATCCTCTGGAAACGTAGAAAGTAAGTCATCCGCTCTCTGACGTTCATCATCGTTTTAAACTTATCCAGCTCCATTAGTTCGCTCCTTTGTGATATAATATTATTGAGATTATAGCTGAGGCGGAGCGCCTTGGCTTTTTTTGCTATTTCTCTATGTTCGCTCTAGCTTCAAATGATTTCCCGTGAGAAAAAATGTACAATGACGGTGTGAAGCTCATAGAAGCGCGTGGGGAGGGAGATAGCCCCCATATCTCCTTATGGTTTGATAAGCAATTAAGGGATGTTTTTATTGCTCTTCTTTCCTTGTCATTCTGCAAGCAATTAAGGCAAGTTATTTCTTTGCTTATCTGCTTATCGTTTCTCAGGGAGTTAAGGGGGGTTTTTATTGCTCTTATCTGCTTGATAAATGATAGGGGAATATAGCCACTTTCTCGGCGTTCGCTCGGAGTTCAACACACATAACCCTGCCATTTGTCAGGCATATTTACTGCCACTACCTAACCAAAACCTTACCATTTTTTGGAACGCTTACCGCACCCTTTTTTGGAACGCTCTACTTACTTAAATCCTTGATATATCTAGCTTTTTTAACATTCAAACCGTCTAATATGTAGTATTTGTTCGTTTTGTAAATTGCACACTACTTCATATCGTCCTACGATCTCAAACCATTCAGCCAAAATCTATCTCCTTTTTTAGTATACTTCAAAAACTTCTTATAGTGCTTACGATACCTGTCACGCTTCATATACTTTGGTCTTTCAGGGAAACTATCAAACATATATCCACCACGTCTAGGACTCCACCCTGGTTCTACCTTTCTGGCTTCTTTTAGTGCAAGCTCCCAGTAGTATTGGCAATCCGTTTTACTACGGTTCAGGGTGCTCTTGTGGATCTCTTGGCATGTACCGCAACTAAAATACAAATACCGTTTATAAAGCAACCTGCACCGTCTCCCGCAATCAGGGCAAAGAAAGAAATATCGATTACCTCCCTTAGTTCCTGCTATTCTGTCTAATTCAAATGACTCTCCACCAAAATCAATCATTAAGCTATCCAAATCAATTTCTAAACGTTGACCGTCCAACTCGGCTATACCCTTAGTTATTCCTCTCAGCTTCATTGGTTTAGTGATTGTTTCTATTGCTAACTGCTTCATTATTTCCCTCTATATGGAAAAACCCAAAACTATTGGGTTCAGTAGTAGTGAAACCACAAAAAGAGGCAATGCCCCTTTGCTACTATTCTTCACTGAGTAAGCCACTTACTACCACATCACGGACAAATTGAGCTTGTTTTTCTTTGGGTAGTTGCAAAGCTTCAAGTAAAGACTCTAGAACTTGCTTGTCAGTTCCTGCAATCAACTTCTTAATGATATTCTGGAATTGTCCTTCCAAGTACTCGCAAAAATGTATCCGCTGTGCTTGTGTCGGCTGCACTGGTACTGGTGAACTATCTGCAATCAGCAAGAAGCAGGCTTCCGCGATTTGGGCGAATAACTTTGCACGCGCTTCAGGGTGTCTGTATAACTCATAGGCGTTTATGCTGGTGTCTTCCGTTCGGAGCTTCTCACCTAGTTCAATCAGTTTAGGCGTATCTTCAAGACATACTGGTGTTGCATCCGCCATAAAATCGTCACGCTTACGGTTGAGTTCCTCCAGTTCCTGATCTGCCTGTTCAAAGTATATTTGTTCTGTCATGGGATTCCTCCTTTTCTCTGGCTAAAAATTGCGTTTCATCCTCTTGTCTTGGATGTCTGTCATGTTATATACATTCCCCTCTGATCGTTTTCCAATTCGACTGACTAGCTTATCATTATAGATTCTAGCTAGCTCTTTGCCGTTGTGGTTGGTGTTGATGATAGTTGTTTCCCGCTTATCAAAAACCTTGAAAAGAAAGGTCTGTACCCAATTATTAGCCTCATCTTTTCGGCTATTCATAACGCTTTCTGTGCCTAGATCATCAATAAAGAGATAGTCAACCTCGGTCATCAACTTCAAGGCGTCATACTCTGTAAAATCACTCTGTCTATACTGCCAACCTGACTGAATGCGCGTGATAATCTCAGTAATACTGACAAAAAGCACACTCTTAGGCTCATTCCTAGACTTATAGCCCTCGTTAATGGCTTTGGCCATAGAATAGCATAAATGACTTTTTCCAGTACCTGGATCGCCCATAATTAGCGTGTTTCCTGTCATACCGTTTAGGTACTCCTTAGCTTGTTTGATAGCAAACTCCTTGGCCTCGTGTTCCTCTTTTGTCTCGGCTTTGAAAGTGCTAAAAGAGGCCTCTCTCAGCTCATTTGACACCGTACTTTCACGCGCTAGCACATCATAGGTTGAAGAGTCCAGATCATGACCTAGGGCTTTTTCTATGCCCTCTAGCTCCGTCTGTTTGATGTTCTCCCTAGTACATTCCATGCAGTAGGGTGATGTATAACCATCTGGCTTTTTGAATTGTACTAGGTTAATCTGATGGGTTGGGCAAAGCTCATCAGTGACCTTTATTTTTTCATTGAGCTGGTCTGTATTCAGTAATTCCATTGTTTCTCCTCTCCGTCAGTAGATAAACGGATCTTGAATATCATCGTCAGACTGACCTTGTTTCTTTTGCTGAAACAGTCTCTGTTCATCTTCGACTTGTACCATGGTTCTAATACCATTCTGTCTCCAGTTCTTGAGTATTGAATTGATATAGCTAAAAGATCGCTTGCCGTTATCTGCAGCCTTGTCTATAGCAATCTTGATAACCTCTAGCTCCATACCGTCAAGAGTGAGATAGTCAGTCAGTATTTGATATTGTTGCCCATCCATAACCCCTATACGCTTTTGGTAATAGTTAGAGATTTCAGCAGTAGGAGCAGAAGAAGTTTTTTTCTCTATCTCTTCTTCTATCTCTATCTCTTTTTCTTTCTCTATCTCTATCTCTGTCTTACATGTAGTTAACAATGTAAGATTGTCAGATGACATTGTAAGATTTTCCTTTTGTTCTCGTTGCTGTTTCCGATATTCTCGCATGTATGCTGCTTGGTTGGTTTCCTGCTGTACCAAGGCTTTTGCCTGCGGTAGTTCTGCGTTTTTATCTTCATCAACTTGTATTAGACCACACTTAGTAAAGTATGCCATGGTCATATCTATATCATCTTCCGATACGTCTAATTTTAGGGCTAACTCTTCCTTGAGATTGTCAAAGTAACCCTCATAGTATAAAATACAGTCACTTTCTAAGCTCTCTAGCATGAGCCTAATATAAATCACCGTCATAGTGTACCCACCAGGTACCGTTTTTAGTCTCTTGATAAAAATATTATCAAAAAATTTCTTATCAATTTTTAGCCAAAAATATATTTTAGTTTTTGCCATTCTCCACCCCCATAAACTTCCAGATGTCCGTAACTTTGTAATAGATTTTCCTAGTATCTTCTAGTGGGGGCTGGTATCGTCTTAGCCCTGCTTTTTCCCATTTTTGGAGTGTCTTATATTTTACGTCTAACTCGTCCATGACTTCCTGGGCTGATATTAAGCCTGTCAGTCGTGGTTTGACCGTATCACGCGCTTCCAGGTATCTTTCCACTACTTCCAGAATGCCATGCGCTAGGTCTTGCTCGCTTTCTCGGCTTAGGCTAAACATATCCGCCCACCTCCTTCAAGGTTTCTTTGTAGCTTTCTAGATCGCTGTTCATCAACACCGCTAGGCGCTTTTCTTCTTCTCGTATCTGATTGTAAAATGTTTTTGCTCCGTCCAGTAGCTCCTCTTTGTTAGCTGGGATAAAATATCCTCTAAATGTCCCATGGCGGACCCCAACAATAGGAACACTATGGCGCGTGATTAGACGGCTGATAATATCTTGCACGGTTCTTTCTGATAGCTTAGTGATCAGGCTGATTTCTGCCCCCGTTATGGAGTTCTCAGCCCCTACCTTGATTAATCTTAATACTCGTTTGTCATTCTCTGATAGACTCATTCAGTTCCTCCCCATACGTTGACCCCTGCAAGCTGAATATATCGCCCATAATCAGGGTTTAAATCCTCGCTAGGTGTTTCTATCGTCTGTTGGTTTTCTCGCTCAAATTGGGCGCTTTTTTTGCGGTCTCGGTGGTTTAGATAGACCAGTAAGCCAATCAGTACCACGGAAAAGATAAGCGCCTGTGTGTTGGTTAAATCTAGTTCGTTCATGTTATGCCCTCGCCTTATAGTTCTTGATAAATTCCACTTGTTTTTCATGTTTCATCTTCAGGTATTCGTCTACCTCCTCAGTGCTTACTTTTCGATCTACAAAATCAGCAATAAACTGGAAGAGGTTGGGGCGTTTTTCCTTAATTTCAGCCATTACTTCATCAAACTCTGCTTGTGTCATGTTGTCTAGGTCTAGTGTCATTTTAATAGCCCTCTTTCTTCTAAATCATCGGCAATCAAGTCACGTAGATAACGCCAAATATTACGAGTATCAGATGTCGCTAATTTTTCTGGATCAGTAAAACTCCTAACCGCTCTATTCAAATAGTTAAATAATAACCAGTGAGGGCGCTCTTCCCCTAATTTGATAGAATTGTTCGCTAAAGATTCATCATATTTTTTCAACTCACCTAATAAATTTGTCACGTTAGCATCAAAAAATGCTTCGTGCTTTGCTTCCTGTTGTTTATAGGTTTCTGATAGTTTATGAAACTGAATCCATAGCTGACTGATTGTAGTTCGACAATCTTCAGCAATCTCGGTTGCTCCGTGGTGTTTCTTTGATAAATGCCACTCTGATAAAATATCTAGCTTTTCTTCTACAAGTCCTAACTCTGTTTCAAAATCTTTAAAGTATGTATCCATGTTTTTTACCTCTGTTTCTATGTTGTGTAATTGCCCTAAGGGCTTTTTAATGCCTTTTACTATACATGCTGATCCTCACACTCAAAGTTTTGCGATGGCGAGTGTGGGGATTTTGAATGGTTGTTTCTTATACAGTTTTTCTTGCAATTCATATCCTCACGCTCAGAGTCGCCAAATTGAAAGCGTGAGAAAGTACCAGTTTTAAGAGTTGGCGCTCTCCGTATGGTCAAATTGCCCTAAATATGCTATAATCTAGGTATAAATCTTTACTAAAACCTCTTTGATAATAGCTTGCCTGCTTTTTGTTAAATTCGTTTTAGTGTTAGTGTGAAAGGCTCTGCGGTGTGGTTATTGCTAAGCCTTTTTTGTTGCTCTCACGCGCTTCTTTGGCGTGTTTTTTTATTTCTGAATGCCATAGCCTTGATTTCTTGGTAACTCATATTCAAGCCGATCATGGCTATTACCATATCCTCAAATGCCTGGTATTGCTCCAGCTCGTCACTGGTCAAGCTATCAATACCGTTATAGCCCCCACGTTCTTCCCTTAACTGCTTAGCGTTCATGTCAGTTACTGCTTTTAGTAGCAGGTTGTTCATGGTGCTATGCGCGTGCTTGGGTTTTGCCTCCCATGTCTCTATACTGTCATGCAAGGTTTTTCTTTTTGGCTTTTCTAGCGCCCTCTGCATACGAAACTTAGAAAGTTCCTCACGCATTTCAAAGAATGCTTTGACTAGGTTCTTCTTAAACTCTTTTACGGGTTCTGTATTTCGTAAGTAAGTGATCAGCAATGTTGCTTGTTGTTCATTTAAAATATAGTCCCGTACATTTTGCCCACTTTCTGAAGGTGAAATTTTAAATTGCACCTTTCCGAAACTCTCGAAGTCCTCTCGGTGTTTATTTAGCAAAATCTTCAAATGTCTGTGCTTGATTTCTGCACACTCTGCAACAATACTACTTAGTGTATACGGCTCTTTTTTACCGTCCATGTAGACTAGTTCCATTGTGGTTCTACCTCCTGCATGAATTTGGTTAACTTGCTTGTCAGACGGCTCTTCTCGTCCATATTTTGAGCCTCTGCAATGGCTTTGGCTAGTGTATCGATATAATACCGCTCTGCCTCTGCCAACGTATCAGGGGCTTTTATAGTGGTCTGTGGTTCTTCCACCAGTTCCCCAGCCATGTAGTAGCCATTTAGTCGGATTTCTTTCAGAATGTGCTTGACCACTTTTTTAAACTCTTTTGCTAGTGGTTTGCGTGACTGCGATAAAACTTCATAGACTCCGAACTCTGTCAGCATATTCATTTCTCTTTTTTGACCTGCCCTAGATATTACATAGGTCAGCTTTTCATCATCATCTACCCGTTTTAGTAAATCCGTGGTGTTTTGGATTTCAATCATCTCAGCAACCTCTACCGCTACAAATAACGGATTTTGAATGTCTCCATAAACATCAAAGTGTTTAGATCCAAATCGTTGAGTTGTTACAACTTCCAAAACTTCCTTTTTGTTGTGTGGTTCTCCTTTGGGATAGAAGTTCCCAAAAAAATCACATAAATCTTTTTGCTGTGTTGTCATATCTTGCTTAACCTCTCTGTATAACTGATTTAGTCTTTTTCTGCTTTCCTTGTTGGGCTTATGTTTGCCCTGTGCCCACTTGCCAACTGTTCGGGGATCTATGCCTATCCGTTGGCCAATAGCTACCAAGTTCAGCCCGTGAGTGGTTCGCATTTCATCGATGACCCTTGTATAGTTCCTCTTCATTGCTTGCCTGCCTTTCTAGCTATAAAATAGTTCATCTATGGTTATATCTGATTTGATTTCTGCAACCATTGACTTAATCGCTAGACGTTCTTTGTCATTGAATGGCGTTTTACCTAATTCTTTGTTGTTGTACGACTGCAAAGAAATTTTTAGTTTGTCCGCCATTTGTTGCTGAGTTAGTCCTAACATAACCCGATAGCCTCGTAGTTTGCTCATAGGTTTCCCCCTTTCTAAAAAATCCCCCTCCATGAATAGATTGAAAGTGTGAAAGGTCGGAGGGGGTTATGCACAGTTTTTCTATGCTTGATTTGTATAATACACAATATTTTTTCTGTTGTCAACTGTTTTTTTAATTTTTGCACAAAAAAATTGTACTTTTTCTAAGATATAGTATATAATCATCTGTGAAAGGTGTGATAAAGCATGAATAGATTGAAAGAATTAAGACAAGAAAAAAAGCTATCTCAAAAAGAGTTAGCTGAGAATATTGGGGTTCATTATCGGACTCTTCAAAATTGGGAAAATGGAGAAAGCCAAATCAAACCAGAAAAAGCAAAACAATTAGCTGATTACTTTGGGGTAAGTGTTGGATACTTACTAAATTACACAAATAGTAAAAAAGACCCATTTGATGGTTACATTCCAACACCAAGAGAGTATCGTTCATGGCAAGAATTTGACTATATGCAATTATCAAAAACCGATTTAGATTTTTATGACTATGAAAAATTAAGAAAGCATCTTGAACCATTCGCCCTAGAATTGATGCTTAACTACTTTTTCTGCACAGATGATGAGAGAGAACTACTTAGAACTATTGCAAAAAAATTTGCAAAGAAAGATGCAGTATCATTTAAAAAAGATAACGATTAATATCAAATAAATTTCCACTTTCCACTCTCTAAAGTGCAAAAATGGGGGAAATTGAAGAATAGAAAGCCAATTTTACAGACTAAAGCGCAAAAATGAGCGAAATTGATAAATAGAAAAAGACAAGCTAGCTACTGCCAACTTGTCTAATAGTACCTAACTGAAAATAAGCGAAAGGTTAGGTATTTACAACATTATTATACCACTCTTGCATTTAAAATGCGACCTATAGCATACCACGCGCCACAATGTTCAACAATCCTGAAGCGCGTGGATTCTCGGGCTTCGTTCGAGCTTCAAGCCCATATAAGCCCCATATCTACTAATTTTGTTGATGTCAACAAATGTCAACCACTTACAATATTTTAGAAAGGATACCTTATTATGGAACTTCAACAGTACGATGAATTAACTTTTGAAAATATCAAACACATAGACGAAAATGGAGTAGAATTTTGGTACGCCAGAGAACTACAAACCATTCTAGAATATATGGAGTGGCGTAACTTTAACCAAGTTATAGACAAAGCAAAAATAGCCTGTGAAAACTCCGGAAAGCGCGTGGTTGCCAATTTTGTTGACGTCAACAAAACTGTACAACTTAATTTTGGAACGCGAGAAATTGCAGATATTAAACTCTCTCGCTATGCCTGCTATTTGATTGTCCAAAATGGCGACCCTAGAAAAGAGGTCATTGCACTAGGGCAATCATATTTTGCTATTAAAACCCGTCAGCAAGAACTACACGATGATTTTAATCAACTTACTGAAGATCAGAAACGCATTGCTATCCGTGATGAAATAAAACATCACAATAAATCATTATCTGAATCTGCTGGCAATGCTGGCGTTAAAAACTTTGGAAGATTTCACAACTCAGGATACAAGGGGTTATATGGTGGGTTAACTATGCAGGATATTCATAACCTCAAAGAACTAAACGAAGGGGAGCATATTCTGGATTTTATGGGGAGTGCTGAATTAGCTGCTAATTTATTCCGTGCCACTCAGACCGACGAAGTTCTACGACGTAGAAACATAAAAGGCGAAGATCTCGCAAATGATACCCATTTCAACGTAGGGCGAACCATTAGAAATACCATGAAAGAACTCGGAACAACCATGCCGGAGAATCTTCCTACTCCTCGGGAAAGTATACAAGAGTTGAAAAATAAACAGAAAGAACTTGAAAAACAAGCCGATAATAACCAACTTTCGCTCTTTGACGATATGTAATAGCGGGCAATATTAGCCCCATATCCGCCTTGTTTCCTACTCTGGTATTATTTACCGTCTGACTATTTGAAATCGAATACAGGGCAAACTATGAAGCCCTAGCATGATATAAAACCTTTTTGATAATGGCTTGCCTGCTGATGTATTTTAGAAAGGTTTATCATCATGAAAATAACTGAAGTTATAAAAAAAGACGGTAGTAAAGTCTATCGTGCTAATGTATATCTAGGAGTTGACCAGGTAACAGGAAAGAAAGTTAAAACTAAGGTAACAGGTCGGACACAAAAGGAAGTAAAACAGAAAGCCAATCAAGAAAAAATAGCTTTTCAGAAAGCAGGATTCACTAGACAAAAGGCTAGCACCATAAAAAACTATCAAGAATTAGCCAATCTCTGGTTAGAAAGTTATAAGAATACGGTTAAGCCAAACACTCAAGGCAATGTTAGAAAGTTAATTGATAATCATATATTGCCTATTTTTGGGGCTTACAAGCTCGATAAGCTCACTACTCCACTTATCCAGTCCATTATCAACAAACTTGCTGACAAGACTAATAGAGGGGAAAAAGGGGCTTTTCTACATTATGACAAGATACATGCTTTAAACAAACGTATCTTACAGTATGGCGTAACCATGCAAGCTATACCGTCCAATCCTGCGCGTGATGTTGTTTTACCTCGTAACACTCAGAAAGCAAAGCGGAAAAAAGTAAAGCACTTTGAAAATCAAGAACTAAAAAAATTTCTTGGTTATCTCGATAATTTAGATAGCGATAGATACCGTTATTACTATGAGACGACGCTCTATAAGTTCCTATTGGCTACTGGTTGCCGTATCAATGAGGCTCTAGCGCTTAGCTGGTCTGATATTGACTTAGATAATGCCGTTGTGCATATTACCAAAACACTAAATCGGGATTTAGAAATCAATAGCCCAAAATCTAAGGCTAGTTATCGGGATATAGATATAGATCAAGCGACTGTTAGCATGCTGAAGCAGTACAAACTACGCCAAACTAAAGAGGCTTGGAAGATAGGGCAACGTGAAAGTGTAGTGTTTTCTGATTTCATTCATGAGTATCCTAGCAGTTCAAGACTTAAAAGAAGATTGCAAACACATTTTAAGCGTGCTGATGTTCCTAACATTGGCTTTCACGGATTCCGTCATACTCACGCTAGTTTATTGCTTAACTCTGGAATACCATACAAGGAACTCCAGTACCGCCTAGGTCATTCCACTTTATCAATGACCATGGATATATATAGCCACCTCTCAAAAGAGAACGCAAAAAAAGCAGTATCATTCTACGAAACTGCACTAAAAGCACTATAGGGGGAGCAAAAAGGGGAGCAAATTTAAAAATCAACATTTCAAGACAAAGTAAAAATCCAATAGCAACAGGATTTTTGTTAGATTTATTTTGAAAAAGGCCGATTTTGTAGTATAATAGTACGGTGTGAAAAAATCTGAAAAACGAGAAAGGATAAGGGATATGAAACAAGTTTTTCTCTCTACAACAACTGAATTTAAAGAGATCGATACGCTTGAACCGGGTACTTGGATCAATCTCGTCAATCCGACTCAAAATGAATCACTCGAAATCGCTAATGCCTTCGATATTGATATTGCCGACCTTCGAGCACCGCTCGATGCGGAAGAAATGTCTCGTATTACCATTGAAGACGAGTACACCCTGATTATCGTAGACGTGCCGGTCACAGAAGAAAGAAATAACCGCACCTACTACGTAACCATCCCGCTTGGTATTATCATCACCGAGGAAACCATTATCACTACGTGTTTGGAACCATTACCAGTCCTCGATGTCTTTATCAACCGTCGTTTGCGTAATTTCTATACCTTCATGCGTTCACGTTTTATCTTCCAGATTCTTTATCGCAATGCAGAGCTTTACCTAACAGCCCTTCGTTCGATTGACCGCAAGAGTGAACAAATCGAAAGTCAACTGCATCAATCAACTCGTAATGAAGAATTGATTGAGCTCATGGAATTGGAAAAAACCATCGTCTATTTCAAGGCTTCCCTCAAAACAAATGAGCGTGTGATTAAGAAATTGACCAGCTCAACCAGCAATATCAAGAAATACCTTGAGGACGAAGACCTGCTTGAAGACACCCTGATTGAAACCCAACAGGCCATCGAGATGGCAGATATTTATGGAAACGTCTTGCACTCTATGACAGAGACCTTCGCCTCTATCATTTCCAATAACCAGAACAACATCATGAAAACCTTGGCCCTTGTGACCATCGTCATGTCCATCCCAACCATGGTCTTTTCTGCCTACGGGATGAACTTTAAGGATAATGAAATCCCCCTAAACGGCGAGCCAAATGCCTTCTGGCTAATCGTCTTTATCGCCTTTGCTATGAGTGTCTCGCTCACTCTCTATCTCATCCATAAAAAATGGTTCTAAGAGGAGTTCCTATGTCTCAGATTGATCTACAAAAATTAACTAAGAAAAACCAAGAGTTTGTCCACATTGCTACCCAACAATTCATCAAAGATGGGAAAACAGACGCTGAAATCAAGGCTATTTTTGAGGAAGTTGTTCCCCAAATCCTTGAAGAGCAAGCCAAGGGTACGACTGCTCGTTCTCTCTATGGCGCACCGACCCACTGGGCGCACAGCTTCACTGTCAAGGAACAATATGAAAAAGAGCATCCAAAGGAAAATGATGATCCAAAACTGATGATTATGGATTCAGCTCTTTTCATCACTAGCCTCTTTGCCCTCGTCAGCGCCCTCACTACTTTCTTTGCAGCAGATCAAGCTCTCGGCTATGGATTGGTCACTCTCCTACTAGTTGGGCTTGTTGGTGGATTTGCCTTCTATTTAATGTACTACTTTGTCTACCAATATTATGGACCAGATATGGACCGTAGTCAACGTCCACCTTTCTGGAAATCTGTACTGGTTATCCTAGCCTCTATGTTCCTTTGGTTGCTTGTCTTCTTTGCAACAAGCTTCCTACCAGCTAGCCTTAACCCCGTACTTGCTCCATTGCCACTAGCTATTATCGGAGCAGCCCTCCTAGCCCTTCGCTTCTATCTCAAGAAACGCTTGAACATCCGTAGCGCAAGTGCAGGACCAACACGCTATTAAGAAAAATGATAAAAGCAACTGCAGGTGCGGTTGCTTTTTCACTTACTTTTTTGATTTTAAAGTATTCTTCTGACATCCCACATAGCTCTATCTAATCTTTTATGATAAAATAGGCTCAATCTATTTCTAGGAGGATAAAATATGATTTCTACTATTGCTATTGTTAGTTTATCTAGTGGCATTATCGGAGAGGACTTTGTCAAACACGAAGTGGACTTGGGTGTCCAACGTCTCAAGGACCTGGGACTCAATCCTATCTTTTTGCCCCATTCGCTAAATGGATTAGACTTTATCAAGAACCATCCTGAAGCTCGTGCAGAGGATTTGATTCATGCCTTTTCTGATGATAGCATCGATATGAGCCTATGTGCCATCGGTGGAGACGATACCTATCGCTTACTACCTTATCTTTTTGAAAATGACCAACTACAAAAGGTTATCAAACAAAAGATTTTTCTTGGCTTCTCGGATACAACCATGAACCATCTCATGTTTCATAAACTAGGAATCAAGACTTTTTATGGTCAATCCTTTTTAGCAGACATTTGTGAACTAGATAAAGAAATGCTGACCTATAGCCTTCACTACTTTAAAGAATTGATTGAGACAGGAAGAATCTCAGAAATTCGCCCTAGCAATGTTTGGTATGAGGAACGAACTGATTTTAGTCCCAAAGCTCTGGGGACACCTCGTGTCAGTCATACAAATACCGGTTTTGAGTTGTTGCAAGGAAATGCCCAATTCGAGGGAAAAATCCTCGGTGGTTGCCTCGAATCTCTCTACGATATCTTTGACAACTCTCGATACACAGATAGCACGGAGCTCTGCCAAAAATACAAACTTTTCCCTGACTTGTCAGACTGGGAAGGAAAAATCCTCTTACTAGAAACAAGCGAAGAAAAGCCTAAGCCGAAAGACTTCAAAAAGATGTTGCAAACTTTAAAGAACACTGGTATATTCGAGGCCATCAGTGGACTCCTGGTCGGGAAACCTATGGATGAAACTTTCTATGACGACTATAAAGAGGCACTATTGGATATCATTGACAGCAATATCCCGATTGTCTATAATCTGAATGTCGGCCACGCAACTCCAAGAGCAATTGTACCCTTTGGGGTCCATGCTCATGTAGATGCACAGGAACAAGTCATTCGCTTTGACTATAACAAAAAATAAATAGTTTCTCTATTTTTATGCTTTTGTATTGGTTTTCGTTACAATTTGTATCTGAATTTATTGCATTTCGCTAATTTCTATGATATCCTTTTAAAGGAGGTGTATATGACAAAACAAAAAATTAATCGAATCGTAGGTTCTATTGGTGCCTTTATTGGAATTATAGTATTTATTGCCTACATACCTCAAATTATCGCTAATTTACAGGGAAATAAAGCTCAACCATTTCAACCTTTATCAGCTGCAATATCTTGCTTAATCTGGGTTATTTATGGATGGACAAAGGAACCTAAGAAGGATTGGATACTAATCATTCCAAATTCAGCTGGTGTTATTTTAGGTGGAATCACTTTTCTGACTTCACTCTAACCAATCTAATAGTATATATAAAAAGCTGGGAAAAGTTTCTCAGCTTTTTTCTATTCTAAGATATTCTAGTCACCTATACCCACTAATGACCGCTTTTCCACTCACAATCATTCTCATGGTCATCAACTAGTCCTGCAGCCTGTAGAAAAGACAAGACAGCGACTGGGCCTGTGAACTTAAAGCCTCGTTTTTTGAGATCTTTGGCCAATTTCTCAGACAAGGGTGTTTTAGCTGGGGCTTGGCGGTAATCGGAAACATCGTTAACGATCGTTTTCCCCTCAACAAAGGACCAAAGATAGGCATCAAAAGAGCCATATTCTTCCTGTAGTCGTAAAAATGCTTGGGCGTTAACGCGTGTAGCAAAAATCTTGGCTCTGTTTCGGATGATAGCTGGATTATCCAGCAAGGCTTCCAATTCGGTGTCGGTCATCTCTGCGACTGCTTGAATTTGATAGCCATGAAAGGATTCTCGGAAAGCTTGGCGTTTGTTGAGTACCGTTTCCCAAGACAGGCCTGCCTGATAGGTTTCCATACACAATAACTCAAACAATGCTTGGTCATCATGTAGGGGTTGGCCCCACTCCTCATCATGATAGGCAATGTAGAGCTGATTGGTCATCTTGACCCACGAACAACGTTTTGTCATGTTCTGCTCCTATTTGACCAACATTTTGAGGGCAGACTTGATGTAATTCTCAGCTGTATCTGTCGTTCCTTCAAAGAATTTCTTGATTTTCTTGAGCTCAGTTGCCTTGTAGCCCAGTGCCAACATGGCTTCCATAGCTTCTTCCAATTCTTGGTTTTCAGCGCTTGCTTGCACTGCCACCTTGGCAGGAAGGTCATCTCCTGCAACTACTACCTTGCCTTCCAAGTCCAACACCATCTGCTGGGCTGTTTTCTTGCCAATTTTAGGGAACTTAGTTAAGTAGGTGATGTTTTTGGTTTCGATGGCTTGAACCAAGCCAGCATTGTCATCGGCAGCGATAATAGCAAGAGCTGATACAGGACCAATCCCAGAGACCGAAATCAGATTGAGAAAGAGCTTTTTCTCATCTTCTGAGCGAAATCCATAAAGCAGATGGGCATCCTCACGCACGACCTGATGCACATAAATTTGAACTTCCTGATTCACCTGACCTGAATAGGTATAAGGATTGGCTACATGCAAGATATAACCGATACCATTGGTTTCAAGAACAATGTATTTAGCAGTGATTTTTGTAATGATTCCTTTTAAATATTCGTACATAGTTTTCCTTTTTGTTTAATATTTCCCCAATTCACGGAGACTGGTGTGATTTTCCTGAATACGTCGGAACATCTTTTCCATATCTGACTTGGTAAAATGCACCAAAACAGGACGTCCGTGGGGACAGTTGTAGGGATTATCACATTGAGAAAGTTGATAAAGCAGCTGTCTAGCTGAATGGTCATCGATACGATGGTTGGCCTTGATAGACCGCTTGCAGGACATCATGATTGCCAGCTCTGCTCGATATTTCTTGATAGAAACCTCCTTGGTCAAAAGGAGCATGTCACACATTTCATAGATGCCTGACTCAATTTCTTCTTCTGCCATCCAAATAGGATGTTCACGTAGGATAAATTGATTTTCCCCGTACTCTGCTAGAAAGACTCCTACCTCCTCCAAAAGTGCCATTCTTTCCTTGAGACGAAGGGCATCATCCGCTGGAAATTCAAAGATATAAGGTACTAGGAGTTGCTGTTGACTTTGGTCAACATTGCCAATGCTTTCACGGTATTCCTCGTATTTGACCCGTTCCTGAGCCGCATGTTGGTCTATGATGTAGAGCCCATCTCTCCCCTGGGCAAAGAGATAGGTTCCATGCATTTGCCCGAAAAATTCCAACTCTGGGAAGCTTGATGATTCTTCTCGCTCCAGCTTGTCATAAGCCTTATCAAGACTAGCTAGGTCCAACTCAGGATGGTCTAATTGGTCATAGTTAGCAGGCTTTCTCTCTGCAAAATGCAGTTTTGCTGGCTTGTTCAATTGGTCCAAGGTTTCCTTGGCAAATAGGGTCAAATCCTGTCCTTCCTCAGTCAATTCAACCTGATAATCAGCCACCTCAGCTTGGCTAGGTCTTGTCGGCTCAGTTTGCTCATAGTAGAGAGTATTTTCTTTGAGTGGGAGAATGGTTTGCTCCACCTTTTGACGATTGCGTACAGTCGATTTGGCAAGATTTTCCAAGGCATCAGGAATCAAAGTTTGCTCCTTGAGACTGTTGGAAATAGCTTCTAAAACCAGTGTCATCAGTTCTTTTTCCTTGGAAATCCGCACTTCTTGCTTAGTCGGATGCACATTGACATCCGCTAGATAAGGGTCGATATGAATGTGAATGACAGCCAGTGGAAAACGGCCTACCATAAGCTTACTGCCATAGCCGTCTAGAATTGCACGATTGAGCAGGAAGTTCTTGATATAACGGCCATTGATGAAGAGGCTGATATAATTGCGATTGGCTCTAGTTAACTCAGGCAAGGATACAAAGCCAGAAATTTCGAAATCAAGGTCCGAATTCTCAATTTCAATCATCTTCTTAGCACTCGCCAAACCGTAAATCCCTGCGATAGCTTGGCGCAATTGACCCGTTCCCGCTGTTCTCGTCATTTCCTTGCCATCACTGATCAAGCTAAAAGAAATCTCAGGATGGGCCAAACCCAGACGGTTGACAATATCAATAATATGAGACAGCTCCGCTTGCTGACTCTTCATATACTTGAGGCGGGCAGGCGTGTTGAAAAAGAGGTCCTCCACACAAACCTTGGTTCCCACAGGACTAGTCGCTGGGATGACTTCTTCAACTTCTCCCCCACGCGCAACGAGCTTAGTCCCATGACTTGCGCCCTCAACTGCTGTCAAAAGAGTTAAAACGCTGACGGATGCGATAGAGGGCAGAGCTTCACCACGAAAACCAAGCGTCCGAATCCGAAAAAGATCTGCCTGATTTTTTATCTTACTGGTCGCATGACGACGCAAGGCCAATTCCACCTCATCGTGGGCAATTCCATGACCATTATCTGTGATTTGGATTTTCTTGAGACCTGCTTCCTCAATCTCAATGATAATCTGACTAGAGTCCGCATCAATAGCATTTTCTACCAGCTCCTTAACAACACTAGCTGGACGCTCAATGACCTCTCCAGCTGCAATCTGGTTTGCCAACACCTCTGGCAATTCAATAATATGAGACATCTTTCAGCCCCTTTCCGTATCTATTTTCCTAGAAATTGATTAGTGCTATTATACCATATTTCAGATAGGACAGAAAAGCAAGCGCCACATAGGAGTCAAATCCCTCCACATAGACAAAGTCCCTTGCCATAGGCTATAAAATAGTGTTTAATAAAGGTGTACAGGAAGTGATCACAATCTTGTATAACTGAAAAGGAGAGAAATTTATGAAAGTAGAACTACAGATTAGCGAGACTTACGAAGAGGAAAAGCTGATTGTGCAAGCACCTCAGCCGACAGATAAAGTCCAGAAAGTCATCGAGTTCGCAGAAAATCTGGATCTAACAGAAAAAATCAAAGGGAAAATCGATAATCAGGTCTATCTCGTTGAGATTGGTAAGATACAACGCTTCTATATCGAGAATCGGAAAGTTCTAGCAGAAACAGCAAGTCAGACCTACAGCATTGATTTGCGACTCTATCAGGTCCTTGAAATTCTGCCAACCAATTTTATCCAAATTTCCCAATCAGAAATCATCAATATCAACTCCATCTCTCATCTCAAGCTCACGCCCAACGGTCTGGTAGAAATTTTCTTGAAAAACGAAAGTTTCACCTACTCTTCACGCCGTTACCTAAAAACCATCAAGGAGAAATTAGAACTATGAAAAAACAAATCTTCCACGATGCAGCTGCCGGTGTTCTTATCGGCCTCATCCTCTCTATCATCTTTTCACTCATTTATGCACCAAATACCTACGCACCACTAAGTTCCGACTCTCTCATCGGCCAAGTGATGACCCAACATCAGATTCACGGTGCCCTGGTCTTGCTCTACTGCACACTGATCTGGGCAGCCATCGGTATTCTCTTTAACTTTGGCAACCGCTTATTCAGCCGTGACTGGAGCTTACTCCGTGCGACTCTGACTCATTTTTTCCTCATGCTAGTAGGCTTTATCCCACTAGCAACCCTAGCTGGTTGGTTCCCCTTCCACTGGAATTTCTACCTCCAGCTCATTATCGAGTTTGCAATTGTCTACCTCATCATTTGGACTATTTCCTATAAAAGAGCATCAAAAAAAGTAGACCATATCAATCAACTCTTGGAGCATAGAAAGTAATAGCAATAATCCCACTCACAAATGCATGAGTGGGATTATTTTTATAGTTTCTGTTTTAACTCAACCAAGACATTCATAGCCTGCATAGGTGTCATATTGTAAATGTCCAATTTAGCTAATTCTGCTAGGACAGGATGTTCTTCAGTCGTATCAAAGAGTGAAATCTGTTCAGTGACGGCACTTGTTTGTCTCATGGGAGCAGGACTTTCTGTTCCTTGACTCTCTAGCTGAGTCAAAATCTTATCCGCCCTTGCTAAAAGATCTGCTGGCAAACCAGCAATCTTGGCAACATGGATACCGTAGGATTTATCAGCTGGACCTGGCTCAATCTTATGAAGGAAGGTAACCTGCCCATCCTTCTCCAAAGTTGCCACATGGACATTGACCAAGTGTTGTAAACTAGACTCCAAACTAGTCAACTCATGGTAGTGGGTCGCAAAGAGGGTCTTGGCTCCGATGTGCTCATGGATGTATTCGATGATGGACTGAGCAAGAGCCATTCCGTCATAAGTTGCAGTTCCACGACCTAACTCATCAAAGAGAATGAGAGAGTTCTTGGTCGCATGCGAAATGGCATTGTTGGCCTCCATCATCTCCACCATAAAGGTTGACTGACCCGAAACCAAGTCATCTGCTGCTCCGATACGGGTAAAGATAGCATCAAAAATCGGTAAATAGGCGCTTTCTGCTGGTACATAAGACCCCAGCTGGGCCATAACCGCCGTCATGGCTAATTGACGCATGTAGGTAGACTTCCCACTCATGTTGGGCCCTGTAATCAGCTGAATACTAGTATCTTCTGCCATCTGAATCGTATTTGGAATATAGGTTTGAGCCCCCATGACCTTTTCAACGACAGCATGGCGACCTTTCTGAATATCAATTTGTGAATCCTCTCCAAACTCAGGTCGAATCAAATGCTGGGTTTCAGCCACAACTGCTAGACTCTGTAAGACATCAACTGTCGCAATTCCTTGGGCTAGAGCCTGCAAACGCTGGATGTACTTGCTGACCTCTTCACGAATACGCATAAAAATTTCGTATTCGAGATTGGCTGACTTTTCACGCGCCTCCAGCATATCTCCCTCGATACGGGCTAATTCTTCGGTTCCAAAACGTTCCGAGTTTTTCAGCGTCGCCTTGCGGAAAAAGTGGGCTGGCACATTCCCCAGTTGCGAATTGGTCACATGGAAATAGTAGCCATCCTTCTTATTGTACTCAATCTTAAGCGTACTAATACCAGAGTTTTCTCTCTCCTTGGCCTCAATTTCAGCAATCCAGCTAGTCCCTTCTCTGAGAACGCGACGGTACTTGTCTAAAGTCTCATCAAATCCAGTCCGGATAATTCCCCCATCTGTAATCACGTGAGAAGCTTCAGGGGCAATCGCTGCACTAATCAAGCTCTCCAACTCTGGAATGGCATCTAGTTGTGCGATCAGATAGGCTAGAGCAGGTTGCTCCATCCCCTCTAAAATCGCACGAATCCTTGGCACACTAGACAGGGTGGCCGCCAACTGCAAGAGATCCTTGGGATTGGTTTTGCCAAAAGAAACCCGACTAGCCAAGCGCTCGATATCATAAACACCCTTGAGACTGTCTGTCAAATCACTGCGCTCAAAGAAATGGTCGAGAAAGACCTGCACCACTTCTTGGCGTTGGATGATTCGCTCCTTGTCAATCAAGGGACGATGAATCCAAGATCGTAACAGACGCATCCCCATAGCCGTTTTGGTTTCATCCAAAAGCCAGAAAAGACTGCCTTGCTTCTTGCCTGAACGAGCATTCTCAACCAAATCCAGACTAGCCTTGGTCGCATAATCCATCTGCAAGAAATCCTTGATTTCATAGCGGATAACAGGTTTGAGGTGGTTCAATTCCCTCATCTGGGTCCGATGAACATACTGGAGCAGCTTACTAGATGCCGCTTGCTCCACTGTTGCTAATCGTGAATCCAATAAATGAAGATCCTCAAATCCTTCTTTCTCATAGGAAAGCACCAGATTCATCTGGCGACTAAGGATTTGTTCTTCTTCCTCAGACAAATCATAACCCAGCACCACTTCTCGCGCCTTGAGATTGCGGATTTCCCCACAAACCAACGTGAAATCTAATAGACCTGTCACATAAAAGTCACCCGTCACCAGGTCCATATAAGCGAGGCCAAATTGATTCCCATCACGGTCTATGGCAACCAAGAAATTATTCTGGCTATCCGGCTTACTGCTATCGACCACTGTCCCTGGCGTAATAACCTGAACAACTTCTCGTTTCACAACCCCAACTGCTTGTTTAGGATCTTCCATCTGCTCTGCGATAGCCACCTTATAACCCTGCTCAATCAAGACATCAATGTACTGTTGGGCAGAATGATAGGGAACCCCTGCCATAGGAATCGGATTGTCGGCATTCTTGTTGCGACTCGTTAAGGAAATTTCCAGAATCTGCGCAGCATTGACCGCATCCTCATAAAATAATTCATAAAAATCACCCATCCGAAAGAGCAAAAAAGCATCTGGATATTGCTTTTTAATATCCACATACTGTTGCATGCCGGGTGATAGCTTTTCTGTCACCATTTTCCGTCTCTCCTTGTCAAAAATAAGTCTTGAGAGTAACTCCCAAGACCTTACTTATCTTTCATCAAATCTAGCAAACGATCTTCCATGAGTTTGGCAACGTGTTGGTCTCGACAAATGACCAATAAGGTATTGGCACCAGCAACTGTTCCTAAAATCCATTCATCCTTGTTTGCATCTACAATGTTTGCCAAAACAGAGGCTTCTCCCAATTTGGTATGAAGCACCAAGGTAAACTCTGCTCTTGCAACACCTTCTAAATGATGAGACAAAAATTCCACCAAATCAATCTTTTCTGTCTCATTTGCTAGTACATAATACACCATATCATTTTTCTTGACCTTGGTCAAGCCGATTTCGCGCAAATCACGAGACAAGGTTGTCTGCGTCACAAAGACATTGTGCGCCTCCAACCGATCTTGAATTTCTTTTTGTGTGCTTAATTTCTCCTCAGTAATCATTTTTTTTATTAACTGATGACGATCTCTTTTTCTCATAAAATCCTCTTATATGCATATTTATAACTAATTTTATAACTATATTATACCAAAAAAATAGGAGATTTCAAAAATTTTTTCTTCTTTCTTTAAAATTGTGATAAAATAGTAGAAAAGTCCAAAAGGAGCTCTTAATGAATACAAAAGAATTGATTGCTAGCGAATTGGCTAGCGTCATTGATAGCCTGGACAAAGAGGCTATTTTAAATTTACTGGAAACCCCTAAAAACTCAGAAATGGGAGACATCGCTTTCCCTGCTTTTTCTCTTGCCAAAGTCGAACGTAAAGCACCTCAAATGATTGCTGCTGAACTGGCTGAAAAAATTAACAGCCAGGCCTTTGAAAAAGTTGTAGCAACTGGTCCTTACGTTAACTTTTTCCTTGATAAATCTGCTATTTCTGCTCAAGTATTGCAAGCAGTTATCACTGAAAAAGAACACTATGCTGACCAACATATTGGCAAGCAAGAAAATGTTGTGATCGACATGTCTAGTCCCAATATCGCTAAACCATTTTCTATTGGTCATCTACGTTCAACTGTTATCGGAGATAGCTTATCACATATTTTCCAAAAAATCGGATATCAAACAGTCAAGGTCAACCATTTGGGAGACTGGGGTAAACAGTTTGGAATGCTGATTGTTGCCTACAAAAAATGGGGCGACGAAGAAGCTGTAAAAGCTCATCCAATTGATGAACTTCTTAAACTCTATGTCCGCATCAACGCTGAAGCTGAAAATGACCCTAGCTTGGATGAAGAAGCACGCGAATGGTTCCGTAAACTTGAAAATGGAGACGAGGAAGCTCTCGCTCTTTGGCAATGGTTCCGTGATGAAAGTTTGGTGGAATTTAACCGCCTTTACAATGAATTGCAGGTTGAATTTGACAGCTATAACGGAGAAGCCTTCTATAACGATAAGATGGATGCAGTCGTAGACATTCTTTCTGAAAAAGGCCTTCTTGTTGAGTCAGAAGGTGCCCAAGTTGTGAATCTTGAGAAATATGGAATTGAACATCCAGCCCTCATCAAGAAATCTGATGGAGCAACTCTCTATATCACACGTGACTTGGCTGCAGCCCTTTACCGTAAAAATGAATACCAATTTGCCAAATCTATCTATGTCGTTGGCCAAGAACAATCTGCCCACTTTAAACAACTCAAAGCCGTCTTGCAAGAAATGGGCTACGACTGGAGTGACGACATTACTCACGTTCCTTTTGGTTTGGTTACAAAAGAAGGTAAGAAACTCTCTACTCGTAAAGGGAATGTCATCTTGCTAGAGCCTACTGTTGCAGAGGCTGTTAGTCGTGCCAAGGCCCAAATCGAGGCTAAAAATCCTGAACTTGAAAACAAAGACCAAGTAGCGCATGCTGTTGGGGTTGGAGCCATTAAATTCTATGACCTCAAGACCGACCGTACAAATGGATATGACTTCGACCTAGAGGCCATGGTATCCTTCGAGGGGGAAACTGGCCCTTACGTTCAATACGCCTATGCTCGTATTCAATCTATCTTACGCAAAGCAGACTTTAAACCAGAAACTGCTGGCAACTATAGCTTGAATGAGGCAGAAAGCTGGGAAATCATCAAACTCATCCAAGACTTCCCACGTATTATTAACCGTGCGGCGGATAACTTTGAACCTTCTATCATTGCAAAATTTGCAATTAGCCTGGCTCAAGCCTTCAACAAATATTATGCACATACACGTATCTTGGATGAAAGTCCAGAACGCGACAGCCGTCTAGCACTCAGCTACGCAACCGCAGTCGTTCTCAAAGAAGCCCTTCGCTTGCTTGGAGTAGAAGCGCCAGAGAAGATGTGATTCAGTACTAACAATTGGAACTAAAGTTCCTAATTGTTAGACGCTAGTCGCTTTTATGCGAACTAGCTAACCGCTTCACTAGTCATGTTCTCTAAATATAATCGATTTAGAGAACATGACGTCGTAACTATGGTGATTTGGTTAGGCGCTTCACTAAATCGATTTATTCACTACTACTTCTTTATCATACAGGGAGATATCCTATGAGCCAATATGCTTATATCCTCGTTGTGATTAGCTTGGTTTTCCTTTTTCTGCTTAATAAGTACGAGAAGGAGAGACTGCAAAAACTCTACCAAGAACAACTTTTAAAGGATGAAACATTTAGGTCTGACATCAAAGAGAAAATTCACACGACTGAAAACATCAATGATGTCATTGCTTACATCAATAAAACTTATCATCTAGGAATGTTGCTATCAAAAGACATTACAGATCAATTGAAATAATCAAAAACCGAGAAGAAAGCTTCTCGGTTTTTTTAGGGCATAATTTTTATCTTCCAACTATAGCAAATAACATTTATATTAAAAATTTTATAGGTAATTTTCATCTCTGCTATAGAGGGGGATATAATAAATTCTTTCTTCTAATGATTGAAAGATTGGTTTCAGCTTAACTTTCCAACTCATACAAATCTGCGATAATCGCTGCGACACGTTTGATATCTCCCAGCATACCTCGCATTTCAAAATCAGCCAATACAGGGAAGCCAAAACGTTGACTATATTGCTTGGCTGTCAGGCAGTATTGGTTATTAAAGTTACGATTTCCTGAACCAACCACACCAAAACACTTACTAGCATTGTCACCATAGGCGATAAAATCTCCCACTGGTGTCGTCAAAATCTCGACATCTCCGTTATCCACGCCATTCCCACCTTCTAGGTAAGTCGGCAAAAAAGCAACATAGGGATGGTCCATTTCATAGAAATCTTGGCCTTCTTTGACCAAATCCTTGATATGAATCTTTTGAACCTCAATTCCCTCGTACTGGGACAAGAGATAGTCTTTCAAGCGCGTCACAAAACTCTCCGTATTTCCGCTCAGACTGATGTAGACCAAGGAAACTTTTTTCATGTTCTCCTCCTTTTTTAAATCATAAAAAATAACTACCAAGATTGTATCTTGATAGTTATGCTTTGTCAACTCTTAGGCAAGTTCTTCCTCTTCTTGAGTTTCTGTCAATTCTTTTTGCTGACGCCACATTTTATAGAAGACGATTGCTAGGAAGATAACATTGAGTACGATCCCAAAAATAGCAGAACCTTTGGCACCAAGCTCCGCTCCCATACGGATGTTAGGGTCTGTAAAAAGTAAAACCGCATCCTGAACGCCGATAAAGTTGTAGATAGAACCAACGATGGCAACGAAGACATAAGCAAGATAAGTGTAGTTAGCCAATTGGATATTTTTACGAATAAGGAAAACCAAAGACACAACCACCAGAATAACAGATAAGACAACCAAGAGAATGTTGAAGATAGAATGACCATGCTCCGATACCTTAATGGTGTAAGCAACGAGCTCCTTAGCATAAGTAGCATTAACACCTGATGCTGATGTTTCTAGATTGTTCATACCCTCCGCAGTAGGTACTGGAGATATGATTCCAAATAGTGACATTGCTGAGAGTAAGGCTGAAAAAATCAGTAATACCCATAGATAGATTGGTTTCTTTTTCATAATAGAACCTCCTGATATTATTATCGATATTATAGCACTTTTTGTAAAGGGATACAAATATTATAGTGTGGTTTCCACCTGTTTTCGGTAGGCTTTTGGCGATTTTCCGCACAATTTTCGGAACACTTTATAGAAATATCCAACATTACTGTAACCAACAGCATAACAAATATCTTCAATACTGTCACTAGTTGAAAGTAAAAGTTGCTGGGCAGCCTTAATCCGTTGTTTGTTTAGTAACTCTGCGAAGGTCGAATTGGTTTCACGCTTAATCAACTGCCCCAGATAGACAGGATTGATAAAGAGATCCTTACTGATATCCTTGAGAGAAAGTTCTTTCTGATAATCACGACCAATGACTTCCAGAACACTGACCACATTTTCATTCATACGATATTGTCCAAAGAATCGGGTCAGAGTTTCCTTGATATAAGGAACCAATTCATCGAATGATTGAATAGCATGAATGGTTTTGACAATGTCCGTCATATCATCAGCTTTGAGATGTTCAAATAAATGAAAGACATCCATGACAAACTGGATAAAAAGCTGTTTGGTAATCGGAACACGCGGTGTATTCTTAAGAACCACCTTCTCCAAAAGATTCAACTCTTCCACGATTTGATTGAGATTCCCCTGAATGATAACCCTATAAATCGGTTCGTAATAGGCAAAGAGACTCTCAGACTGTTTTAGATTTACAGAACCGTAAAAGAGGGTTTTCTCAGCATTCAACTTCCAGCGTTCAAAGTGTTCTTGATAAGGAGCTTCAAAGGGAGTAACGACTAAACCATCTAGGGGTTTATCAGAAATAAAAATCTGCCAGTCTTGACCCAAGACATAGTAGGGAATGGTAAAAGAGCCTTGTTTTTCCTTGGATAGGCCTATCCACCAATTCTCCTCACCTCCTAAATAACTAACAAATCCAGCCTCATCTAAATCTTGACTAAGGGTCTGACTTTTCTTTCCTCTCTCGCCGAGCTGACCTGCAATCTTCTCCAGCAGATTTCCCAACTCTACCTTATCAACAGGCTTTACCAAATAGTCCACCACACTAAGGTTCATGGCTCTTTTTACGTAATCAAATTCCTGATAACCTGAGAGCAGGATATAGGCAGCATCTGGTAAGATTTCTTTCATCTCCCGAATCATATCAAGCCCTGTTTTGTCGGGCATATTGACATCGGAAATGACCACATCGACAGGATTTTCCTGAACATATTCTAGGGCTTCATCGGCATGACTGGCTGTTGCGACAACCTCCATATCCCACTTATCAAAGGGAATCAAACGTTTCAGACCTTCTGTCACCATGTACTCATCATCTACCAATAATACTTTATACATTTTCTCCCTTTCTACTCATCTTGAATTGTAATACGATACTGAACGCCTGCTTGCTCTGCAGATTCTATAGTAATATCATAGCGGTCTCCAAAATAGAGCACAAAACGCTCATGTACATTGACAATTCCGATAGACTGCCTTTGACCACTATAGCTGGCTTGGTGTTCAAACTGTCTCTGACTTAATTTTTCTCGGAGATTTGCCAGCTTTTCAACTGACATTCCACGGCCATTATCGACCACTAAAATTTCCACAAACCCATCCTGTTTAAGAGCTTTAATGCTAATCACATTATCTGTCCGCCTGTGGTCAACACCATGCGCAAAATAGTTTTCTACCAGCGGTTGCAAGGTAAACTTAGGAATCTTCATATTTTCTAACCCTGGATCTATCTTGAAACCATAGGCAATAGATTTAGGATAGCGAACCATGCAGAGATAGCTATATTTACGACAAAATTCTAATTCCTGCTTGAGAAGAGTTTCTCTTTCGTCCGAAATATTGTTACGCAACAAGCTACTGAACTCATAAATGATGTCTGCTAACTCATCTTGACTCTGCATAACTGCATACATGCGCAAGAACTCTAGCGTATTATACATGAAGTGAGGATTGATTTGCGCCTGCAGAGCTCGCATATTGGCATCCTTTTGGCTAAGCTCTAGCTGGTAAATATCATGGATATTCTTTTCCAATCGATCCAACATATCATTGGTGGTTTCCGCGATTAAGAGCAATTCCTGGTCCTTTTCAAGCGTATCAATGCGAAGACCTTCCTCTCCTTGGGCAATAGCTTGAATGGAATCCACCAAATCCACTACCTGCTTTTGGTAGTTAGCAAAGGTCTGCCTCAAGGTCAGATAGAGAATGACAATAAAGAGAAGGCTCAAGCCCACAATCAAAGCAGAGCTAGTCACTGTTCCTTGTAAAACAAAGTTTTTAGGAACTGCCACCTGAACCTGATAGCCATGAGAGGTTACACCAACAAACCAGTTCTCATGTTCCCTATTGACCCTCTCACCAATATGAAAAATCTCCGTATCAAAAGGCGATGTCACGGTAACAGCCATAGGGATATGACCCCGGGTATTGTCTACAGCATGGTATAAGATTTCTGGATCCAAGGAAATATAAACAACCCCTATAGATTGATCCGTCGCTGGGTCTAAAATAGGAACTCCAAAACTATTGGCCTCCGGTTTAAAAGCCTCAGCAGGCAAGACATGCCCACTTCTTTTATCCCTTGTTGACACATAAACTTCTTTAAAGTCCTGCAAGACGATTGCAACACCCGTTATATAGTCATTTTGGACATACAGGTCATCAATATTTTCATACAGAGAAATAGAAGTTGAAGAAGCCGCTTGATGCTCCAACAACCAATAAAAATACTCAGAAGTTGATAGGCTAAAGTACTTATAAACCCCTTGTATACGGTCTTGATTGGCTACTAAATCTTGCGCTAGCTGGGCTGACTCGCGATAATAATATTCCACCTCTTCGACTGTTCGAGTGGTTACACGCTGGGCTACTCTCTGGGCTTCCTTTTCCCGTGAATCCCAGTCAGCGTAAGAGAGTAAGATTGCAAAACTCGCAATAATAATCATCATAACTGAACTGTAGGTTCTCAGAAGCGTATGTAGCCAAAACTGCTTCATTCTATTTTGTCGCCAATTTTTCATGGATGCTTTCATAGACAGGTTCCAACATATCACTGATAAAGAAATGCCACATCCCAATTCCTACAAAGAAGAGCAGAGCCGGCATATAGCAACCAATTGCCACAAGTAACACTGTCCCAAGGAAAACCTTGGCCATAGCTGCTAGGCTCATAAAGATGCCAATCAAGGATAGTTTGAAGCTATTTCGATAGGACAAGTCAAAATAAACTTGTAATTTCAAAGACACTGTATAGGCCAAAAAGAGCAGGGCGACTACTAGGACATTCAAAAAGGTCGCAATCAAATGAATGATGGTTTGATGAGGCAATTGCACCAAGAGATACAAGCCATAGATTAAAACTAGATCCACCCCTAAAAAGCTATAGAAAACCAGGTTGCTTGAGACAAAATTTTGCTTGTAAAGAGACCAAGCCTCCTTCAAACTGTATTCCCGAAAGCTATAACCATGTTCTGCATATAGGCTCATCAAGGTGGCACTAGCTGGCGCTAGACCAAGAATAATCCCTCCTGCTAAGGTTAATAGCCAAAAGAAGGCTGTCGCAATCATCCCTAAAAAGAAACGATTAAAGACAAAGTCTAAAAATCTACCCATGATATCCCCCTAAAAATAACTATGAAACTATTATATCATATTTCAAGCGTTTTCAAAAACATAGACTATCCATTTACAATCCCACCAAACCGTGGTACAATGAGAATTGTGAGAAAATTATCAGGAGACAATTCATGAAAAAATCTATCTTAACTACACTGCTCTTTGCAGTTCTTTACTTCCTCTGCATGGGGATTGGTGTCCTTTTGGGCAATCTCCTTGACCAAACTGGAAACATGTTTTATGCACCTGCCTTTACTGCCCTTGTAGGCGGTATCGTCTATATGATTCTAGTCGCAAAAGTTCCGCGCTTTGGAGCCATTACCACTATCGGCCTTGTCATCGCCCTCTTTTTCTTGGGGAGCAAACACGGTGCCGGTGCCTTCCTTCCTGGAATTATCTGTGGCCTCCTAGCAGATGGAGTAGCTCATTTAGGAAAATACAAGGACCAAACAAAAAATTTGCTTTCTTTCATTATTTTCGCCTTTAGTTCAACTGGTCCAATCTTACTCATGTGGATTGCGCCCCAAACCTATATGGCTACTCTTCTAGCAAGAGGAAAATCCCAAGAATATATCGACCGTATCATGGTCGCGCTAAATCCTGGAACCGTCCTTCTATTTATCGCAAGTATTGTCATCGGAGCCCTAGTGGGTGCCTTGATTGGACAAGCCTTGAGTAAAAAATTGGCACAAAAAATCTGATTACTAAAAAAGAGCCAGGCGGCTCTTTTTTATTTATGACTCAATTTCTTAGTCAAGAAATCTCCCAAGAATTGGATTGCAAAGATAATCAAAATGATAATGATGGTTGCCAAAATGGTCACATCGTGATTGTAACGGTTAAATCCATAAGCGATGGCTACGTTACCAATACCGCCAGCTCCAACCGCACCAGCCATAGCTGTTTCCCCAACAAGAGAAATCAAGGTCACAGTCGTCACACGGATCAAATCTGGAAGACCTTCGGATAGGTAAACTCCTACGATGTCCCAGAAGGTCGCTCCACTAGCTTGAGCTGCCTCAATGACACCACCATCTAGCTCAGCCAATACCACCTGTACTTGACGGGCAAAGAAGGCAAAGACTGCAAAAGATAGCGGTACGATAGCCGCATTTGGACCAATGCTTGTCCCTACGATTAGATGGGAGAAGGGTGACAAGACTGCCAAGAGAATGATAAATGGTACCGCACGGAAAATAGAGGTAATCTTATCCAAAATCCAGAAAACGACCTTATTCTCCAAAACCCCACCTGGCGCTGTCAAGACAAGGAAGAGACCTGCAACAAGCCCCAAGAATCCTCCGATGATAAAGGAAAGAACTGTCATATAAAGGGTTAGGTAGATGGCTGTTCCCCAGCCTGCTTGACCAGCCCAGCCCATTTTATAGACATTTGGTAAATAGGTTTGAATCAATGATTCCATCTTACTGTCCTCCCTTCAATACTTTTAGCTGCACACCTGCTTGGCGAATGGCTTCTTGGGCACCTGCTAGCGCTGCTTTTTCACCTGACAAGACCACAACTAATTCTCCAACAGGAGTACCATCGAGAATTTCGATATTCCCATAGAGGATATTAGCCGTCACTTGGTAATGCTTGTACAATTCATTCAAAAGTGGCTCGTCTGTTGAAGCACCTGCATACTTGAGCTGCACCAAAAGGCTGTTTTCAGACAGATGTTCCACGATGTCTTGCTTCTCAATCTTGACCATGGCTTCGTCAATACCTGTAGCTGTTGAGATAAAGTCTTGAGTCAAAGGTTGTTTAGGATCTGAGAAGATTTCAAGAACACTACCCTCCTCAATCAAATGCCCGTCCTGCATAACTGCCACACGGTTGGCAATGTCTTTGACAATCTGCATTTCATGCGTAATCAAGACAACGGTCAAGCCTAGTTTTTGGTTCAAATCTTGCAACAAGGCCAAAATCTGCTTGGTTGTCTTCGGATCAAGGGCAGAAGTTGACTCATCTGAAATCAAGATTTTTGGATCATTGGCCAAGGCACGCGCAATGGCCACACGCTGTTTTTGCCCTCCAGATAGTTGTGAAGGGTAGTTTTCAGCACGGTCCGCCAAGCCAACCAAGTCCAACAACTTAGCTACTTTAGCCTTCTTTTCTTCCTTGCTGAGTCCAGAGTGTTTAAGGGCAAAGGCTACATTTTCCTCTGCTGTCTTTTGGCTCATCAGGTTAAAATGCTGGAAAATCATTCCGATATCTTGACGTTTACGACGCAACTTCTCGGCCGTCAAGGTGACCTTGCCATCAAAAATCACATCGTCGTCAATGATAATTTTCCCTGCAGATGGTTTTTGCAAGAGATTAATCACCCGTACAAGGGTTGATTTCCCTGCTCCAGAATATCCAACGATTCCGTAGATATCCCCTTCTTGGATGTGAATGGTCACATCCTTGACCGCTGTGATGGTTCTCTTCTTCTGATGAAAAGTCACATCGATCTGATCTAACTTGATAATGTCTCTACTCATAGCTTCTAATCAGCTCCTCTACTAATTCAATATGGGTGTAGTAATCGGCGATTCGCACATTTTCATCTCCACCGTGGTCTCGGCTGTTGGCATTTCCTAGACCGAAGGCCACCATTGGCACCTCTAGGGCATCAAAGACCGTATGCATAGGCCCTGTCCCCGCTGTCGTTGGCAATACTGAAACGCCCTGTGGATAGAATTTCTTGGCCAACTCGATTACATTGAGAATGGCTGGCGCGCTCATATCGCTTCGATAGCTCATCTCTCCCAAGGTATAGTATAATTCTACCTTATCAAAGCCATTTTTGTCTAGCTGTTTCCGAATTTTTTCCAGAACATCATGCGGTTCTAGGCCAGGAACCAAACGAACTTCTAACTTAGCACTAGCTTCTGCAGGCAAAATCGTTTTAACCCCTTGTCCTTGGTAGCCTGACTGAATCCCTTCGATATTAAGAGCTGGCTCGAAAAAGAAACGTTTTAGAAAGGCTGCGCGGTCCTCTTGTAAAAGAGGCAATTCCAAGCCATAAATCTGGCTGATTTCCCCTGGATTTCGTTGAGCATAGGTATCCACCAAGGCCAATTCTCGCTCATTTGGTTCTTGAACTTCTTCGTACAAACCTTCAACCAAGATACGGCCATCTGCTGCACGAAGAGACTGTAAGGCTTGAAGGAGGTACCACGGAGCTGATTCCACAACCCCACCATAACTAGAATGGATATCCACATCAGCGCTTTTTACCTTGGCATCAAAGGTCACAATCCCTTTATTTCCACCAGAAATTTCTAGCTGTTCCAAGGCATTTTTGGTCCCTTGTTCCCAGACCAACAAATCTGCTCCACGGAGTTTATCCGCATGTTTTTCCAGATACTTATCTAGGTCTGTCGAAGCCGATTCCTCCGCTCCCTCCATGATAAAACTGATATTGACAGGCAGGTCATCATGGTGTTGCATGTATTTTCTCAAAGCACTCAAACGAGCTGTGATATGACCCTTGTCGTCATCAACCCCACGCCCATACATGAAGCCATTGCGGACCGAAAGCGTAAAGGGATCCTCTGTCCACACCTGATCCCCGTCCGCTGGCACAGTGTCATAGTGGTTATAGAAAATCAGGGTCTTGGCATCTGGACGCGAACTCTTGAAATGTGCCATGACAAAAGGCGCCGTATAAGTCTCATCAATCTCCACTTCAGCCCCAACACGCTTAAAAATCTCACCCAGATAGTTGGCAACTTCTTTGAGACCCACCTGTTGGGCAAAGACCGACTTCTTAGAAATCAAGGTACGCAAAACCTCAAAATAATGCTGGGCCACATGATCCTTTTCAAATTTTTCAATCTGTTCTTGTTCACTAGGAAAAACCATATTCTCTCTACCTTTCTATGAACCTATAGTCTTCTTTACAATCCCTGCTCTATACAAAAGCAAGAGGTGGAATTTTCTCTCCCACCTCCCTGTTTCTTATTACCAAACTGGTTGATCCAAACCGTCTGATGTTTCTTCGATAACTTTTTTCACTTCATCTGTGTGGTAAGCTGCGATTACTTTCTTGATAGCATCAGCCTTAGGTGATGTTTCCCAATCTTTTTTCGCAACGATGATGTTGTACCATTGTTTTGAGTTTTCATCAGCTTGTTCTTTGAAAAGTGCTTTCTTGTAGTCCAATTTTGCTTCTGTAACGAAGGTATTGTTTACAACGGCAGCGTCAACTGATGACAATGAACGAGCTGTTTGGCTAGCGTCCAATTCAGTGATTTTCAAGTTCTTTGGATTTTCTTTGATGTTAGCAACTGTTGCAAGAGCAGTTCCTGAAACGTCCAATTTAATCAAGCCAGCTGATTGAAGCAAGTAAAGCGCGCGGCTTTCGTTTGTAGCATCGTTCGGTACAGCAATTTCTCCGTTTGCTGGGATGTCTTCTACTTTAGTGTACTTGTTGTCACTTCCATTCAAACCTGAGTAAAGGCGAATTGGAGAGATGTAAGTATCTGCAATCGCTACAAGGTCTTTTCCATTTTCTTTGTTCCAGTTGTTCAAGAAGTTATAGTGTTGGAAAGCGTTCAAGTCTACTTCGCCGTCAGCAGTTGCTTTGTTTGGTTGTGAGTAGTCTGTGAACTCTGTAAATTCCAAAGTGATACCGTCTTTTTTAACCAATTCTTGGATTTTGTCCCAACGTTTTTCTTCAGAACCGCTACGGTTAACCGTTGCGATTTTAATAGTTGTTGCATTGTCTGCTTTCTTTTCTGAGTTTCCGCAAGCTGCAAGAGCCAAACCTGCGACTGTAGCAAGAGCTGCTACACCAAGCCATTTTTTGATTTTCATGATTCTTTCTCCTTAAAAATAATACCGTACTAGTATCTCACAATTTATTTGATTTCACAAATTGTTATTAGATAGTCAGATATATAGTTTAAAACTATATCCTTAAAAACTGAGAAATCATCCACCTTATTCAGAATGGATGATTTCAAGAAATTATTTAATATCAGCTTCTGCTGGTAGGTAAGTGTCTCCGAAGAATTGTTTAGACAATTTTTCAAGAGTTCCGTCTTTGTAGAGTTCTTGGATACGTTTGTCTACAAATGTTTTCAACTCATCTTGACCTTTAGCAAGAAGTGGGTAAACATAAGGTTGTTGGTCGCTTGGAAGTTCGATCACTTTCAAGTTGTCCAAACCTTGGTCCTTGATGACTGTTTCAACACCGATTTTATCAAAAATCTTGTAGTCAAACTGGCCATCGCTCAAGCGTCCCATGATTTGTTGGAAGTCCGCTTTAGTATACTTTAGGACAGTTGGATTATCTGAATGTTGTTTGTTGTAGTCTTCTAGCTGTTTAGCAGAAGTTGTCCCTTGAACAACTTCTGTTGATTTTCCACCGATATCATCAAGCGATTTGATGCTAGGGTCATCTTTTTTCACTACAAGAACGTTAGGGTTTTTAGCAGTTGGAGCTGCATAAAGGTATTTTTCAGCACGTTCTTTCGTGTAGCTGATGTTGCTAACAGCCATATTGTAACGGTCGGCATCAAGTCCTGCAAAGACTCCTGACCACTCTGTCTTCTCAAACTTGACATCATACTTGTCAGAGTCTTTAAAGATAGCGCGAACCACTTCAATTTCGTAACCAGTCAATTCGCCATTTTCTTCATAGTTGAATGGTTTTGGTGTAGCATTAGTTGCAACGATAATTTCTTTCTTGCTAGCTGCTTCTCCTTCTTTCTTAGCACCACCTGAGCAAGCTGCTAACACACCTGCAGCAACAAGCCCTAGGGCAGCAAGAGATGAGTATTTAACGATTTTTTTCATGTCATTTCCTCCAAAATAGAATACCTTATAATCTTAACAGAAAAAGACCATTTACGCCATTATATGATATCTATCTCTGTGATAGGTTTTCTTTATGGCTAATTTATACTCAATGAAAATCAAAGAGCAAACTAGGAAGCTAGCCACAAGCTGTACTTGAGTACGGTAAGGCGACGCTGACGTGGTTTGAATTTGATTTTCGAAGAGTATTAAAAGACCAAACGCAAGACTCCAATCAAGACCACTCCAAAGAGAACTGTGCCGACTAGATTACGGTAGCGAAAGGCTACCCAAGCTGTTGGAAAGACTGCTAAGAAGTCCAGCCATTTGATTTGAGGAAGACTCCCAACCTTGCCTGTCACTACGCTTGAAAGAATCAAGGCAAAGATAATAGAAACGGGCAAGAATTTCAAAAAACGCTCAACGATTGCAGGCAAGCCCTTATACTTGACCAAGATGAAGGGAATCATACGGGGAATCCAAGTCACTAAGCCAGAGAAAATAACTGCTAATAAAAGATACTTACTGACCATCTAAAACCACCCCCATTGTACAACCAAGTAGCGTCGCAAACAGAACAGCTAGCGACTGAGACACCACTGTTAAGAGTAAAAAGAAGGACACCGCAACAACTGCTAGGATAATGAGCAGATTGCGGACAGGAATCCGTCTTTGCATAATCTGGAATTGCGAAGCAAAAATGCCGATGAACATCCCAACCAGGGCAAAATCCAAGCCAAAGATTTCTGGATTTGGCAGCAGACCACCCAGAGCCGTTCCGACAACTGTTCCCACAAACCAAGCCACATAGCTGTTGAGATTGTTTCCGTGCATCCACATAGGATTGACCTTGTCTGTATGGGCTAACTCGCCCATCAAAACGCCATAAGTCTCATCCGTCAAGAGACTAGACATACCGATATTTTGCCAGAGACTGGTATGACGGAAATAAGTTGACGCATGCAAACTCAACAAAAAGAGACGCAAATTAATCAAAAAGACCGTCATAGCAATAGCTGCCACAGGTGCTTGAACCGCAATCAGTGCCAACATGGCAAACTGGGCACTCCCAGCATAAACAAAGAGGCTCATCAAGCCCATCTCAACAGGTGTCACATAGGGCGCACCAATAATCCCACAGGCCAAGCCAATACTGACATAACCAAGGGCCGTTGGCATGGCCGCCTGCGCCCCCTCCCAAAATCCTTTTTCTTTCATCTTTCTCCTCATATTGTCTTAATAATACTCAATGAAAATCAAAGAGCAAACTAGAAAGCTGGCCACAGGTTGCTCAAAACATTGTTTTGAGGTTGCAGATAGAAGCTGACGCAGTTTGAAGAGATTTTCGAAGAGTATAAGTAGGCTGAAAAGGCTCCAGCCATAGCATGGACTATTATAACACATTCAGGAAAGAGAAAAAAGTCTGCTGATTGTAATCAGACAGACTCCATTTTATTCTTATTTAATCTTGAAGAATTGAACAATTGCCACAATACCTTGATAAATAAAGACAAAGGCAATGGTGTAACTAATATAGAGACCGGTCATCAATGGGTGTCCCATCATGATTAAACCTGCTACGATTCCTAAAATCCCCATCCAAACTAGAGGGGTACCTACCGATTTATCCGTCTTACGAACCTTGAAACCAACGATAGTTTTTGTAATACCATTTGTCAAGGCCCATAAAGAAATGATAAATGGTACAAATGTTACCATTTCAATAAAGCTACCTGAGAACAAGGTAAGAGCGAGGATGAGGGTAACAATTCCTCCAAATAAATTCCAGCCATGCTTTTCTTCTGATTTGAAGTATTGTACAATCTCAGAAATCCCTTGAACTGCAAATACAAGTGCAAACCAGAAAGTCATGGAAGCCAAGCTAATAAGAGGATGTGCAAACATATTAAAACCTACAAAAACTGCAAAAATACCCGCAATTAGTAACAACCATTTCCAAATTTTCGACATTATTTTTCTCCTTTTTTAGAGGAATCTTCCTCTAGTATTCCATAAATCATCATATCCAAAACCTGTGATAATTGATGTTCATATCCTGAAACCAAGTCAGGCAAACTGCTATCTGACGAAACAGTTAAATAATAGGAACGAAACATATCCTGAATCAATCGCAGATAGTCCATAGCTCGTTTCTCATCAATATGCTCTTTCAGTTTGGATTCTGATATAAGTTTTTGACAAACTTGTTCATTCAAGTCCAAAAAGATAGCTTTCTGTGGTGCAATGTCTGCTTACAATTCTTCTGGTGTCGCAATCATTGCCTCAAAGAAAATGTGGCTATGTTCTGGGTATTGCTGATAAAATTGGTGACGTCTTTCCATATAATCAGCTAAGGAGGGCACTTGACCTTCCACCCCCAGAAACACTGCCAAAGCTTTCTCAAAACTCTCCTGAAAACAAGTTAGATAGAGGTCTGATTTCCCTGAAAAATTATGATACAAAACTCCTTTGGAAATACCATCCACTTTACAAAGTTCATTGATGACAAAACCTTGATAGCCTTTTGTAGCAAATTCAAACAAAGCAGCGGTAATGATTTTCTCTCTTCGTAGTCTTGTTTTTTCTTCTTTTCTCATGTATTTATCTCTACATTTTTTAATTATAAACCGATTGGTCTGAAATGTCAAGCAACTTTCTCAAAAATTTAACAGTCTGCTGATTGTAGCCATCATAAACAGACTGGAATCCAGTCTCAAACATATAATATACACATTCTTCGCTAAATGTTTTCACGGATATTCAAGAGTATGATAAAGGCAGCTAGAAGAAATAGCAATAAAACAAAGCTAACTGCCAGAGTTCCAAAGCTAGTAGCAATGGTTACCAAAGCTATTGTAAATAAGCTAGGTAAAACAACTGTAATGGCACCGATAGAGGATTGAACTGCTCCCATTGACTCCTCAGGTATTTGTTTAAAAATGAGTTCCTGTAATCGAGGAGAGAGGATACCTGCGAAAAAGGCATCCAAGGCACTAAAGATAAGAATCCAGTCAAAACGAACTGCCACAAAGCCAACTAAAAGGAGTAATTGGATAATAAGCGAGGCATATAGGGCTAGTTTTATGGAGATTGTATTCTTCAGATAGCCACTCACAAGGCTTCCGACAATAAGGGCTGACAATTCAAGGGTGGATAACAAGGCAAGAGATTGACCTGTTTGTAAATTCAAAAAGGGCTGATTCCTCAAAAACAGAGTAGAAACAGGAACTGTAACATTTATCACTGCTTGACTAATAGAGATAATAAACAAAACCAAGAGCACCTTATTCATATTCCATATCAATTTTGATGATTGGAGCAGATGCTGGCAAAAGGATTTTACAGAGAGTCCTTCTTGATAGCTAATCGTTTTTTCTACTTTCAAGAGGTCTGTTTTTATGAAAAGAATACCTAAAAATGCGATTAAAAAGGTCAGAGCATTCAGTAAGGAAATAGACTGGATAGATAGAATACCTAGTAAGACTCCTCCTAGAATATTACTGATTGTTTTCACTAAACTAACAGTTGACTGTTTAAATCCAATAGCTTCTGCCAGATGGTCTTGCCCAATAATTCTAATGAAAATCGGAGTGAGCATGGCGCCTGAAAAATAACTCAATGTGTCAGATAAGAGGTTAATCAGACAAATAAATGCTACTAATAACAAGGAAAAGGACTGCCCTGAAAGTGATAAAGAAACGATAGAGTAAAGCAAAAATTTTGCAAAACTAATCATTGTATATTTTAGGACACGATGATGTTGAAAATCCGCCAAAACTCCCAGAAAGATTTGCAGAACTTGAGGAAGGGTTTCTGAAATCGTGATCAGTAAAATCGCCAAAGGGGCAAAAGATGCATCTGCCACATAATTCAAAAAGGCCAGATAAAAAATCGTATCCCCAACCGTTGAAATCCACTGGTTGATGGTTAATTGCCTAAAATTTCTATTTTGAAGAAATACTTTCATCACAACTCCTTTTAAAGTTCCAGTGTATAGAAAACAAGACTTGGTTTAATATTGAACTCCAAGCCTTGCTCATATTCAGATTCATCCATTATATGATGTTCATGCCGTATTTTATAATAAATCATATCTTAAAAATACCAGACCACACTATTCCCTGCTTGTATTTAGCTTCTTTCTTTTGGACAAATTTTGCTAAATCCAACAACTCTGTCGGCGGTTCACCTTTAAAGCTCAACAATTCTTTAGAGACGGCAAAAGAAAGACGTACAGCTAACAAATCTTCATTAGTACTAGAGAACTGTTTTGCTGTTTCCAGCAATTGCTTCCTAAATTCTTCCGTCAAGCTAATTTCTTTATTATTGTATAGGGAATGAATTAACATTTGTAACTGACTTTGTTTTTCCATCGTTTACCTCATTTTATCTAGGACGCCAAGTTTCACTTTTAGTCCAGCCATTTACAGTATGCTCATAATTAAACATATACTGTACGAATTCCCATCTATAAACCACTTCTGCGACTTAGGATCTGCTTGAAGTGCTTTACAAGGATAGTATAACACGAAAATTAGCTTATTTTAGAAAATCGCATATTTGATATTTTTTCTTATAGAAATTTCAGATTTGCAATTGTTGACTACTCAATAAGTTCTTTGTATTGCTTCAAACGCAATTCGAAGAGGGCTAGCAATTGTGGATTTTCTAATACTTGCAGAGATTGGATAAATCTTTCAATCTCTTTTTGATTGCTTCCTTTGGTTTGAAGGAAAATCTTCATTTTCTTTAAAAACTGCCACAATACTTTTTCAAAAACATCGTATGGACGAAGCATGCTCTCTAGCTCAGCTTCAAAAATTGGGATATAAGAGAAAAGTTTACGCTCCATGAGTTCTGATATAATATTCAGAAATCCACTTTTCATATACAATCGATTATGTACCAACTCTTTAAATTCCCTAGATTTCTCAATTAAAGCGGTCGATAAAAATATCAAATCTTGATTGCTCAAGAAGGGCATGGTATTGCAAAAGAGATAGAGTTCAAACCAGGTCCAAGACTCAATAGCATAGAGATAGATAGTCAAAAACTCGCTATCTTCTTTTACTAATGGATAGTTCTTATTTAAGGAATGGAGTGCGTTTTTAATTACAATGGCATTCAAACGACGATAGGTCTCTGCCATCTGTTCTTGCTCGACTTCCTCCAACAGTTGCTCTAAACCAGCTATATCTTGGTGGGCAAAGCGATCCACAACCTTTCTACCAATCTGCATATGTAGGGATTCTTGATAATTGTTTAGCTTATGACCAAACTCATCAAAATTCATATTGATCCCTTGGATGGCTAGGATCAACTTATCCGCAGATAGCATAGACTGCCCTAGTTCAAACTTGGACAACTGAGAGGCTGTTAGACCAGCACAAGCCACATCTGACTGCTTGAGCTTTCTCGCCAAACGTAATTCCTTGTAAAATTCTCCCAACTCCATTCTCTCAATCATCTTTATATAGTATATCATTATTCACAATTATTTGTCAAAATATTCTGACATTTAAGAGAGCAAAAAAGCCAGCCCTAAGCTGACTCTTTATTCCATGGTATCAAAAGCGAGACTTGGTTTGGCATTGAGGTCCAAGCTTGCAAAGTTTTCTTTGTTCCATTCGCTGACGCTGGCATAGGCAATCATACCTGCATTGTCTCCGCAGAGGCGCAGAGGTGGAATGATGACCTTGACATCTGCGATTTCGGTTGCTAGGCGTTCTCTGAGACCTTTATTGGCTGCCACACCACCTGCCACGACTAGAGTTTTAACAGGGTATTTCTCCAAAGCCTTCTTAGTTTTTGCCATGAGAATATCCAGGACAGCTGCTTGGAAGGATGCACACAAGTCCTCTGTAGACAGACTTTCTCCCTTTTGCTCGGCATTATGGTGAAGATTGATAAAGGCAGATTTCAAACCTGAGAATGAAAACTCCAGATTATCTTCCTTAATCATGGCACGAGGAAAGTCATAAATATCCTGCCCCTGATGAGCCAGCTCGTCAATCTCACGACCGGCAGGATAGGTCAAGCCCATGACACGGCCGACCTTATCATAGGCCTCACCAACCGCGTCATCTCGCGTTTCCCCAACAATCTTGTAGTCACCAGCCTCCGAAACATAAACCAACTCTGTGTGTCCACCGCTGACCAAGAGGGCTAGCAAGGGAAACTCCAAAGGCTCCACGCTCTGAGCTGCCATAAGGTGACCAGCCATGTGGTTAACGGGAATCAGCGGAAGTCCATGTGCCCAAGCAAAGGCCTTAGCAGCTGATAAACCAACTAGTAAAGCTCCCACCAAGCCAGGTCCATAGGTAACCGCCACAGCTGTTACATCGTCTTCGGTAATCCCTGCTTCTGCCAACGCCTCCTCGATGCAGGCTGTAATGACCTCGACATGGTGACGACTGGCTACTTCTGGCACTACGCCCCCAAAACGTTTGTGGCTCTCAATTTGACTAGCAATGACATTAGACAAGAGCTCATCGTCGTTTTTCAAGACGGCGACACTGGTCTCATCACAGGATGTCTCAAATGCTAAAATATATCTATCCTTCATCTATTTCTCTCTTCATGATAATGGCATCCTCGACTGGGTCATGGTAGTAGGCCTTTCGCTCAGCGATGACTGCCATCTTTTCTTTCTTGTAAAATGCTTGTGCTCGGTGATTTGACTTTCTGACTTCGAGGAAAATCTCCTTGTCTGTCGGCAATTGAGCAAACAAGGCTGATGCAATTCCCTGACCCTGATAGGTTTGTTTGACAGCGATTTGCAGGACTTCTGCCTCAAAAAGATTCTCCTGCACAGCTAGAAAGCCAATCACTTCTTCCCCATCATAAGCTAGAGCATACCAAGTCTGGTCTTGGGACAGGTCTGCTTGGATTTGTTCCAGCGTCCAAGGACTGACTGGGTAAACAGCTATCATAACAGCGTAGATGGCTTGAGCCAGATCAGGTTGCTGGTGAGTTCGTTTGATTTCTATCATAGGCGTTTAATGTAGGACTTACCAGACTCGGTATGGTTCTTGAGCCAGTTTTCCTCAGCCTCAACACGCTTGAGGTAGTTCGGCACAAAATCATGCAAGGAGTCTGCTTCCTTGTCCCAAGCCAAAAGAGCAAGATTGGCTGCATTAGGCAAGGTTTCTTTGTAATTAGTCCTTGGCAAGTGTTCTTGAATCTGCTCCACAAAGGGGGCAACTTCTCCGACAAAGGTTACCTGACTAGCACCCTTAACTTTCTCTAACACCTCTTCAAAAGATAGGTGCGCTTCTGGCATGACAGGTTTGGCATTTTCATAAAATCCTGCATAAACATTGTTGCGACGCGCATCCATCAAGGGAACGAACAAGCCTTCTTGTTGGTAGGGCACCAGAGCCAAGAGGCTAGACATACCAACTAACTCAATGTTCAGGGTATGAGCCAAAGTCTTGGCAGTTGCTACCGCGATTCGCAAACCTGTGTAGCTACCTGGCCCTTCCGCCACCACGATTCGGTCCAAATCCTTGGGTGTCCAATCCAAACTTGCCATCAAAAAATCGATGGCAGGCATAAGGGTAATACTGTGATTTTTCTTAATATTAATCGTCGTCTCGGCAAGAACCTGCTTGTCCTCTAAAATAGCGAGAGAAAGAGCCTTGCTGGACGTATCAAAAGCTAATACTTTCATAACACATTCCTATCTTTTTGTCTGCTTACTATTATACTACAAAAGCTGGCACATGGGAATTTTCTTTGCCCCCAAACAAAAAGCCCCAGCATGAGCAGGGCATCTAAGCATTTAATCCAAAGTAAAATACAAACCAAACGACATAGGTTACGAGGAGGAGAAAAAGCGAGTAGAGAGTCACAAAAGCAAGCTTCCAAAGGAATTTTTTTTGCGGTGTCCCAGATATACAAACAGAGCATTCCCCCTTAGACACAGACTACAAAGACTATAAACACCAAGAGGCTAACCCTATCGCAAATTCAAACAAACTAAACATTCTTAATCCTACTTTTGGTATTCCTATTTTTATATAAACTGTTGACTATGTTGGTCTATCAATGTTAAAATGTAATTCAACACTGGTAGGAAAATCAGGTTGAGTCGTTGACTCTTCGGGTTGCGGTGCTATCCCTGAAACTTTGGTTTCTAAAGAACTGGAATTGCGATTGAACAATTCGCCCCCAGTGTTCGACAGCTCTTGACTTCGGTCAGGAGCTTTTTGATGCTTTTAAAGTTGATTCCCTCAGTAAGTTATAGTAAAATATAAATATTGAGAGGATAACGTAGAGCGACTGGTAACAGAGCGTTCAAAGGTACCAACTTCTGGTACGGGTGTGGGACTGCCTTCAGCTTTGAGCTGTAAAGACCCCTGACTACCATTGGTCCTCTCTTTTTGCTTACTCTTAAATTAAGTGCTTGTCTTTGCCTTTTAGTAAGCACTCCACTCCATCTTGCTATTTCTACATCGTTATACTTATAGATTGACTTCTTAACCTCATAGATGATAGAATTAAGTAAAGGCTGAGATCGAGTTTGATTTGGTGACAAGTCATTCAAAGGTTGCGATGCATTCGCTTCAGGTAGAGGTGCTGCCACCTGGACTGCTCCAGGAAAATCCCCGAGTTTTGTCTCAGCTTTTTTATTTGCTCTCGAGATTTCTCAAGAGCTTTTTCTTTTTTCAAAGATACCATTCTGTCCCAACCATCTACACCAACGATTAATGAAACTAGAACTATATTCTCCCTTAAATCTACTATCTCTTTAGATTTCCCCTTTAATTATAACACCTAAGCGCTCTCCGAACGAATCCTATCTATCTTTTGCTCCCTCTTCCCCTCACGACTTTCTCGTTTCCGTCTTTTACTAATTTTTCATTTTGTGGTATAATTGAAATAATTGTAACGAATCAAGGTCAATCTAGACACAAAATGGAATGAAATCAACAAATCTCTGCTAAAAGTTTGGAATAAGCTGACCTGTAAATAGAAAGGAACTATATGATTTACAAAGTTTTTTATCAAGAAACAAAAGAACGTAGCCCACGTCGTGAAACAACACGCGCACTTTACCTAGACATTGATGCCAGCTCAGAACTTGAGGGCCGTATCGCTGCTCGCCAACTTGTCGAAGAAAATCGCCCAGAGTACAACATCGAGTATATCGAACGCTTGTCTGACAAATTGCTAGATTACGAAAAAGAAACTGGCGCTTTCGAAATCACGGAGTTCTAATATGGCCTACACTCTTAAACCTGAAGAAGTCGGCGTTTTTGCCATCGGTGGTCTGGGAGAAATCGGGAAAAACACTTACGGGATTGAATACCAAGACGAGATTATTATCGTCGATGCTGGGATTAAATTCCCAGAAGATGACTTGCTGGGTATCGACTATGTCATTCCTGACTACTCTTACATCGTGGACAATATCGACCGCGTCAAGGCTGTCTTAATCACACACGGACACGAGGACCACATCGGTGGGATTCCATTCCTGCTCAAGCAAGCAAATGTCCCGATCTATGCTGGACCGCTTGCCCTGGCTTTAATCCGTGGAAAACTCGAAGAACACGGCCTCCTGCGCAACGCCAAACTTTACGAAATCAACCACAACACTGAGTTAACCTTTAAAAATCTCAAGGCAACTTTCTTTAGAACCACTCACTCTATTCCAGAGCCTTTGGGGATTGTCATTCATACTCCTCAAGGAAAAATCGTTTGTACGGGTGACTTCAAGTTCGACTTTACTCCAGTTGGAGAACCTGCAGACTTGCACCGTATGGCTGCCCTTGGTGAAGAAGGCGTGCTCTGTCTCCTGTCTGACTCAACAAATGCGGAAGTACCAACCTTTACCAACTCTGAAAAAGTCGTTGGCCAGTCCATCATGAAGATTATCCAAGGCATCGAAGGACGTATCATCTTTGCATCCTTTGCCTCAAATATCTTCCGTCTCCAGCAAGCAACAGAAGCTGCTGTTAAGACTGGGCGCAAGATCGCTGTCTTTGGTCGTTCTATGGAAAAGGCCATTGTCAACGGAATCGACCTTGGCTACATCAAAGCTCCTAAGGGAACCTTTATCGAGCCAAATGAAATCAAAGACTACCCTGCAGGCGAGATTCTTATCCTCTGTACAGGTAGTCAGGGTGAACCTATGGCGGCCCTCTCTCGTATCGCCAACGGAACCCACCGTCAGGTACAACTCCAACCAGGCGATACGGTTATCTTCTCTTCTAGTCCGATCCCTGGAAACACTACTAGCGTCAACAAGCTGATTAACATCATTTCTGAAGCTGGTGTCGAAGTTATCCACGGTAAGGTTAACAATATCCATACATCTGGACACGGTGGTCAGCAAGAGCAAAAACTCATGCTCCGCTTGATTAAGCCAAAATACTTCATGCCTGTCCACGGTGAATACCGCATGCAAAAGGTCCACGCTGGACTAGCAGTAGATACTGGTGTTGAGAAGGACAATATCTTTATCATGAGCAATGGTGATGTGCTTGCCCTTACTGCTGACTCAGCTCGTATCGCAGGTCATTTCAACGCCCAAGATATCTATGTCGATGGAAATCGTATCGGTGAAATCGGCGCAGCTGTCCTCAAAGATCGTCGTGATCTATCTGAAGACGGTGTCGTTCTGGCAGTCGCAACTGTTGACTTCAAATCGCAGATGATTCTGTCTGGCCCAGACATCCTCAGCCGAGGCTTTGTCTACATGAGAGAGTCTGGCGACTTGATTCGCCAAAGCCAGCGCATCCTCTTCAATGCAATTCGTATCGCACTGAAAAATAAGGATGCTAGCGTTCAATCTGTCAATGGTGCCATTGTCAACGCTATTCGCCCCTTCCTCTATGAAAATACCGAACGTGAACCGATTATTATCCCGATGATCCTCACACCAGATGAAGAATAAAGCAAGAAAACAGCCCCGAAGACGGAGCTGTTTTTCTCTATGCTTTCTTTTGATATTAAAACTCAATAAAAATCGAAATCAGACTAGAAGGCTAGGCGAAAGCATAACTCAAGTTAGCTCCCATAGTTCGGGGAACTATGGGAGGCTGTAGATGAATCAAAGCCAAGCTTTGAACTCATTCGTAAGAAGCCGACGACGTATCATTTTGATTTTTGAAGAGTTTTAGAAATACTACGATTTTTACCTTCAAGATACACCATTAAAATAGAAATGTCTGCTGGGTTTACTCCCGAAATACGGCTGGCTTGTCCGATGGTTTCTGGATTGATGAGTTTGAACTTCTGACGGGCTTCGGTTGCGATAGAATCAATGTCATCCCAGTCGATATTGGCTGGAATGCGTTTTTCTTCCATGCGTTTCATCTTAGCAACCTGATCCATGGCTTTGGAAATATAGCCTTCGTATTTGATTTCTGTTTCAATCAATTCGATAATCTTGTCATCCAAGTCCTCAGCAGCTAGGCCGATAAAAGCCACCACATCTTGGTAAGACACTTCTGGACGGCGAAGGAATTCCTTGGCTGTCACTGCATCGGTCAACGGCTTGAATCCCATCTCCTCAACCTTAGCATTGGTTTCCTTGACTGGCTTGAGTTTGATACTGTCGAGACGCTTCATCTCATTGTCAAATTGATTTTTCTTAATTTCAAAGCGAGCCCAGCGTTCATCATCCACAAGACCAATCTCACGTCCCATCTCCGTCAAACGCATATCAGCATTGTCATGGCGGAGAATGAGGCGGTATTCAGCACGACTGGTCAAAAGGCGATAAGGCTCAATCGTTCCCTTGGTCACCAAGTCGTCAATCATGACCCCAATATAACCGTCACTACGCTTCAAAATCAACTCTGGCTTGCCTTGGATTTTCAGAGCCGCATTGATACCCGCGATAATCCCTTGGCCAGCAGCTTCTTCATAACCTGATGTTCCATTTGTCTGACCAGCAGTGAAAAGTCCGGAGATTTTCTTGGTTTCCAGAGTCGCACGCAACTGATGAGGCAAGACCATATCATACTCAATGGCATAACCTGTCCGCATCATCTCTGCATTTTCCAAACCTTTGATGGAATGAACCAAGTCACGCTGGACATCCTCAGGCAGACTGGTTGAAAGTCCTTGAACATAGACTTCCTCAGTATTGCGCCCTTCTGGCTCTAGGAAGAGTTGGTGGCGTTCCTTGTCCGCAAAGCGCACAATCTTGTCTTCAATCGACGGACAGTAACGAGGTCCCACTCCCTTAACCACACCTGTAAACATAGGCGCACGGTGGAGGTTGTTTTGGATAATCTCATGGCTGGTACCATTGGTATAGGTCAACCAGCACGGTACTTGGTCCTTGACATAATCCTCATCACGTGAGGTATATGAGAAGTGATTAGGTGCTTCGTCCCCTGGCTGAATCTCGGTCACATCGTAGTTGATAGAAGAAGCCTTGACACGTGGAGGGGTTCCTGTCTTGAAACGACCAATTTCGAGGCCCAATTCCTTGAGATTGTCAGCAAGGTTAATAGAAGCCAAGCTGTGGTTAGGACCTGATGAGTACTTGAGGTCTCCGATGATAATTTCCCCACGGAGGGCAGTCCCTGTGGTCACGATAACAGCCTTAGCAGCATACTCTTGATGGGTTGCTGTACGCACACCGACAACCTTGCCATCTTCCACCAAAATCTCATCAATCATGGTTTGACGAAGGGTCAGATTTTCTTGATTTTCAACTGTCTTGCGCATTTCCTTAGAGTAAAGCTCTTTGTCAGCTTGCGCACGAAGGGCACGGACAGCTGGCCCCTTACCTGTGTTGAGCATCTTCATCTGGATGTAAGTCTTGTCAATGGTTTTGGCCATCTCGCCACCTAGGGCATCAACTTCACGCACGACAATCCCCTTGGCAGAACCACCGATCGAAGGGTTACAAGGCATGAAAGCCAGCATTTCAATGTTGATAGTCGCAAGCAAGACCTTACAGCCCATACGGCTAGCAGCTAAGGAAGCCTCGACCCCAGCGTGTCCCGCACCGATTACAATAATATCGTATTCTTCAGTAAAATTATATGTCATTTCTTAACCTTTCAAAAATTTCTCGTAAATAAGGAACTAACTTCTCCTCCTCTAGAGCTTGAGCCATAGTAACCCATTTAAAGTGCGTATGCTCTTCAGGATCTAATCTGATAATTGGCTTCTCCCCAACCCACTCTGCTTTATAAACTAAGCGAGTAAAGACAGTATCCTTAGAGGTATCCAGTTGACTATCTTCGTGAAGAAGTTTGAGCGAACTGCTATCTAGCCTAACTCCCGCTTCTTCAATACATTCTCTAAGAGCTCCATCTTGCGGAAGTTCACCCTTTTCAACCCCGCCACCAGGAATATCCCAGTAAGTTGGGTAAACATTGGGTTGTCCTCTTTTAATTTCCGAACGCTGAATGAGCAAATAATCATCACCACTATGAACAAGTACATGGGCAATAAGCTTAACCATCATTTTCTCTCCTATTTCTCAAGATGAATGTGTCTTAGTTGGCCGTCCCAATCTGGTAGGGCTGTTTTTAAAAAGGCTGGAACTAGATTGATACCCTCAAGCTTGTCTATGTCAAGCCATTCACAGGGCTGCCTTTTCTCATCTTCCTGCATGGTCAATGGGGCATCCTCAAGCAAGTCCACCAGATAATGAAACTCGATGTTGTGCCAATAGACACCATCTTCTTCAAAACGATTTTCAACAACAAAAGCTAGTTGCCCAGCTTGAGCTTCGACACCCAGTTCTTCCCTCACTTCACGGACTACCGCTTCTTCCGTGCTTTCATTGACTTGAATCGCACCGCCGATAGTGTAATGCTTGCCATTATCTTTGGTAACTAGGAGCTTGCCATTTTGGAGAATCAAGGCTGTCGCCCGAACGCCAAAAACAGTATTCCCCACTTTTGTCCGAAAGTCTTGTTGAGTCATTTTTGTCCTTTCCTCTAAACGACACAAAAACAGTCAAAACTCCAAAGAAGTGCAGGACAAAAAAGCCTGCAACATCCATGAGCTTTGACCATCATTTCTATTGCTTTTATTATTGTAGCAAATTGAGAAAATTTGTCAATCTAAATGTACTGACAAACTTGTCCATCGCGGTAAGCATTGTCAATCAAACCGCCACCTAGACACTCTTCGCCATCGTAAAAGACAACTGCCTGTCCTGGTGTGATGGCACGCTGAGGTTCCTCAAAGATGACCTCTGCCTTGTCTCCTTTGACATGGACGGTCACCTTAGAATCAGGCTGACGATAGCGGAATTTTGCTGTGCATTCTAGCGTAAATTCCTCTGGCATATCACGAGTAAAGTGGACTTGACTAGCCTCTAGGCTGGTTGACATGAGCGAATCATGGTAGAAACCTTGGCCGACATAGAGAATATTCTTGCTTAGGTCTTTTCCGACAACGAACCAAGGGGCATTGTCACCGCCGTGTTGCCCACCGATACCAAGTCCACCACGCTGACCAATCGTATAGTACATAAGACCTGCATGCTCGCCCATATCGCGACCATCCACAGTCATCATGCGACCAGGCTGAGCTGGCAGGTAGTTGCTGAGGAAATTTTTAAAGTTCTTTTCTCCGATAAAGCAAATCCCTGTCGAGTCTTTCTTCTTAGCAGTCGCAAGTCCTGCTTCTTCTGCGAGTCTGCGAACTTCAGGCTTTTCCAAATGTCCCAATGGGAACATGGTTTTTTGCAGTTGTTCTTGCGAAAGTTGGCTGAGGAAATAGGTCTGGTCCTTGCCATTGTCCACGCCACGAAGCATGTGAACGATCCCATCCTCATCACGCGCCACTCGGGCATAATGGCCAGTCGCTACATAGTCTGCCCCCAAGGTCATGGCATAGTCCAAAAAGGCCTTAAACTTGATTTCCTTGTTGCACATAACATCTGGATTTGGCGTGCGCCCTGCACGGTATTCCGCTAGGAAATACTCAAAAACACGGTCCCAATACTCTTTTTCAAAGTTGACAGAGTAGTAAGGAATGCCAATCTGGTCTGCCACCGCAGCCACATCCTTGTAATCTTCGGTCGCCGTACAAACGCCGTTTTCATCTGTGTCATCCCAGTTCTTCATGAAGATACCGATCACATCGTAGCCCTGCTCCTTGAGCAAAAGAGCCGTCACCGACGAATCGACACCACCACTCATCCCCACGACAACACGTGTTTTAGAGTTATCACTCATGGTAAGTCTCCCATCTATTCGTTTATTCACGATTGAAGGTCGTGTGTGCTTTAACGATTGAAGGTCGCTTGAGCAGTATTCATTATAACACGCTTGGTTAGAGAAGACAAGAAAGAGGCTGATAATCTACGAAGCTCTGATATTCTCTTTCACTAACTACCTTTTATAATTTAAGTCAAGTTAGAAGATTTTTGACAACATAGCTACATCCCTTTTCACAATTCAATGACACGATGACATTGTTGGGCTACATAAGCATCGTGGGTCACAATAATGACTGTTTTCCCTTCTCGATTCATCTCTAAGAGAAACTTCAAGACCAAATCTCTATTTTCAGGATCCAGAGAACCTGTTGGTTCATCGGCTAAAATCAGCTGGCTGGGTTTTAAGATGGCTCTAGCAACTGCAATTCGTTGTTGCTCCCCACCAGACAACTCGGAGACCTTTTGATGCAAAGTAGCTGACAAACCTACTCTCTCTAAAATCTCTTCCACCTTTTTGAGCTTGTCTTTCTTAGACAATTTCACATATTTCAGCGCCAGCATAAGATTGTACTCGACCGTTTCATCATCAATCAGAGCAAAATTTTGAAATAGATAAGAGATATGTTCACGGATTATTGTTTGTGACTTGGCAGAATTGACCGCTAGATTTGTCTGACCAAAAATCTCATACCGTCCGCTATAATCACCATCTATCAAACCTAATAAATTTAACAAGGTCGACTTACCACTACCACTCTTACCAACAATGGCTACCAAATCCCCCTGATCAATCCTGAGAGACAAGTTATCCAAAATCACTTTTCCCCCAATGGTTTTGGTAATATTTTCCAACTCAATCATAAGATGCCCCCTTTCAATAACTCTACTAGACTTCTTTTCTCCATCCTAGAAGCCAAGGCTAGCACAAATAGTATATCCAAACATGTAAAGCCTGCAAACAGTAGAAGTGGCAAGAGCGCATGGGCAAAGAAAATCAAGATTAGAAGAGGGAGACTATAGCCCAGCAAGAGCAGAACGAGGAGAGGACGATAGCGATCAACCAGCTTCCACCCCATAAACTTCTTGGTAATGATATCTGTTCGCTTCAATAAGAAAGTTGTTACTAGTAAGAAGTAGGAAATCATCATGCTAAGGAAACCAAATAAAGCAAAGAGTATATTAAGATTTCGAACTGCATCTCGATAAGAATCTACTTTCTCTTGTTGAATGGCTTGAATCGATGAAAATTTTAAATAATTCCCATCTGATAATTTCTCAACTAACTCCGTAATCACTTTTTGATTTTGTTCTGTATTTTCAACTTTCATCGGATTGTTTAAACCTGTCGTTGACAAGCGAGTCTTTTCTTCCCACATCATGTCTTGATCATTTACCAGACTAATGATTGGATTGTGGAGATTTTCCTTTCGCTCATTATTATAAGGGAAGAAAGACCAATCTCCTTCATAGTAGGCAATTTCTACATCCATATCTTCTATCCTTTGCTTTTGCTGATCTTCATACCTCATAGAAAGATAGGCTATGGATTTTCCCAAGAACTGATTCTTACCTTCTTGTCCTTTGGCACTGGCTGGCATCAAAATAACTTTTTTAGTGCTGGTTTCTGGTAACTTGAATCCCTTGCTCTTTAGAAAATTGCTATTAGCATAGTAAACATCTACCTTATCAGGCAGTTGGTACTGCTGCACTTGTTCTGCTTTGATGACTGGTTTGATAGGAAGACTCGCACTTCGCACATAATTTACTTGTATTTTTGCTAGCAAATCTTGATAAAATTGGTAGAAATAATCTGTAGATTTCCCTGACCCTGCTAGCTCTTCTTGCCACAGGTTATCATTGAGTTGGAAGGTTTCTAAGGTCAAGTAATTCCCTTGGCTTACCCACTGTTTCTGATAAGCAAGTTCTTTGTTTTCTTGTTCTAGACTTCTGCCTACCCCAATCAGTAAGGCCGTCAGTAAAATAGTTGTCCCTATTTTCATCACATAATTGAAGATAAGACCAAGTTTGACAGATGAAAAACCTTTCAATATGGAACTGACTGTCATTTTCTGAATCATCAGGTAGGTCAGCCAACTGATGAACAAATACAACTGTAAAAGCAGAAATTGGGATAAGAGTAAACTTGGGAACAGAAGTTTTGGTCTGTAGTCCAGCACTAAAAATAGTCCCAAGTCAATGATAAGACTTCCACCCAAGAGAAGATAAAAATTAGTCTTTACAAAACCAGCTAAAATCGCCCTGCTTTGAAAACCAAGTAACTTTTGAACCCCCACTCGTTTCATCTCCATCATCGGCTGATAAACTGTCATTAAAATCACAAGCAAGATTGCCAAGATAAAGATAATGATAGATAGTAACAAATCTTGATTTAGCACTCCAACCTGACTTCGGTAAGTGGGTTCTAATAAAATCGTTTTATCTATCTGGAAAAAATCACTCCACTTTTGTAGAATGGTAGCACGATCTATCTCTTTGCTGGAGGTAATCATGTAGCGTCCATTTACAGTATGGGATTTATCCTCAATATAGGATTGGAAGGTCTGGAGTCGAATGAATTTCACCTTTAAAAAGGTGGGAATGGTTCCTAGATTATTGGGAAGATCCTGGTTGCTGTAGACCCCCTTCTCATTCTTTGAAAAATCAAGAGAAGTCAGACCGAACTCCTGATAGGGGAAGGTTTCCTTATCAAAAACACCAGCCTTGACCACCTCATCGCCATTATCTACTTTGATAATAGAGACCTTGTCTTGACTTGCAACCTCTTCAAAAAACTGGAGAATAGTTTCTGTCGGTTTAGTGACATCTTTCAAGTACAAGTCAAATGAATAAGTTGTCTTGCCCATCTTCTGAATCCGCACTATTTCACGTGTAACATTTACATTCAGGACAAAAAACGTAGTGCACAGCAAAAGCAAGAGCATACAAAGATGACTGATTTTTTTCATAGAGATACCTCCCGTGAAGAGACGAAAGTGAGATAGGTGCAGGTAATTTTTATTTTTTACTAAATTTTAAGTAGGTGTAAATAAATCCTGCACTTATAGCCAGAGTTATCCACCATTTAAAATCAATATGTAAAAGTGAAAAGATTACAAAACTGATGAACAGCGAGGCTGAAAGATAAACAATGATTAAAATTTTATTTTTCATAGGAATTACCTTTCTAAAGGGATTCTAGTATTTAGAGCTCATTTGTAAAGTTTACAATAAACAACTAGGGCAATTGTCTATCAGAATGCTCTATTATCTGTCAATAATCCTAGAAAATCTTGTCGTTTCAAGTCTGAGAAATGTTTAGTAACAAGACTTCCTTTTTGAAGGCCATCATCTCTGACCTGCAAATAATAGTTATGTTGGCTTGTTTTGATTGTCAAAAAATCGCCAAATACAAAAGCTCTCTTCCAGTTGCGAATCTCAAATTCTTTAATCTCTGATTTTGGAATGCGAATAAGTCCTTGCCGCAAATCGCGATGATGCTCACTTGTGAAAGTCATCCCATTCCCAAGATTTCTTATTAACAGTTCGTCTGGGGTCACCATCACCAGCGCTATTTTAGTTAAGAAAATTTCAACTGTTGGTGGTAAAATCGCTAGATTAAACCACGGGTGTAGGTAGCGATAGGCTAAGAAATAGTGAGGTTCCTCACTCAATGCTAGTTGTTTATATAAGGTCCTGACCTCACTATCTAACCTCGCTTCAAAAGGCACATCTGAATGCTCTTCTTCCTTCTTCTGATTAAAATAACGCATCCAGACTAGGAAACCTATAAAGACTAGGATAAATATTCCTGATAAGATATATTTTAAATTGTAGTTCATCACTTAACCTCCTGATTCACGACTCCACCTAAACAAAGACCTATTTATTTTGAGAATAATTCCATCACAACTTTAAATAAGACGGGTGTCATTAAAATTAAGATAATTCCTATCACAAATATCATGACTACTCGAAAAAGCTCCTTATTTTTAAACATTTTCCCACCCCTTTTCTAGCTACATCATAGTACTGTTAAACCCATTTTAAAATTATACCAAACTTATTTTAGCTTTCTTTTTTACTTTTTATATTACTATGATACAATATTTTTAATAGGATTTTATTGTTTGTTAACTTTTTTCACGAAAAGGAGAAAATCATGCGTTATGATTTCGGAAAGGTCTATAAAGAAATACGTGAGTCAAAAGGATTGACCCAAGAAGAGGTCTGCGGAGATGTCCTTTCAAGAACTAGCCTATCAAAGATTGAAAGTGGCAAGGTAACTCCCAAATATGAAAATATGGAATTTCTTCTCCGACAGATTAATATGAGTTTTGAAGAGTTTGACTATATCTGCCACCTCTATCAACCGAGCCAACGAACAGAAATCATGCAAACCTATCTCAATATGAGCTCAACCCTAGGGACTAGTGAACTCGAAAAACTATTTCAAAAATGCCAAGACTATCTCAAAACCCACCACGACCTACCTATAGAAGAAATCAGGGATATGCTGAAAGTTGTTATTTGTCTCCGTCAACATGGTACAGAGCAACTGTCAAACCAAGTGAAACAGACTGTCACAAAACTTTGGGAGAAAATTGAAAAACAAGATACATGGTATGAAAATGACCTAAAAATCCTCAATACCATCCTTTTCAGCTTTCCCATTGAACACCTCCATCTCATCACTGGAAAAATCTTGCAACGCTTAGAAGTCTATAAAAACTATCAACATTTATATGACTTGCGAATGGCAATCCTACTCAACCTTTCCACCATTTACTTATACCATCAAGACAAAAACATGTGTCAACAAATCTGCTATACTTTACTAGAGGATGCCAAGAACAAGAAAAGCTACGATATGCTTGCTATCTGCTATGTCCGTATTGGGATTTGTAGGGATGATGCTAAACTTATCCAAAAAGGGTTCTCACTTCTAGAGCTGACCGATGAAACTTCCATTCTAGCCTTTCTCAAAAAAGAAGTGGAGATCTATTATCAACCGAAAGAAATATAAAAAGTCGAGGGATTTCCTCGACCTTTTCATATTATTCTATTCGTTATTTCTTAATACCAGCCATTATTAAGCCAGAAGTTTTTAGCTCTGCAAAGCCACATGGTGTGCTTACTACTATGTGTCCATGTCACCATGAATCGCCGAGCGGTTTAACAAGAAAGTATTACTTTTACGTTTATCCCAACTCAATTATGACATTTTTTTCAAAAGTCAATATATCTCACTTTTTTAACGACAAAAAAGAGGCTGATAATCTGATATTCTCTCTGATAGAAACAGAAATATAATTACAAAAAGGGCAATAAATAGTTAAATCTCGATTCTACTTATAAACTTATTTATAAAATAAGCTAAAAATGATATACTGTAATGAGGAGGAAGTCGTACATGATCCCTTTAAGATACTACCATCCATGTACGTAGTACGATTGTGAAAAACTACAAAGATATTCTAACATCAAAAAATACCATTTTTACTATCATTATTGTTGTAGGTCTTGGACTTTTAATAGGCTTAGTCATTCATCAAGAACATATCCAAGCAGAGAGAGGGAACATCGCTCTCAGCAAACAACATAAGAATGGACAAGATGTCGAACAAGTAAAAAATGCTATTAAAAACTTCAATATTGATTCTGAAACGATTATAGAGGATTGGAAAAAAATCCAAGAATTAAAGCCAACCTCTGACGAAGGCAAAAAGACATTAGCAGATTTTCTTACTTCTACGGCCGATAAAATTACTAATCATTATACCGAAAAAGCTTTAAAATTGGATATAAAGGAATCCGATAGCCAGTTTGAAGATAAACAAGCACTTGAAACAGCCATCACTTCCTTACAAAAAATACTAGAAATTATTAAAAGTGTCAACTCCACAAGCGAACAAGCTACTATTGATGAAAAAATAAAACCCATTCAAGAACTGATTTCAAAATTCCAAAAGCAAGTTGAAGTCTTGACCAAAAAAGAAGAAGCGCAAAAGTTTAATAAAAAAGAAACAGAAACGACTAGTAACGTTGAGGGAAGAGAAAGCTATTCTTCAGAAGGAGGTAGCTACACTCCAAGCTATACTGAGTCAAATGGGAACAGATATAATTCACAAGCACCTGCAAGCGAACAACCTTCATCTGATAGTGCTAGAAGTGGAGGAAACACTGCTGTCAATACACGAGATCAAGCTACTGATACTGCCGGAACCCAAGGAGATACGAATACCAATAATAATGCTGAAGTTCCCGATGCTAACAGTAATAATTCAGCTAGAGAAACTCCAGAATCTCGTCAGCAGTAAGTAATTGTTATTACTACTATTTAAAAATTATCTTTTATCAAATAAAAGCACACAAAAAGAGCCATCAAAGGCTCTTTTTCTATTTCTTAATACCATCCGTTGTTAAGCCAGAAGTTTTTAGCAGCTGACCATGAACCGTAACGTCCTGCAACGTAAGCATCTGCTACACGTTCTTGGTTTTCAGCTGAGTAGTCACCGTTCAAGTATGAATCTGTCAATTGGTAGCGTCCGATGTATTGGCCGTTTGTAGCTGTGTAGCTACCACCTGATTCTTTTTGAGCGATCCATTCTTTAGCTTCTGCTTCAGATCCGCTTACAGTTGCAGCTGGTGCTGAAGTTTCTGCTGCAGCAACAGTTTCTTCTGCTACAGGAGCGCTTGCAGCTGGTGCTGCTTCTTCTACTACTTCTGTAGTTTCTGCTACTGGAGCTGAAATAGTTTCATCTTGAGCAGCTGGTGCTGCATAAGTAGTTGGCGCTGGTGTTGTAGCAGGTGCTACAGGGCCATCGATAATCAACTCTTGACCAACATAAATCAAATGAATGTTGTCGATGTGGTTGTTTTCTGCCAATCTCTCAACAGTTGTGTTGTGAGTTTCAGCGATTTCTGAAAGTGTATCACCTTCTTTAACAGTGTAAGTTGATGATTCTTGAGCAGATACAAATGATGGAGCAAATACTGCAAACAAGGCAGCTACTCCTGCAAGAGTTGTTTTAATCTTTTTAGTTGTTGATTTCATATTTGAAAATTCTCCTTCTTTCTATAGTTCTATCATACCCTTTAAATATTACCGTTTCTTGACACTTTTATGTAGAAATATTACAAAATTATTTTTTATTTCTCTAAATAAGCCATTTTTTGTTACAAAAGATGCTTTTTTATGCTATTTGTAGTGTAAAAAGGTTTTCATCCACAATTAAAGCCAAGACCTTCATTCTTTGATATAATAGAGATAAGAATTTTTATAAGGGGAAACTGATGAAATCACTTCGTTTTCAATCTGTCTTTGATATCATCGGACCAGTTATGATTGGCCCATCTAGTAGCCATACAGCTGGTGCTGTTCGTATTGGGAAGATTGTCTCTTCCATTTTTGATGATACTCCGACAGAAGTCGAATTCCAACTATTTAACTCATTTGCCAAGACCTATCGTGGTCACGGAACAGACCTAGCCCTTGTTGCAGGTATTTTGGGCATGGATACAGATGATCCTGAAATCCCAAACAGCCTGGAAATTGCCCACAAGCGTGGCATCAAGATTGTCTGGACCATTCAGAAAGACAGCAATGCCCCTCACCCAAACACCACTAAAATTACCGTTAAAAATGCTCATAAGACCATTAGCGTGACTGGTATTTCTATCGGGGGAGGAAATATTCAGGTAACCGAACTCAATGGCTTTGCCGTCTCTCTCAATATGAATACACCGACTATCATCATTGTTCATCAAGATATTCCAGGTATGATTGCCCTCGTAACAGAGGCCCTTTCCCGCTATGATATCAATATCGCCCAGATGAATGTTACTCGTGAAAAAGCTGGTGAAAAAGCTATTATGATTATCGAAGTTGACAGTCGCAACTGTGATGAGGCCATCGAAGAAATTCGAAAAATCCCTCATCTCCACAATGTCAATTTCTTTAAATAGGAGGAAGCATGTTTTATTCTATCAAAGAATTGGTCGAGCAAGCAGATCTGGACTTTCAAGGAAATGTCGCAGAACTCATGATTACAACAGAGTTTGAATTGACCGGTCGCGAACGTGAAGAAGTCTTCCTTCTCATGGAACGCAATCTGGAAGTCATGAAAGCCTCTGTCCAACTTGGTCTCAATGAAAATAAATCTCGTAGTGGCCTGACAGGTGGAGATGCTGCCAAATTGGATCACTACATTAAAAACGGAAAAACTCTGTCAGATTACACGATTCTCTCTGCTGCCCGAAATGCCATTGCAGTCAATGAACACAATGCTAAAATGGGCTTGGTCTGCGCTACTCCAACCGCTGGAAGTGCTGGCTGTCTCCCTTCTGTTCTCACTGCTGCTATTGAAAAATTAGACCTCAGCCACGAGCAACAGCTGGATTTCCTCTTTGCTGCGGGTGCCTTTGGACTAGTCATCGCAAACAATGCCTCTATCTCAGGTGCTGAGGGCGGTTGCCAGGCCGAGGTTGGTTCGGCCTCTGCTATGAGTGCTGCTGCCTTAACTCTAGCTGCAGGTGGGACACCTTATCAGGCCAGTCAGGCTATTGCCTTTGTCATTAAAAATATGCTGGGCCTCATCTGTGACCCTGTTGCCGGCTTGGTTGAAGTTCCCTGTGTTAAACGTAATGCCATGGGAGCTAGCTTTGCCTTCATCGCAGCAGACATGGCCTTGGCAGGTATCGAATCTAAAATACCTGTGGATGAAGTTATCGATGCCATGTACCAAGTAGGAGCAAGCATGCCAACTGCCTTTCGTGAAACAGCTGAAGGTGGACTCGCTGCCACCCCTACTGGTCGTCGCCTCCAAAAAGAAATTTTCGGAGAATAAGTTTATCAAATAGGAGAAATCATGACCTCTATCACAGCGATTTTTTTCGATCTGGATGGAACCCTCGTTGACAGTTCTATCGGGATTCACAATGCCTTTACCCATACCTTTAAGGAGCTGGGAGTGCCTAGCCCTGATGCCAAAACGATTCGTGGTTTTATGGGACCACCCCTTGAAAGTAGTTTTGCGACTTGCCTGCCCAAAGAACAAATTTCTGAGGCCGTGCAGATATACCGTTCTTACTACAAGGAAAAAGGCATCTATGAAGCTCAACTATTTCCTCAGATTGTAGACTTGCTTGAGGAGTTATCGAGCAATTACCCTCTTTATATCACCACTACAAAGAATACTCCAACCGCTCAAGACATGACTAAAAACTTGGGAATCTATCATTTCTTTGATGGCATTTATGGTTCCAGCCCTGAAGCACCCCATAAGGCAGATGTCATTCGCCAAGCCTTGCAGACACATCAACTAGCACCGGAACAAGCCATCATCATCGGAGATACCAAGTTTGATATGCTTGGAGCTCAAGAAACAGGCATTCAGAAATTGGCCGTCACTTGGGGATTTGGAGAGCAAGCAGATCTACTAAACTATCAACCTGATTATATGTCCCACAAACCCTTAGAAGTTTTGGAGTATTTTCAATAACATAGACTGGGCGACAACCCCATTTCAGAAGAAAATAAAGTAATACTCAATGAAAATCAAAGAGCAAACTAGCCGCAGGCTGCTCAAAACACTGTTTTGAGGTTGCAGATAAAACTGACGAAGTCAGCTTAAAACATGGTTTTGAGGTTGTAGATAAGACTGACGAAGTCAGTTACCTATACCTATGATACCTACGGCAAGGCGACATTGACGTGGTTTGAAGAGATTTTCGAAGAGTATAAGTCTCTACATAACAAAACGCATATTACCAAGGTTCTTCTGAACTGCACCCCAAAAGTTAGACAGAAAAAATCTAACTTTTGGGGTGTTTTTATTATGAAATTAACTTATGATGATAAAGTTCAAATCTATGAACTTAGAAAACAAGGATATAGCATAGAGAAGCTTTCAAATAAATTTGGGATAAACAATTCTAATATTAGGTACATGATTAAATTGATTGATCGTTACGGAATAGAGTTCGTCAAAAAAGGAAAAAATCGTTACTATTCTCCTGATTTAAAACAAGAAATGATTCATAAAGTCTTACATGAATGCTGGACTAAAGATAGAGTTTCTCTTGAATACGGCCTCCCGAGTCGTACGATACTTCTTAATTGGCTAGCACAATACAAGAAAAACGGGTATACTATTGTTGAGAAAACAAGAGGGAGAGCACCTAAAATGGGACGTAAGCCAAAAACGAGACCTGAAGAGAGGACAGAATTAGAACGTCTTCAAGCAGAAAATGAGTATCTGAGAGCGGAGAATGCCGTCCTAAAAAAGTTAAGAGAACTCCGATTGAAGGAGGAAAAAGAGAAAGAAGAAAGACAGAAATTGTTCAAGAATTAATGACTGAGTTTTCGTTAGATATTCTTCTAAAAGCCATTAAACTAGCTCGTTCAACCTACTACTATCACTTGAAACAGCTAGATAAACCAGATAAGGACCAAGAACTTAAAGCTGAAATTCAATCCATTTTTATCGAACACAAGGGAAATTATGGTTATCGTCGGGTTCATTTAGAACTAAGAAATCGTGGTTATCTGGTAAATCAGAAAAGAGTTCAACGCTTGATGAAAGTACTCAATTTACAAGCTAAAATGCGACAGAAACGAAAATATTCTTCTCATAAAGGAGACGTTGGCAAGAAAGCAGATAACCTCATTCAACGCCAATTTGAAGCAGCCAAACCAATAGAAAAGTGCTACACAGACGTGACAGAATTTTCCATTCCAGCAAGTGCTCAAAAGCTTTACTTATCACCAGTTTTAGATGGCTTTAATAGTGAAATTATCGCCTATAATCTTTCAACTTCACCCAACTTAGAACAAGTAAAAACAATGTTGGAACAGGCATTCACAGAGAAGCACTACGAAAATACAATTCTCCATAGTGACCAAGGCTGGCAATATCAACACGATTTTTATCATCAGTTCCTAGAGAGTAAGGGAATTCAAGCATCCATGTCACGTAAAGGTAACAGTCCAGACAACGGTATGATGGAATCTTTCTTTGGCATTCTGAAATCGGAGATGTTTTATGGTTATGAGAAAACCTTTAAATCACTTAATCAATTGGAACAAGCCATTGTTGACTATATTGATTACTACAACAATAAACGAATTAAGGTAAAACTAAAAGGACTCAGTCCTGTACAATACAGAACTAAATCCTTTGGATAAATTAATTGTCTAACTTTTTGGGGTCAGTACATTCTGAACTGATAATATGCGTTTTTCTTTTTTATTCAACGTGGGTTGTTTGATTGGCAAAGGCGATAATGGCTTGCTTCAACTCATCTCCACTAAGAGTGCGGAACTCTTCAATCTTTTGATCGATGGCTTCTAGAGGCATGACATTAACCTTACCAACGAAAATCTTATCCATAACCTGATTGTCAACGAGTTCGGTTGATACCAAGAGTTCTTCGTAAAGTTTTTCGCCTGGGCGGATTCCAACTTCAACAATTGGAATTTCGCTCTCAGTGTGTCCACTTAGAAGGACCATTTTCTTGGCCAAGTCATAAATCTTGACTGGTTTGCCCATATCAAGGATAAAGACTTCCCCATCTTTGGCATAAGCGCCAGCATGGATAACCAAACGGCTAGCTTCTGGAATAGTCATAAAGTAACGGGTCATACGGAAGTCTGTCACCGTTACAGGACCACCTTCAGCAATCTGGCGTTCAAAGACTGGAATGACACTACCACGGCTACCAAGTACATTCCCAAAACGAACTGCACAGTAGGTTGATTGGCTACGTTGGTTAAAGCCAGTGACAATCAACTCAGCCACTCGCTTGGTTGCTCCCATAACATTTGGTGGATTAACCGCCTTATCTGTCGAAATCATAACCATCTTAGGTACTTTGGCTTCATCAACAGCCTTAGCAACGTTGTAGGTTCCACGGATATTGTTTTTGAAGGCTTCTTTTGGATTGCGCTCCATCATAGGAACGTGCTTGTGGGCTGCCGCATGATAAACAATAGCTGGCTTGTACTTTTCAAAGACTTGCAAGAGACGATCATAGTCTTGAATATCTGCGATAACTGGTACATAATCAATCCCTTGGAACTTGCGAATCAATTCATGATAAACAAGGTAGATTGAGTTTTCCCCATGACCGAGCAAAACAATGCGTTCAGGATTGAAACGGCTAACTTGTCGACAGATTTCAGAACCGATTGAACCACCAGCCCCTGTGACTAAGATTGTCTTACCTGTCAGTTCTGCGCCCAGACGCGATTCATCAAGACGAATTTCCTGACGGCCCAAAAGGTCTGTGATATCAATCTTCTGGAAGCCTCCACCTGCTTGGTGAAGTCCTTGAACAACCGTTTCAACCTTAGGCATCTTGTAACATTTGACACCCAGCTTATTACACATCTGCAAGATACGTTCATATTCTGACGGGTCAAGCGACGGAATCGCAACGATAACACGCTCGATTTGATGGCGTTTGGCTAATTCAGGAAGATCCTCATATGAACCCAAAACAGGGATTCCACCAAGTTTTTGACCCTTTTTCTTCGCATCCTTATCCAAAATACCGACAAGTTCTAATTCACTAGTTGGATGTTGGTAACTATCCATAAAGAGAGCTCCACCATCACCGGCACCAATCAAGAAAGTCCGACGGTGTTCTCCATCACCACTTCCCTTTTTGCGTTTGGAGTAGATTAACTGCCAAGTAATCCGTGGCAATAAAATCAAGAAAGTACTCAACAAGATAAAGAGAAAGATAAAACGGATAGAGAAGAGGGGCAAGAAGGCATAGCAGATACTATATGACAAGATACTGCTAGCAGTCACACCAAAAAAGATTTTCATGAAATCCGTAATCTTGCTGTAACGACTAATACTAGCGTTCAATCCCCAAAATCCAATCATCAATTGATAGAACAGGAAGGCCAAACTCGTATAGATAATGTAGTCAACAGGTGCTGGATTAATCAAGCCGTAGAATAAAATATAAGATACAATGATGGAAACCACCATACTCAAAATATCAAATATTCCCCAGAAAACCTGTTTTTGTTGTTTATTTAAAATTTCCACCAGATCAATCACATAATCTGTGAGTTTTTTATTCATAGAAATTTACTCCTCCTTAAAAGAGCCGGATGATTATACTCAATGAAAATCAAAGAGCAAACTAGGAAACTAGCCGCAGGTTGCTCAAAACACTGTTTTGAGATTGTAGATGGAACTGACGTAGTCAGTAACATATACCTACGGCAAGGCGACGTTGACGCGGTTTGAAGAGATTTTCGAAGAGCATTATATTGTTATTATAACACTTTTTATCCAGTTTACGATTTGCTACAATCTTTTAATTGCTTTTTCGTAACAGTTTCATAAAAATAAACTGTCGGACAAATCCTGGACAAAGGGCAACAACCATCTGAATGGCAACACTCTTAGCATACTCCATGTAAGAAATCTGCCCTCTCTTCAGCATTCGTTGACGAGCCTGACGATAGAGTCTGAGATAACGCAGTCCTCCACGACGTTCAAACATCCCTGCTCCAACACGAACCTTACACAAGATTTGATCCAGATTTCCAGTCTTGGCTCCTGCAGCAATCATATTGAGCCAGAGGAGGTCATCCTCCATATAAAGGCCATCTTCATAGTTGCCTGCCTTGAGAACCATGTCCTTCTTGAACATGACAGTCATGTGGTTAAAGGCACTTCTCATCCTTTGATAAGCTACAATATCTGCATGTTGAGTCGGAACACGACGGTAAGAAACAATCTCATCAGGATTGTCAATAAACTCTGCAATATGTCCACCTAATAGGTCGAGCTTGTCCTTCTCCATTAGCTGAACCTGTTTCTCAAAACGGTCTGGAACAGCTATATCATCTGTATCCATACGAGCGATAATATCGTACTGACACTGTAAAACACCGTATCGAAGAGCCAGACCCAAACCTTGATTCTGCTCAAGAGGATAGCGTTTCACTGGAATATCAGACTCAGCTTCCACCTGATCTAATACCTGATAGAGCTCAGGTGTCAAAGGCCCATCCTCAACCAGAACCAATTCGCTCGGTTTCAGGGTCTGATTTTGAACACTCTCAATAGCATCCTTTAAAAATGTCGGATTTTCCTTGATATAGACCGACATCAATACGCTGATTTTTTGCTTTTCAGACACAGTTTTTCTCCAATGTATAGATTTCCTTCCACTATTTTATCATAATTTTCAAGACTTTCCCATTTTTATCTTGAAAGCCCAAAACCTTACTTGACATTATAATGAAAAAACCTTAAAATAAGCTGTTATTAAAATCAGCTAGAAGAGGTATTATATGAAAAAGCAATCACTCTTTTTTGTTCCAGGTATTATCCTGATTGGTGTTTCCTTACGGACTCCTTTTACTGTTTTACCCATTATTTTGGGAGATATTTCGCAAGGTCTGGGAGTAGAAGTTAGTTCACTTGGTGTCTTGACCAGCCTTCCTCTCCTCATGTTTACCCTCTTCTCGCTCTTTTCTACCCGACTGGCTCAGAAAATCGGCTTGGAGCATCTCTTCACCTACAGTCTCTTCTTCTTGACTATCGGTTCTCTCATTCGACTAATCAATCTGCCCCTGCTCTATCTAGGAACCTTGATGGTTGGGGCAAGTATCGCAGTCATCAATGTTCTGCTTCCTAGTCTTATCCAAGCTAATCAACCAAAGAAGATTGGTTTTCTGACAACCTTATATGTAACTTCTATGGGGATTGCAACGGCTCTGGCTTCCTATCTGGCTGTGCCTATTACACAAGCCAGTTCTTGGAAAGGATTGATCATCCTCCTCACCCTGCTCTGTCTAGCAACTTTTTTGGTCTGGCTCCCAAACCACCGCTATAATCACAGACTGGCTCCACAAACCAAACAAAAAAGCAAAACAAATGTCATGCGTAATAAACAGGTCTGGGCAGTGATTGTCTTTGCAGGTTTTCAATCCTTGCTCTTTTACACCGCTATGACATGGCTACCTACCATGGCCATCCATGCAGGCCTATCCAGTCACGAAGCTGGCTTGCTGACTTCTATCTTCTCTCTGATTAGTATTCCTTTTTCAATGACCATCCCAAGCCTGACAACCAGTTTATCTACTCGTAACCGTCAGCTCATGCTCACTCTGGTTTCACTAGCTGGTGTGGTCGGCATTTCCATGCTCTTCTTCCCAATCAATAATTTCATTTACTGGCTTTCCATCCATCTCCTCATCGGAACTGCAACTAGCGCCCTCTTCCCTTATCTCATGGTCAACTTTTCACTCAAGACAAGCGCCCCTGAAAAGACTGCCCAATTGTCTGGTTTGTCTCAAACAGGAGGCTATATCCTAGCAGCCTTTGGGCCAACCCTCTTTGGTTACAGTTTTGACCTTTTCCACTCTTGGGTGCCAGCTGTAGCTGCCCTCTTGCTCGTCGATATCCTGATGACTGTTGCCCTCTTTACAGTGGACAAAGCTGATAAAATCCTCTAAACTTCTAGTTTTTCCTAGAAGTTTTTTATATATAAAAATTTTACACATATTTCTTGACAGGGCTTTCATTTAGATGTACAATGTATGTGTAGAAAAATTATATATAAAAATCTTACACATTAGAAAAGGAGGTTCCCCATGTACTTTCCAACATCCTCTGCCTTGATTGAATTTCTCATCTTGGCCGTACTGGAGCAGGATGATTCTTATGGTTATGAGATTAGCCAAACCATTAAACTGATCGCTAATATCAAAGAATCTACACTCTATCCCATTCTCAAAAAATTGGAGGGCAATAGCTTTCTGACAACCTATTCTAGAGAGTTCCAAGGTCGCATGCGCAAATACTACTCCTTGACAAATGGTGGTATAGAACAGCTCGTGACCCTAAAAGATGAATGGGCACTCTATACAGACACCATCAATGGCATCATAGAAGGGAGTATCCGCCATGACAAGAACTGAATACCTGACTCAGCTAGAACTCTATCTCAAAAAACTGCCTCAGGCTGACCAAATTGAAGCCATGGACTATTTCAGGGAACTCTTTGACGATGCTGGAGTCGAAGGAGAAGAAGAACTCATCGCTAGCTTGGGAACTCCTAAGGAAGCAGCCCACGAAGTTCTCTCCAATCTTCTCGATAAAAAAATCAATGAGGCACCCGCTCAAAAGAATAACCGACAAATTTTGCATGTCGCCTTGTTAGCTTTGCTTGCAGCCCCTATCGGTATTCCTCTGGGAATCGCCATCCTCGTGTCCCTGTTCGCAATCCTTGTGGCAGCCTTGACTGTCATCTTGGCTTTCTTTGCGGTTTCCATACTTGGTATCATCGGCGGATTCCTATTTTTAGTTGAAAGTTTTACTGTCCTAGCCCAAGCTAAATCAGCCTTTATCTTGATTTTCGGTTCTGGTTTACTAGCTATCGGTGCTTCTTCGCTGGTTTTATTAGGTATTTCCTATGTAGCTCGCTTCTTCGGTCTACTCATTGTTCGCCTGGTGCAATTTGTTCTTAAAAAAGGAAAGAGAGGTGACCAGCATGCGTAAGTTTACAAAAGGATTTCTCATTTTTGGTGTGGTGACTACCATTATCGGCTTTATCCTACTCTTTATAGGTATTCAATCTGACGGGATTAAGAGCCTACTTGCCATGTCCAAGGAGCCGGTCTATGATAGTCGGATGGAAGAGCTAACCTATGGCAAGGAAGTCGAAAACATAGAAATTACTCTCCACCAACACGCGCTCACCATCACCGACTCTTTGGATGATCAAATCCATATTTCTTATCATCCATCTATTTCTGCTAACCAAGATCTTGTCACAAATCAAAACGACAAAACTCTAAGCCTCATTGATAAGAAACTGTCTGAAACTCCATTTCTCTCTTCTGGAATTGGCGCGATTCTCCATATCGCAAGTAGCTACTCTAGTCGTTTTAATGAAGTTATTCTCCAAGTTCCAAAGGGAAGAAGTCTAAAAGGGATCAACGTGTCAGCCAATCTTGGACAAACCAGTATCACTAATGCTAGTCTTGAAAATGCGACCATCAATACCAATAATGGCTATCTCCTCCGAATTGAAGGAAGTCGTATCAAAAACAGTAAACTCACAACACAAAATATTATCAATATCTTTGATACAGACCTTACAGATAGTCAGCTAGAGTCAACAAAACATCACATCCACGCTGAAAAAATACAAGTACACGGTAAGGTGGAATTGATGGCGAAAACAGACCTACAACTGCTACTTTCCGAAGAAGAAAAACAAAGAATCAACTTAGATCTTTCAACAAAACATGGCTCTATTCTTCATTTTTTAAGAGAAGGAAGGCGTTCGTTTAAAAACAAAGAAAACAAAAATGAACGATTAAGCAATCCTTATAAAACAGAAAAAGCAGATGCAAAAGATCAACTCATGGCAAGAGCAGAACAGGATATCTATCTACTCAAATCAGAGGAACACGAGTCTTCTTCTAGAAACCGTTGACAAAAGCGCTTACATCTGCTAATGTAAAAATAGGCAACAACCAGAAAAAGGAGGTTCTACCATGAAACAAGAATGGTTTGAAAGTAATGATTTTGTAAAAACAACAAGCAAGAACAAACCTGAAGAGCAAGCTCAAGAGGTTGCAGACAAGGCTGAAGAAACGATAGCTAATCTCGATACGCCAATTGAAAAAAATACTCAAGTAGAGGAGGAAGTCTCTCAAGCTGAGGTCGAACTGGAAAGCCAGCAAGAAGAGAAAATTGAAGCTCCTGAAGACAGTGAAGCGAGAACAGAAATAGAAGAAAAGAAAGCATTAGATTCTACTGAAGAAGAGTCAGACCTTTCTAAAGAAACAGAAAAAGTCACTATAGCTGAAGAGAGTCAAGAAGCACTTCCTCAGCAAAAACCAACCACGAAAGAGCCCCTTCTTATCAGTCAATCCTTAGAAAGTCCCTATATCCCCGACCAAGCTCCAAAATCTACGGATAGATGGAAAGAGCAAGCGCTTGATTTTTGGTCTTGGCTAGTGGAGGCTCTCAAATCTCCTACAAGCAGTCTTGAAACAAGTAGCACACACAGTTACACAGCCTTCCTCTTGCTCATTCTGTTTTCTGCATCTTCCTTTTTCTTTAGTATCTACCACATCAAACATGCTTACTATGGACATATAGCAACTATGCATAATCACTTCCCTGAACAATTTGCTTCATTAAATCTCTTTTCGATTATCTCTATCCTAGTAGCAACAACACTCTTCTTCTTTTCATTCCTCTTGGGTGGTTTCGTCGTGAGACGATTTATCTACCAAGAAAAGGACTGGACGCTAGAAAAGGTTCTCCAACAATATAGTCAACTCTTGGCAATTCCAATCTTCCTCACTGCTATTGCTAGTTTCTTTGCCTTCTTTGATAGCCTGCGATTTACAGCCCTCTTGTGTGTGATTAGCATTGGAATCATTCTGCTTGCTAGTCTCCATATCATTACAAGGCCAAGTCAAGCAAGTGAAACCGACTCCTTCTATCAATTATTCTTGTCTGTCCTTGTGAACGGAGTCATTATCCTCCTCTTCTTTGTAGCTGAAGTGGCACTGATTGGAGATTATCTTCGTATCTTAGCCTTTCTTTAAGATTCAATCCTGTCATCCATGGCAGGATTTTTCTATACCAAAAAGCAAGTCGATTGACCTGCTTCTGATTTACTCTTCTTGTGCTAATGCTTTAAAATCTTTGTCCTAGGATGGGTTTTATTCCTAGAGTTCAGTAGTATGATAACGTTGCTATGAAGTTCGTTATTCCAAATATTATGCAAACTAGTTATATGTAAAATTAAGATTAGAAACCACCAATCTCCATTTATTAACTTTTAATGAAATTCGTCCATATTAATAACTTTACCTGCTCTAGCAATAACATCCTTATCATGAGTCACGACAATAACAATCTTTTCCTCGTTCACTAATTTCTCAACCTCATTTAGAAATAATTCAGTTGAGTTTCTGTCCAAATTTCCTGTAGGCTCATCAAATAGATAGATGTCCTTTTCTTGCGATAAACTCCTCATGAGTAGAATTTTTTGTTTCTGACCTTGCGAAATATTGGTGGCTTTCCCATCAATCTGATGACTTAGAGCTATATTGAGATTCAGACTATCAAGATTATTTGATTCATAGTTTTCCTTATTAAATAGAGTGAAATTAATATTTTTTGAAACACTTCCAGGGAATACATGAAATTCAGATGAATACACGCTTAAATAATCTAAAATATTAGTCTCCTCTAAAGTAGAAAAACTTTCCATTCCATTCAGTACAATATCACCCTCTGTTGGAGAAGATAATCCCTGAATAATATTCAAAAGAGATGATTTCCCAGTTCCATTCCCGCCTGTAATAACGGTTAATTCACCACTATTGAACTCAAAATTTAATTTAGTAAACACCAATCTTTCATCCCATTTTTTACATAAATTCCGGCATGACAATTGTTCAATTTTAGATACTGGAATGGTAGCAAGATTACTTTCCATCCCTACTTCCTCTAGTCCAATAAACTCAAAGGAATATTGACTTTTTTTCAATGCTACCCAAGATGTAATTAAAGAATTTAAAATGCTGGATAACAGTAATAAAATCAAAATACTATTTGTATACTCCGATATATGTGCGTAATCTATAATAATATTTACAGTAGCAAGCAAAAATGAACCAGTTAAACCAATAAATATCTGCGTAGAAGCTAATAATCTATTGGTAATATGTGTACTATCTAGTTTCGTTCCCAATAGTTCATTGAGTCTTTCATCAAATTCTTTGATGAAGTCGCTAGATTTTTGGAAACTTATAATATCTTGCAAACCATAAATTGTATTTTCTACCAGAGAACTAAAGTTAGAACTATTAGCAATAAATTCTCGCTGATTTTTTACAACTTTTCGTATTTCAAAATTGACATATAAACCAAGAATAGCTATAGATACGCATGTAACTGCGAAAATAATAATATTCAATTTTAATAGCAATAACAGTAGCAAACAAAACACTAAAAGCTGTACCTTTAAGTAAAATTTTTGCATAATACCTGTTGCTGATAACAATAAATTCCAAAAATAACTACTCACATACTCATAATTTTTAGTTAAAGAAAAATCATTTAATTGGTTCTTATAAAAAGAGGACAGAATATCATTTAAAAAATTATTCTCAATCTTTCCTTTTAATCTCGTTTCTAATATAGAGAACTGCCAATACAAATATGAAGCTAATATTATTGAAGCTAGGGTAAATAGTTGAATACTAAACTGAATGTTAAGTAGACCAGACATTGTTATTTGTAGTAAAAAAGCAATAGCAATAGGTAAACTAATTTTAGCTAATCCCAAGAAAAAGATTGCCAATTTTCTCTTCCAACCAAGTGAAGCTAGAAATCTATGATATAACTTATCTGCATAGCTTATCGTAACAATATCTTTTCTATCTTCTGAATTAACATTCTCATTCTTTTGAGGAATTAAAACAATTCCTACACTCTGACTAAAAAGTTCTAATCTTGAAATTTTCTCAATTTCCTCATTTGCAGGATCAGAAACAATCAATGAACTACTGTCTCCATCCAACACGACGATATAATGAGGCAAGCTAGCTCTTTCTACTACTAGTAAATAAGGAAATGATACGTTGTTTAACAAACTAGGAGTCTCAATTTGATAAGAATCCGCATCAATACCATAGCTTTTTAGTATATCTTCTATATCAAACAAAGACAGTCCTTGGTGGTTATTGTTATCAAATTGTAGACTATCTAAATGTTCTAATTTTGGGAAATAGTAAGAAATGATTGTCTTTACACAAGCCATTCCACAATCCAGCAAAGTTGCTTGTTTATAGTGACTAACCATTATTTTCTCCTTTTTCAACACTTATCTTACTATAACCATCAACTTCAATGACGCTATTCGAAGTTTGATTTGTCGTAGGAACCTTTAAAACTTCTCCTGTATTATTTGTATGCAAAGTATAGATTCCATCAAAATCTTTAGGAACTGTAATAGATACATCGCCAACAAGAGTATCTACAAAAATTTTTTCGAAAGTTGCATTTTTCCCTAAGGAAATGGTTACATATAACTTGTCTTTCCCTTGTGAACTCAAAGCCAAATTAAAGCCATGTTGTGAAAATGGAATATATAGACTATCTGAACTCATTTTAACGTTTTTAGTTATGTTATTCACTGATTCTTCGGAAACTTTTCCTTCTATTTGAACACTTGTTTCATCTGATTCACTCTTGACAACTTTAACATCAATTGCTTGCTTTGAACCATAAAACTCTAACGTTTTAATACTTTTAGAAGAAAGAGCCCACGATTGTTTTACACTGATTGTCGTCTCTCCTCGTTTTAAGGTTAATAAAATTCCAGCCACTACAAACAGTAACAACAGCCCAATTACAATTCCTATTTTTTTCATCATTAGTACTCCTACTTAAATTCTTTTTTACTGAATACAACAAACGCAAGTACAATCACTGCTATACTTACCAATATAGGATAGCCTACATTCGTAAGGGTAAATTGACTTACTCCAGGGGAAGTTTTCAAATTTAAAGTCATTAATAAATAGTCTCTCACACTCTCACCAGAGTTTGGAAGGACATAAACCAATAGGTTATCAAACAGTAAAATATAGAGTATATAAATCATACATGATTCATAAACCTTATCAAATATTTGAAAAATTAATAATGAGATACTGATAATAACCAAATAGTATGGTAGTTGATGTAAAAATGTCGAAACAATCAACACCAAGTCTCCCTCCAAATAGACGAGGGCTGTTAAACTATAAAAAATAGTTACATATAGGAAAGACAAACAAAAGGCTCCCAAAGTTTTATATAAAAATAACTTCCAACGTTGTTTTTCTTTTGTGAGGAGAATGTTAATCGTACGGAAACTATAATCTTCCCCCCAGAAAAATAAATTAGTAGAGATAAAAAGCAAAGGAATAAAACCACTCACATTTGAAATCAATACTCGAAATGCTGGTTCATCTTCATTCGATGACTTAAAAAATAAGGAGAATAACAAAATCAATAATCCTATCAACAAACTAGGAAGTACTCCTCTTTTTTCCCAGTAAAATTTATACATATCTGCTTTAAGAGAATTCATGACTCTCCTCCTTTCTTAAATCATCAGATAATATTATGCAAATAGTAGTCCTCAAAGCGTTCTTTCTTAATATAAATATCCTGTATCACTAGATTTGACACGACACTATATTCCAAGATAGCCATTAATTTTTCCTTTTCTGGCACAACCAGATAGTCATCCTGCTCAAAATGAACAATGCCCTCTTCTTTTAAAAACGTTTTTAGAATCTGATTATTACTCGTCTTAAGGAAGAGCTTTTCTGACAAATCATTTGCTAGCTCTTTTGAACTCATCACATTTAGAATCTTTCCTTTTTTCATGATGATATACTTATCTGTTATAAATTCCAATTCTGACAGAATATGGCTCGAGATTAAAAAAGTAACTCCTAACTGATCCCGTAAATTCAAAATCATTTTTCTTAAATCTGAAATCCCTTGAGGATCTAAACCATTCACTGGTTCATCTAAGATAATAAGCTCTGGATTATCCAAAAGCGCAATTGCTATCGATAGTCTTTGCTTCATTCCAAGGGAATAGTTTTTTACTTTTCGATCCCATGACGGTTCCGGCAAGTGAACCAATTCCAACATTTTTGTGATATCTGTCTTTAAACCAAATCTTGTTTTATAATATTGCAGGTGTTGACGTCCAGTCAAGTTTGGATAGAGGGCAGGTGATTCGATAATACTACCAATCTTATGCTGCGAAACACTCTCAATTTCTCCCTTATCAGCTTGAATTAGTCCTAGAAGAATTCTCATTAAGGTTGTCTTTCCTGCACCATTTTCACCGATAAGACCACATATTTCCCCTTGCTCAATATCAAAGGAAATATTATGTAAAACCTGTTCTTTCCCATATGTTTTATCAATATTTTTAAGACTTAAAATCACACGATTCATAGTTTCTCTCCGTTCATTATATTAAAAAGTCTCTGACAAGGAATGAACCCTGCCAGAGATTTTTAGATTACGTTAACTCCAGCAGAAGAACCCAATACCTGTGAGCATTCCATAAATACCGAGTGGTGAAACAGCACAAAATTGACCTGCCACAATGTGTTTTTTATGTTTATTACTTAGTTTTTTCATTACTTAACCCTCCTTTTAATCCCAACAAAATATACCTACTCCATATCGAAGACCTATAATACAAAAGCGACCTGCTACAATGTGCTGTTTATTTTTGTTACTTAGTTTTTTCACTACTTCATCCTCCTATTTAATCCCAACAAAATATGCCTACTCCATATCGAAGACCTATAATACAAAAGCGACCTGCTACAATGTGTCTTTTGACACGTCCAGTTAGTTTTCTCATCAGAAAACCCTCCTTTTAAAAAATTTTTTATAATAACCAAATGAGATTCTCATTTCAGTCATTTATTAACTGTTTTAAATCTTTAGACAAGATTTCTTCGCTTCCTTGTTCTACATAAATTTGTTTCACTATCCCATCTTTATCCACTATAAATATTGTTGGAATAGCTTTTACATCAAAAAACTTAAAAGCTTGTAAATCTTGATCTATATAAACTGGAAAGGTAAAACCCTGATTCCTTAAAAATTGATGAGAGGTTTCAAGTGTTTCACGTTCCCCATCAACTATATCCACCATAAAGAAATCAACTTTATCTTGGTATTTATCATAAAGGCGCTGAATGATTGGGAGCTCTTTTTGGCAATCAGGACACCAACTAGCCCAGAATACCACAACCTTTGGTCTAAACTTATAATCTGATAGTTGAACCTGTGCTCCCTCATTAGAGGTTAACAATGCATTCTTGAATGTTGTATTTTTAGTTTTTGAAATATATTGGTTTATTTCCTCCTCTTTTTTTAAGAGGAGCTCTTGCGCTGTTTCTTCTTGATGATGAGATTCCTGGTTTTGATAGTAAAATCCTGCTAAAAATAAAGATGCTATCACAAGAAGAACCATTGTCTCTACAACATGTTTTTTTGACATCATGGATTGTCCTCCACTTCTGAAATTCTAAAACTTTCGATAATAGATAATTCTTCTGGTAAGATTAAAACTCGCTCTTCGCCTGCATCTAAAATAGCTAAACGGAATGGTTCCTTATTCAACTCTATTTGTACCAACTTTTGCTCCGTCGTGTTATTTCGAAACAGCAAACTGTGGCGAGTTTGTGTAAACGTCTCTAGCGAGATACTAAAATCTTCCATTTCTATCTCCTATCCAGAAAACCAAAAACTAAGACTTAAGAATACTTCAAATCCAAACATGCTTCTTTCCTCCTTATCTCTTGTTCTTTATGATCATAGTATAGCGCTTTCAAAAATAAAAAAACATGACAAAAATGTCATGTTAGCTCTCCATTTCCTCAAAAGTTTTTAAATCTTTTTCTTTTTCTCCCAATATACGCGCTTCTAATACTTGGTCTCCAAATGCTTGAGCACAAATAATAGCTCTATCGTATAAGCGGATGGCTTTTTCCTTATCCCGTTTATGAAATAAGGTACACATAGCTTCAAGCATATCAACAATTGGCTTGTTTTGAAAATCCTGCGATAAAATCATCAGCCTGTTCATCGCCTTAACATAAGGCTCAAAAGTGGAGTAAGATTTTTCCATCCATTGAACAGCTAAAGAATCAAGCACTGTTCTCTTTAACATATAAGCTGTCTCTAAATCGGATGAATTTGTTTCTCTTATAAGTTTTTTAGAAAGCATCCAAAACAGTTCATGATGATACCCAATCGGTCTTGCTAAACACGAAACAAAGTACAATTTTATCAGAAGCAAATCATTCACCGAATAGTTTTTCCTTATCTTTACTTGTTCAAAATATTCATCCAGCAAAGCATCGCCAAAACCTGCATCTTCACTTACAAAGACATCAAAACTAGCTTGTAAGGCACTAACTGCAATCTGCTCATCCTCAGGTAGACTGTCATAATAGTGTTCGTAAACTCTTTCAAACAACTCTTCCTTAACTTGGATTCTATCATCATCTCCATAAGTTTGAAACTTAATGAGTTTATCCTTTAATATCAAGTACTCGGAGGGTAAAATCATATGATCCATATCTACTATATGTGAAATTGAACAGCCTAGTTTGTAAGCTATATACTCTACCTTGGATAAACTCGGGGAAGACTGGCCTGATTCAATCCGTGCTAATTGGCGCACCGTTATCTCAGTTTCATCATCACAAAGAGTTTCACGAGTGATATGTTTCATCTCTCGCAACATTCGGATTCTTTTACCTACTTCCTTCTTGATATCCATCTTAAAATCTCCTGATAATTAGTTACCGAATAATATTATATTTTTTATATTATGCTGTTTTTTATTGAACTAAGCAATTCTTAAAATTTTATATTACAAAACTTAACAAGACTAAACCATATTTCGCACGCTAAATAGCAATTGACCTGCTTCTGCTTTACTCTTCTTGTGCTAATGTTTTAAAATCTTTTTCTAAGATGGGTTGTACTTCTAATTGATTGGCATCTAGTTGGTGGTAAAGTTCTGACGGTAGTACCTCAAGGAATTTTGCATAGTCCAAGCGGGCAATGGCTTCATAGTCTTCTGGTTTAGAGCCATCTCCTGTGATTTGAACCAAGTCAATCTCCCACTGCACTTCCTTATCCACCAATTGCTCCATATAGGCTGCAGGAACAAATGGTTCTCTCGGTAAAACAGTCTTGACTCCTTGAGCTAGATGGTATACACCATGCACTTGGCCTTCTCCATCCTGATAGAAGGAAACTCTTGCAAAGTAAGCATCAGTCTCTTGAACCGCACGTACACGTGCTTCAAACTGTGCCAAACCATCTACCTCTAAAAAGCTTTTCAAGTCCTCATGACTAAATAAAACAGGATTAAAAATTCCTTGGCAAATCGTAAAACGGGCTGCAGTGTCTGCTAAATAGGCTTGAATACGTGCTTGGAAATAAGCTTCAAAGTCAAAACCATCTAGTCCTTCAATCTCAGTTCCTGTATAAGCAAGCAGAGCATCTAAAAATGACTTGATGATTTCCCAGTCTGTCTTCGTTAGTAGGTCAGGAAGATCGACACGGTAAGCCTTTTGATCATCAGCATAACTGACTTTAAAAAGAAATTGTGATTGCCCCACTATCGCACACTCGATATACTCGAGACGGTTAAGAGGCTGACGGAGATAGACGGCATCATAGCTATGTGACTCCAAACCATCTACCAAGGCCAAGACGGACTTGGCAGTCAAAATTTCCTGTTCTCCTAAAATGCTCTGTTTATTTGGAATATAAAATATTTTCACCATAACTAAACTCCTTCGAAATCGTTTACATATAGTATACCTTATTTTCCTGAAAGATACAGAAACAAACTTTAGATTTTTGAGTAAAAAGCATAGAAAAACAGCCCCTGAGGACTGTTTGATCTTATACAGTAGCTGCTTGATCCAAGCTTTCACCGATAGCAGCTAGGCGCTCGACAACTTCAGCTTGTGTCAATTCATTTTCTGAAACATAGCGGTTACGTGGGTGAACACGGCACTCGTGTGAGCATCCACGAAGGTACTTGTCTTCATTTTCTTCTGATGTCAAGATACGACGATTACAGAATGGATTTCCACAGTTGACATAACGTTCACATGGTGTTCCATCAAACCAGTCTTTCCCTACGATGGTTGGGTTGACATGGTTAACATCTACGGCAATACGCTCGTCAAAGACGTACATTTTCCCATCCCAAAGCTCACCTTGAACTTCGGGGTCTTTACCGTAAGTTGCAATTCCTCCGTGCAATTGACCAACATCTTTGTAGCCTTCACGGACCATCCAACCTGAGAATTTCTCACAGCGAACACCACCTGTACAGTAAACCACGACGCGCTTGTCCATGAATTTTTCTTTGTTATCACGAACCCACTGTGGCAACTCACGGAAGTTGCGGATGTCTGGGCGGATGGCTCCACGGAAGTGTCCTAGGTCGTACTCATAATCGTTACGTGTGTCAAGGACAACGGTATCTTCGTCAAGAAGAGCTTCTTTGAACTCTTTTGGAGACAAGTAAGCACCTGTTGTTTCAAGTGGGTTGATGTCATTATCAAAGTCGTTGTCTTCCAAACCAAGGTGGACAATCTCTTTCTTGTAGCGAACAAACATCTTCTTGAAGGCTTGTTCATTTTCTTCGTCAATCTTGAACCAGAGGTCTTCCATGCCTGGGAGGCTGTGAACGTAGTCCATGTATTTTTGAGTTGTTTCGTAGTCACCTGAAACTGTTCCGTTAATTCCCTCGTCAGCGACTAGGATACGACCTTTAAGGCCGATTGATTTACAGAAAGCCAAGTGGTCTGCAGCAAATTGCTCTGCATTTTCAATTGGAGTGTAAAGGTAGTAAAGTAAGACACGAATATCTTTTGCCATAAGATTTGTTCTCTTTTCTATTCTTAAATTTTCAGAATTTTTCATCTAACTATACTAGTATACCTGCTTGAGAAAGCGAATGCAATTTATTTGACTGGAAATTTATAGAAAGAGTCCTATCCCTGTACTTCATCAGTAGCCATAGCGAATAGCTGATAATTCTCTCAATTTTTTGATCTGATCGGCTTGTTTTTCTGATAACATCAGCTTATTATCAATCAACACACGTGAGACGTCAACATTCATTTGACTCAAAATAAATGGAGTAGAGGTCCCATCGTCCTCTAATCGTCTTTTATAACTCACTAACAAATTTTTCAAGGGAGTCAGTTGAGGCGTATCCTTTATATCTTCCAATAGATGATCTATGATAATCATGGCTTCACAACGTCTTTCACTTCCTCCAGCAAACCATTTTAATGGTGTCATACTTATTTTCCTCCTTAAGTTGAAAAGCTATCATTCCTAACTCTCGCGCCAGTATTTACCCAAACACCCTCTGTAAAAAAGTCAGCAAAAATGGTAATGTTGCGAAAATATTATTAATCACATGCACCGCATAGGAAGGATAAATGCTCTTGGTATAGCGGGTCAAACCAGCAAAGATGATGCCAAATGTTGCAAAGACGAAGATATCTAATAGACTAGGCAGGCTTGAAAAATGAGGAAGAGCAAATAAAATGGAAGGAAGGAGCAAATCAAGGCCAAATCTCGAATGCTTAAAAAAGGCGTGTTGCAGTAATCCTCTATAGATCAGCTCTTCCATAAGTGGAGTCAGAAAGAACAGGGTTATATAGATACCTAGCTCAGCAAAGTTGGTCTCACTATAACCGATCAATACGGCCCAACCTTCAGCAGTTGACTGAACATGTTTAGCTGCCTGAACGTTAAAAGAGATATAGAGCACTACCACTAGTACTGTCAAAATCGAATACCAAAGCCATTTTTTTCTCGGAATGCGAAAAAGATAGCCGTGCCCTGTCTTAAACAGAATCCAAATCATGACTCCACTAAATAGCAAACTCAAGAGATTTTGAATCCAGACGAAATTGCCAATCTGGGAAGAAAATTGCCAATAATTTTGGACGATAAGCGTCAGCTGAGAAAGAACAAATACGAAAAATAAGTAAGAGAAAACTGCACTTATTTTGAATAGAAGTTGATACTTCTTCATATGAACTCTCCTTTGTAAACTCGAGACATCTCTAATATAAACCATATTTCCCCAAATCCTTACTCTAAATCCTAAATAGTGCTTGAGATTTCCTAAATGGTTACAATAAGGGAAATGAGGAACCAGGAATATCTATGTCTTTATTTCAAAAAATCACTGCCTTCCCCAGACAAACCTGAGGAAAACAGTGATTCAGTTTTTAGGAATTAGGAATGAATACACGAAATCAATTGTTCTTATGATTTTTTGTTTTTCAAGAATTCATCGTATTGTTTTTGCATTTCATTCAATACTTTATCGTAGGCACCTTCAGATTTCAATTTTTCCATCAATTCTGGAATAGCTTTGTCTGGGTCTACAGTACCAGTGTTGATAGCTGTATCGAATTGTTGCATTGTGTTAGAGATTGCTGAGATTTCAGATTTCACATTGTCAGTGTTAAAGATGAATCCAAGTGCTGGAGATTCTTTAGCTTCAGCCAATTGTTTCTTAGAATCTGCAATTTGTTGGTCTGTAACGTTTTCATTGATGTAAAGGATCCAGTTGTTACCAGTATTCCATCCACCCATGTGAGTGTTTCCTTTGTAGCCATCAAGGACTTTAACACGGTTTTCTTTACCTGCAATTTTTTCCCAGTTCTTGCCTTCTGGACCATAAACAAGACCATTCAAGAGTTCTGGGTTAGTGTTCAAGAGGTTCAACACTTCCATTGATTTTTCTTTGTTCTTAGAGTTGTTTGAGATGACAAAGTTAGCAACTTGTGTTGTTTGGTTTTTCTTGATGAAGTTAGTGATTGGTTTGATTTGGATGTCTTTGTTTGCAACACGTGAAAGCAAGCTGTTACCGTAGTCAGCTGGTCCTACTGTTTCTTCACGAACGAACCAAGTATCTTGTTGAAGGTCAAATGAAGTATCGCTTGTTGCTACGTCTTTTGGAATGTATCCAGCTTCATAGAATTTGTGAAGAGTCTTCAAGTGTTCTTTAAAGCGAGGCACTTCGTAACGGTTTACGATCTTAGTAGTGTCCCCTTCAAGGTCGATAACGAATGGAAGTCCGTTTGGAACTGGGTAGTCAAAGTTATCAGATGGGATGAAGTTCTTAGTAACCGCAAATGGCACTACATCTGGAGCTTTTTCTTTGATTTGTTTCAAAACTGGTTCAAGTGTTTCGTATGAAGTGACACCTGAAATATCGATACCGTATTTAGCAAGAAGAGTTCCGTTGAAGGCAAAGTTTTGAGATGATGCAACGTTGGCTGCAACTGGAACTGCGTAAATTTTACCGTTAATGCTGTTACCTTTGATGTAAGCTGGGTCAAGTGCTTTATAAAGCTCTGCCCCTTCTTTCTTATACAAGTCAGTCAAGTCCGCATAGGCACCTTTTTGAGCATTCACAACATAGTTAGATGCAAAGGCGATATCGTAGTTTTCACCAGATGATGTGATAACTGACATTTTCTTATCATAATCACCCCATCCAAGATATTGGATATCCAATTTAGCACCAACTTTTTCTCCGATGATTTTGTTAGCAGTTTCTAGCAATTCATCCAAGTTATCTGGTTTGTCCCCAATTTGGTACATTTTGATAACAGTTTTTTCACCTGAAGCTGAGTCAGCAGCTTTTTTGTTACCTGAAAGGTTTCCACAAGCAGCGAGACCAGCAGCCAAAGCGACTACGCTAGCAGATGCAAAAGCATATTTTTTCCAGTTTTTCATGACAAAAACTCCTTTTTTTATTTTTAAACTTATAAACAATGTAATAATCTTATACTCAATGAAAATCAAAGAGCAAACTAGGAAACTAGCCGCAGGCTGCTCAAAACACTGTTTTGAGGTTGTAGATGAAACTGACGAAGTCAGTAATCATACCTACGGCAAGGCGACGTTGACGCGGTTTGAATTTGATTTTCGAAGAGTATTAACTTCACGCAAGGGAAGTTTGGAAACGAGAAATGTTTTTTCTCAACAAGCACTATTCTTTCACACCACCAATAGTCAAACCTTTTACAAAGTAGCGTTGGAAGAATGGATACAAAATCGCGATTGGAAGGGTTGCAACCACAACCATGGCCATACGTCCTGTTTCTTTCGGTAGAGCAACTCCCAGTTGACCAGATAGGCCGACTGCTTTTGCGATGTAGTCCATATTTTGTTGGATTTGCATAAGCAAATATTGCAATGGATACAAGTTGTCACTCTTGATGTAAAGAAGGGCGTTGAACCAGTCATTCCAGAAACCAAGAGCTGTTAAGAGCGTGATGGTTGCGATACCTGGTAGTGACAATGGCAAACAGATTTGGAAGAAGATCCGAGCCTCACTAGCACCATCGATACGAGCAGATTCTAGAATAGCTTCTGGAATGGTCTTCTTGAAGAAGGAACGCATCAAGATGATGTTAAATGGTGAGAGAAGCATTGGAACAATCAAGGCCCAAACTGTATCACCAAGTTGAAGTAAACGAGTTACCACGATATAGCCCGGTACCAAACCAGCATTGAACAACATACTAAGGAGGGCAAAGATTGTAAAGAATCTGCGATACTTAAAGGTTGTCCGTGAGATAGCGTAGGCATAGGTTGTTGTGATAAAAACGTTTGTGATAGTCCCCACCACTGTTACAAAGACTGAGATGAAGAGGGCTTGGAGGATTTTATCCTTAAACTGTGCCAAAAATTCAAAACCGTCTAATCCAAATTGAGATGGGAAGAAGCTATATCCATTTTGGAGGATACTCTTTTCATCTGTCACCGAAATAACGATAACGAATACAAAGGGTAGGATACAAGAGAGGGCAACCAAACCAGAAATGGTACTAAAGAAGATATCTGCTTTCTTACTGAAGGAGTGAATGCCGACATTATCAATTTTTTCTTTTTTAATTTTCTTTTCTGCCATATTCTCCTCCTTTCTAGAACAAGGCTGAGTTTGGATCAACTCGTCTTGCAAGTAAGTTTGATAGGATAACCAGAATCAAACCAACAACTGATTGGTAGAGACCTGCCGCTGAAGCCATCCCGATATCCGCTGTCTGAGTCAAACCATTATAAACATATACGTCCAAGACGTTGGTTACGTTATAAAGCTGACCAGCATTGTGTGGGATTTGGTAGAAGAGACCAAAGTCTGCACGGAAGATGTTTCCGACTGCAAGGATGGTCAATACAGTTACCAATGGTGTCAACTGCGGAATGGTTACATTGCGAATTCGTTGCCATTTGCTGGCCCCATCCACTGTCGCTGCTTCGTAGTAGGTTGGATCAATTCCCATGATTGTCGCATAGTACATGACACTGCTATATCCAAAGCCTTTCCAAATACCTAGGAAAAGTAGGAGATATGGCCAGATACCCAAGTCAGCGTAGAAATTGACTTCCTTCATCCCAATAGACTCTAGGAAATGATTGAATACCCCTTTATCAATGTTTAAGAAGGCATCTGTAAAGAAACTGATGATAACCCAAGACAAGAAGTAAGGGAACAACATGGAAGTTTGGAAGATCTTAACCATTCTCTTAGAACGGAGTTCACTTAGGATGATAGCAATCCCTACTGATACAATCAAACCGATAAAGATAAAGCCGAGATTGTAGAGGACAGTATTTCGAGTAATGATAAAGGCGTCTTTTGAACTAAATAAGAATCTGAAATTATCGAGTCCAACCCATTTACTATTCACGATACTATCTATGAATCCATTACTGGTCATGTGGTAGTCTTTAAAGGCAACCACGTTTCCAAATACTGGAATGTAGAAGAATAGAATCAACCAGAGTGTCCCTGGCAAAACCATCAAGAGAAAGATCCAGTTGTCTCTCAAGGTTTTTGAAAACTTATTCATAATTTCCTCCCTTTTTATTTTGATATCTATCTAAAAATTCCTTTTTAGACTTTTGATAACGATTACATTATTAGTATACTCCTATTTGAAGGTTAGGTTAAACTACTAATTATAGAAAAAACTCCACAAATTATTTTATGTGGAGTACTTGTTTAAGAAAGGGATGTTTCACGAGAAACACTCTGAGTAAGGCACGGTGTTCTTGTTTTTAAGTTGTATAAATGGTTGAAGCTGTCGCAATAGTATGCCACTGGTTGGCTGTTGTGGCTGCGAAGTCCTTGTCTGCGTAAAAGTCAGTAAATGGCAGAATTTCCACTTCTAACTCGTCGATACTGTCCAGCTGACCTGCCAGATAAGCCTCGATGCGGCTTTCTGCTCGCTTGATGCGTTGCAATAATCCGCCTATACGGATGTCAACTGTATCCAAGCCAAAGACCTTGTTTTCCTTCAACCATTGGTAGCTAAAGAGGGCATGGAAGTCTTCGATTTGGCTTCTGAGTTCTGGTAATTCTTGTCTTGCGATTTCTTGCAGACTTTCCTTATCACCTTCTTGGTAGGCCTGTCGAATGCGTCGTCCTACATCGACTTTGCTACTTAAAATCTGGTTCAACTGGGCCTGAGTTTCAAAGAGGTAGGCATAGTTGCCAGCTTTTTCTTTAATGTCAGCAAGCGTCTCAGCAGCCTGAGCGAAGTGTGGTTTGTCCTGTTCAGGTGTCATGTGTCGATCAAGGATCGGACAGAGAACATCCTGATAAAAGACATAGCGGTTGGGATTGATGCCACTGAGATTGCCTGGTAGGTCTGGCAAGAGGTTGGCAAGGTCAATCTGCATGAAATCTTCAACTGATAGGCCTGTATTGGTCTGGAAATGAGCAGACAAACGGTCTAGGTCATTGCGGTAGCTGAGTTCTGCCCAGATTTGCAAGCTTGGTAGGATAGAAAACTGGGCAGTTTCACCACCATTGTCCCCCCAGCCTGTCACGATAACTTCTTTGATGTCATTGGTACGACAGGCTTTATTGGCTTCAAGAGCGATGAGACGGCTGAAATGGTTGTTAGGTGTGAAACCAATCCACTTCCAAGCTCCCCCTGCAAAGGCAAGGTCGTGGCTAATCTTGTGGTGATTGCGGAAATTACGATTGTACTTTTCTTCGCTATCTTGGTAATAATCCCAGTAAACCAAGGTCACACGGTCTTTGAGACGGTCTAGGTAGACACGCGTTTCCTCTGGAATTTCCACGTCACGGTCGTACTGGCCATCCGCTGACATGAGTTTGAAGAACATATCGCTCCACATCTGGCAGTGGAAACCATACTTGTCAGCAATATCCAGCACGCGCTCCAAGTGTTGACACATGAGGAGACTACGATCCACAACACCGTTTAGAATCAGGTAGCGTCCCAAACCAACTAAGTGGGCTTCGTCCATCCCGATATTGACCTTACGAGTTTGCAGTTTAGACAGAGTGGCAAACATACCATCAATCAGGTCATAAACTTTTTCTTCGCCAATGAGAAGAATATCCTCCACATCACGGAGTTGCTGGACTTCTTTGACACCCCATTTAACAAAGGCTGACAAGTGGGCCAAAGTCTGGATACATGGCACAAAGGTCATATCAAACTGCTGGGCATAGGCTTCGATTTCCTGCAATTCCTCAGCTGAGTAGGCTCCACGGAAATAGCCAAAGTAAGGATGCCCTTCAATCTGGTAGGTGTCTTCCATGTAAAGCTCAAAGGTTGAGTAGCCCATGAGAGCCAAGACCTCAATCATCTGCTTGGCAGAAGCCACATTCAGCACCGCATTTCGCGAACAGTCTGCCATGTAGGCTAGATCTTCGTAAGCTGCTTGTTCTTCAATCTCTACCCTGTCACCTTCTGCTAGAGCTGTTGCCAACAAGGATAAGGCACGGTAGAGTTGGTAGGATTTGCGGTAGGTCAATTGATAGTGACTACTCTCACCCTTGATAGAGATAGAGGCTCGGTCAGACTGGGCGACAGCTACCTCTACATCTGGTAGCGAAATGTGATTTTTTAATACTTCAATAGCTTGCGCTTGTTTGGGACTAAGTCCTGTAAATCTTACCATTGATTTTCCTCCTGTAACCAGTTGACAAGGGCACCGTAGAGATTGGCATCTGCGTGATAGGTGCAGGCTTGTATGACAGGTACGACCGTGTATTCTTCGTAGGTCTCAACAAAGTCATCTACAGCCTTCTTGACACCTTGGATAAAATCTGGATTTTGACTGATAGAGCCTCCCAGACTAATGACGTCTGGATCAATGAGATACTGGATGTTGAGCAATCCTTGCGCCAAATTGCGGTTCATGCGCTCAATAGCTTCTTGGCAAAGGGCATTTCCTGCTGCGGCCTCTTGGTAAATTTTGCGACCGTCCCAGTCAGTTTGACCAGATTTTTCAATCACGTAGCGCACCATATTTCCAGTTGATGCTAGTTGCGACCAGTTGTTGAGTTTTTCAGCAGGGGCAAGGGTTGTCATGTAGCCAAATTCTCCACCCAGACCGTGGCGACCTCGATGAAGTCTACCATTGATAATCATGGCTCCACCAATCCCTGTCCCAATCACGACACAGGCAGCATTTTCAAGTTCTGGATGAGCTAGTAATTCACTGAGTCCAACACAGTTGGCATCATTTTCTAGATGGACAGGTAGCTGATGATGGGCAAGTGCTTCATACCAAGAAAAGCCATGGATGTAGGGCACGGAACTGAAGCCATCAATCACACCTGTCTCTTGATTGACCGCACCTGGAACGCTCATAGCAATCCCGCTATAATCCTGCTCTGACAAACGTTGATTTAGCCAAGCTAGTAAGTCCTCCAAGTTTTCTGGTGTTGGGATACTTGTCTTATTCAGTATTTTCCCATCAGGAGTCAGACTGGCAAACTTAATCCCAGTCCCTCCGATATCAATTGTTGCAATGGTCATTGTTTTTACCATAAAAAGGGGCGAATCAGCAGTTAGTTCTTACCTTTTCGCCCCTCCTTTCTTTTTATGTTTACTTTTTGAAATTAAATTTCTTCTTTTTTGATGAATTCTGTACGAATCTCTTGTGGTGAAATGAGGCCTCTATGAACGGGATATGGTCGTTCCAGTAGGTCCAGGAAGAGATGTTGACTTTCCGGTACACTTACATTTTCACTACACATATTGTAGTAACGAAGGACATAGCCTTCTTCATTTTCAGCTACCTTAAAGGCTGTTGGACAGATTTGCGGTATGCTGAGAACAGAATGGCTCAAGAGGCTACCAGTCGCAGCCACGCTTCCTTCCTGTCTAGCAAGCTGAAGGCTAGTAAATGGTGTCTGCAAGGCTTTAGCACGGCGGAAAGCTGAGAAGCGTTCTTGGGATTGGTGGCACTCAAGCGCAAACTCGACTTCAAACTCACGCAAGCATTGAGCTTCTGGTGTTGGGAAGTAGCCCCAGTCACCCAACTCACCTGATGCACGCAGAATCGTCACGGCAATGGTGTCGTCTCCAAGGATTTCGTATTCATTCAATCCCTTGTTAGATACAGTCACACCTTTTTCATCGTCATACAGACTGACAAATGCTTGTTGGTGTTGAGGATTTTCAGGATTTTCCCATGAAGCAGCTGGTTTGTTTGGTCGTGTCACCACCTCATAGATGCTCTCTGAGTCATTGCTTGTACGCGTGTTATGAGTCTTGACCAAGAGACGGATACGGTGGTCTTTGGCAGTGTTGGTAAAGCGAGTCTTGAAACGAATTTGTGGATTATCAACGAAGATAGTCATCTCAGTTTCAAGAAGAAGGCTTGTCAATTCTTCTGAACGTCCAGCTTCACGCTTCATAAACTCGATGATGCCTTTTTGCTCTTCTTCTAGCTTTTCATCTGCACTGACAGGCACGGTCAATTCATGTTTGAGCAAAATCTTAGCGTAACGAGCTGTGTTTTCCAAGACCTCATAGCCCTTAAGCTCTGCATAGATAGGCTCTGTTCCTTTTGGTTGGAAATAGATATACTCATTTCCGATGTCCCCACGGTCTTCGAAGCGGATAAAGTCTTCATAGGCTTCGTGAGTTGTCTTGTCATAAACTGTGATATTGTCATCCACACTCACCGTTACAAATGGTGTATCAATCACCCCGTTTTGGTAAATACCATCACGATGTTCTTGCTCTCCTTCCAGTAATTGGAAGGTTGTCCAAGAAAGTGGCGCTAGGTGAACAGGAATGGTCACGCGCACTTGACGAGCGATACGAGCTTGGCGGAACTTGTCTTTTGGTAAATCATACTCAAAATTAGCTCCAAGGTCTTCGATTTTAGCCTCTACAGGACGACCATCCAAGTCCTCTACACGGTAGCTTGGCAAGGTAAGAGCAGCCATCTTCTTGTAGCCTTCTGTTGGGTGCAATTCCTTGAAATCACAAGTCGCCACATCAATCACTGTGCTGACAGTATCGACCTTATCATGCAAGCCTGTGTTAATGACAGTAAAGAGATAGTCACTTTGAGCCTTAGCTGTAGCTATTTTGCCCTTCCACTCGTTAAGAAGATTGCTCTTCACAAAGTTTCCGACTTGGTTGACCTTGGCAAAACGAGTTTCCATCTCGCGGTGAACTTCGTCCACGCTACAGCCACAGATGCTATCATGCGGCGCATTCTGCAAAAGAGTTTTCCAAGCATAGGTCAACTGGTCCTTGTGGTTGTGGCCACCAGTGATAATAGTCAGTGGTTCTACAATTTGCTCTAGGAGGTTGCTATTTTCTTGGAAGGCTTGTTTGAGGTAAATGCGGGATGAAGAAGTGTTGGCAAGTGTGTACCAGCCATCTGTTTCCTGACTGGTCAGCTCACCTGTAACCGTTGATAACTGCTCTGGTAGAGCACTTTCCACGGCTTGAACATATTCATCAAACGAACTATGAACAAAGGTCACATCTGGGAAGAGTTCATTTGCCACACGAATGGCTTCGCTCAGATTTTTCTGGACAGGCTGGTGATCACATCCGTTCATCATCAACCATTGGTTGGTCGAAGCGTAGTCACGCACATCTGACAATTTTTGTTTCCAGAAGGTCAAGGCCTCGTCTTTATCAACTGGAATTTCATTCCCATTACTGTACCAGTTGGCAAAGAGAATCCCGAGGACACGACTTCCGTCCGCACCCTGCCAGTACATTTCTGAAAACTGGGAAGTAAACTGCTCATCTTCGAGAACTTGGTTGTCAAATCCAATCGGCTTCACACCACGCCCAAAGGCTGCCACGTGAATGCCTGATTTTTGAAGGATTTGAGGAGCTTGCCCCATATTTCCAAAGGTATCTGGGAAGTAACCAATCTGGGTTGATTTGCCCCATTTTGCACATTCTGCTTGACCAATCAAGGTATTGCGGACATTGGCTTCACTTGAAATCAAGTAGTCATCTTGCAAGATGTAAAAGGGGCCAATTTTCAATTTTCCTTCGTCAATGTACCGTTGGATTTTGTCACGATTTTCAGGACGAATCTCCAAGTAGTCATCAAGGACAATGGTTTGTCCATCCAAGTGGAAACTCTTGAACTCAGGGTCATTTTTAAAAAGATCAAAGAGATTGTCAAACAATTCCACCAACTGCATACGGTGGCTTTCAAAAGGCAAGTACCACTCACGGTCCCAGTGACTATGTGAGATAATATGTACAACAACATTTTCCATGAAGTAAAACCTCATTCTAAATTTAAATTTTTATTGTTAACGTTTTAAATGTAAAATTGTGATTCTGACAAGAATCAGTTGAGCTAAATCGTGTTCCTTAACGGATGTCCAAGTAATCCAAGACCAATTCACAGAACATCATATTAGCCCAAGAGAACCATTCACGAGAGTAGAGAGTTGGGTCGTCCACGTGGAAGCTTTCATGCATGACACCTGTCCCCCCATCACAAGCAACCAGCTGATCCAGCAAGAATTTTTTCTCTGCTTTATCTGTCGTTGTCAATCCTTGGATAGACAGAGCAATCGGCCAGATATAGCGATAGAAGGTGTGAGAACTTCCTAGACCGCTAGCGTATTCTCCTTGGTAAAAGTATGGATTTTCAGGGCTCAGAATGGTACGACGAGTTGCTTGATAGACTTCGTTGTCAATATCGCAGTAGCCCAGATAAGGTGCAGCCAACAAACTTGGTACGTTTGGATCATCCATGATGCTGGCATTTCCTAGACCATCCACTTCAAAGGCATAAATCTTTTCGCCCTTGCTGTTGCTTGTGTAGGCGTAGTTTTCAATTCCTTCTTGGATTTCAGCACAAAGACGCTTGGCATCAACAATAACACTCTCGCTATCAGCCAGGTCTAATGCTGCAAAGATTTCTTGCACATAACCCAAGACTACTACGGCAAACATATTTGACGGAATCAAGTAGCTATACTGGCAGCAGTCATCACTCGGACGAAAAGCTGACCAAGTCATACCTGTCACTGCAAAATCAGGTCCAAAGCCATCATTTACCAAGGTATCTTCCTTGCGGTCCGTATCTCGGACAAAACGATAAGGAGAGTTCTTGTGGTCTTGTTCCACCGTCCAAAGATGGAGAATTTCCTTAGTCGCTGCGACAAAAGTCTCATCAAACTGACTAGTTTCGCCAGTCTCTTTCCAGAGGAGATAAGCCAACTGCAAAGGATAGCAAAGCGAGTCCACCTCATACTTGCGTTCCCAAATCCAGCCATTAAGGTCTGTGTGGTCGGTCTCGTGGTGCCCCTTCCAGTTTTCCTCAATGTTAAAGGAATTGGCATAGGGATCCTTGAGTACCAAGGTCATCTGACGTTTGACCAAACCTGAGATGGTCTGACGCAAGAGGGCATCCCTTTTAGCCACATGCAGGTAAGGTCTGAGTTGGGCTGTCGAATCCCGAAGCCACATAGCAGGAATATCCCCAGTCAAGACAAAAGTTGAACCGTCTTCGAGAATTTCAACCGTATTGTCCAAGGTGTCTGTATAGCAACGCTCGAAAACATCCACCCACTCTGGATGGTCCTTAGCCCGCTCTGCCACTTCATCTAGCCATTCTCTAACAATTTCTTTTGAATAAATCATCGTGCAGTGTCCTCTTTCAAACAAGTTTCATTTTCAGTATATAGCTTTTGAGACAGAAAATACATACACAAATGATAGTCATTTTTCTACAAAATAGTTATCTTTGAAACTCCTTTTCTAAAGGCTATCTTTTTCTGATATAATGTAGAAAAACAGCCAAAGGAAAGACTATGAAACCACTACTTGAAACCATCGATACCCGATTTGGAACTACCAGCAAGCATGCCTTTTCTCGGGGAAACACCCTGCCATACACAGGCGTTCCTTTTGGGATGAATTACTTTGTACCCCAGACCAGTGACCAGGAGGGCTCTTGGTTTTTCGATCCGCATCTGCCTATCTTTCAGGGGATTCGATTAACCCACCAGCCCAGCCCTTGGATTGGCGACTACTCTTGGCTCCTTCTGACACCTGTCACAGGCCAGCTAGGTGGAGACAGCCTCTTCCATCGTCAGTCTTCCTATGATATGGATAAGGCCTCTTTCCAACCTCATTATCTGAAAATTTTCTCCCTGCGCTATCAGATTGAAAGCCAGCTCACACCGACTTGCTACGGTGCTTCTATTCGTTTGGAACAAAAGCAAGGCAAAGTCCTCTCCCTCTATCTTCACGCAGCAGATGAACTGACAGTAGAGCAAGTAGATAAGCGAACTCTTGCCCTGCGACAAGAAGGTAAAACTGAAACCAACAAAAATCCACTAGCTATGTTCACTGCCCTGCAAATGAATACGAATATTCTTGCTGTTAGCCAAGAAGGTGGAGACTGGCGAATTGACCTGACAGATAGTCATGCTGAAATCCAGCTAGCGACTTCTTTCATCTCTCCTTCTCAAGCACTGCTTAATCTACCTCAACAAGACTTCGATAACTGCAAAGCAAGTGCACAAAAAGATTGGGAAAATCTCCTCCATCGTTTTGACATTATAGAGACAGGAGAAGCTGACCGAACCTTCTTTGATCACTGCCTTTACAGACTCTTCCTCTTCCCTCAGACTTTTTATGAGGTTGATGAATCAGGACAAGCCATCCACAAAGATTTGGCTACTGGAACTGTCAAGCCCGGTGTCCTCTTTAGCAACAATGGCTTCTGGGATACCTTCCGCACCACCTTCCCCCTCTTTGCCCTTATCATACCAGAACACTACCACCGCTTTTTAGAAGGTTTCCTCAATAGCTACCGCGATACTGGTTTTCTTCCAAAATGGCTGGCCCCAGATGAACGTGGCATAATGCCTGGCACTCTATTGGACGGTATTATCGCAGATAGTGCCTGCAAGGACATGGCCTCTGACCTAGAAGAAGAACTCCTCCAAGCCATGCTTGAAACAGCCAGCAAGTCCGACCCTCTCGGCATCAATGGCCGTCACGGACTAGCCCAATACCAAGAACTAGGCTACCTCTCTACCGACCACCACGAAAGCGTCAGCCACACCCTAGACTATGCCTATAGTGACTTTTGTATCGCAAGCTGTGCTGAAAAACTAGGGAAAATAGAAACCGCTGAAACCTACAAGTCCGCATCACAAAATTACTGCCATCTATTTGACGCTGAGACAGGTTACATGCGAGCGCGTGATGGTCAAGGCAACTTCCGCCCTGACTTCTCTCCTTATAGTTGGGGACGTGATTATGCCGAATGCTCTGCCATCCAAGCAACTTTAGGCGTCCTCCACGACATCCCAGACTTAATCCAGCTTATGGGTGGAAAAGAAGCCTTTAGCAACTATCTTTTGAAAACCTGTCAAGATGCTCCCCTCTTTGAGACAACAGGCTATGGTTACGAGATTCACGAAATGAGCGAAATGGCTACTGCTCCTTTTGGGCAACTCGCCATTTCCAACCAGCCGAGCTTCCACATTCCTTATCTCTTCCGCTACAGCGATTACCCTGACTACACTGCTCTTCTCATCAAGACTCTCCGTCAGAAAGCTTTTCACCCAAGTTGGGAAGCCTATCCTGGCGATGAGGATAACGGTAGTCTATCGGCCTGGTACATCTGGTCGGCTCTCGGTTTTTATCCAACCTGTCCAGGCAAGCCCAGCTATGATCTCGGAATCCCTCTCTTTGACCACCTCCGAATCTATCTTGCCAAAGAAGATAAATGGCTAGATATTCATACTGAGCAAAACCACAGCCATTTTAACTTTATAAAAGAATGCCGACTGGATAAAACACTCGTATCAACTATTCAACACCAAAACCTCTTAAAAGCTGAACAACTAACCTTCACCCTCAGCTGGCTACCAAGTCATCGCTAAATAATAAAAAATCTGCAATCCCCAAGGTTATCCACAATCTGTGAATAACTATCCCAAACTGTGCTTAACTCTTGAGTTGCAGCAATTAAAACTACTTTATAATCCTCAAAAGTTACTAAATTGGTCATACAAATAAGAATTATCACTAAAATAATCAGAAGTTATCCACACTTATCCACAACCTGTTAGTAACTTTTGTGAATAGTCTTATTTAAGCTAAGGCTTATCTCTCACGAACACTAAAAAGAGCCTGACTCCAGGCTCTTTAGTCTATTATTTCTTCTCAGCGCGGAGGGCTGACAAGATTTGTGTACGGATATCATCCACACCATTTGGCGTATTTGGTAAAAAGACAGTCTGATTTCCTTTAGAGGCAAAGGTATTCAATGTATCCAAATACTGGTTGGTCAAAAGAATAGACATGATTTGCTCTTCTGTCATACCAACATTGGCTTCCTTGAGTTCTGTGATAGACTCTGCCAATCCATCCACAATCGCCTTACGTTGTTGGGCAATCCCCACACCATGGAGGCGGTCTTTTTCTGCTTCGGCTTCAGCTGCAGTGACGATTTTAATCTTATCGGCTTCCGCCAATTCTTGCGCTGCGACCCGCTTGCGTTGCGCCGCATTGATTTCATTCATGGATTGCTTGACTTCTGCATCTGGTTCAACCTTGGTTATCAAGGTTTTCACGATAATATAACCATAAGTAGTCATTTCTTCTGCTACTTGGTGTTGAACTTCAAGGGCAATCTCATCTTTTTTCTCAAACAATTCATCCAAGGTTAATTTTGGAACAGAAGAGCGAAGAGCGTCTTCGATATAAGATTTAATCTGAGATTCTGGACGCATGAGTTTATAGTAGGCATCTGTCACGCTCTGCTCGTTGACACGGTACTGAGTCGCTACATTCATCATAACGAACACATTGTCCTTGGTCTTGGTCTCAACCACAATATCGCTTTGCAATAAGCGCAACTGAATCCGCGCTGCAATCGAGTCAATCCCAAAAGGCAATCGAATATGAATACCGCTATTGGCAACCTTTTGGTATTTCCCAAAGCGTTCAATAATCGCCACCGACTGTTGACGAACTACATAAACTGTACTCAGTGTGACTATCACCAATAGGAGCACACAAACCACCACAAAAATCATCAAAAATGTTGCCATTATCGTGACCTCCATCATTATTTTCCTGTATTATAGCACATTTAAAGAAGGCTGTGCAGTTTTTACTGCGATTTTTCCTGAAATGTCAATAATTAGAGGTGAATTGTCACATTGTCGTCTAATCTCTTGCTAAAAGAACTAGCAAGGAATTAGGTGCACCATGCTAGTTCTCTCTAACTCCGTTGATTATCAACATACTATCTGAGCTTTACAAGTCGTGGACAAAGAAACGAAACAAGTAACGGTTAATCCCTTTAAAAGACTCACAAAAAACATCATTAAAGTGAACCGCACTCCAATAGTTCAAGCATTAAGTGAGGTTGATGATCTAAATTTGATGTGTATACTATTTTTGTCATCGGTTACCGATTACGTTCCTTAGGTATCTAAAAGGTCTATAATGAAGTTACCATCTAGTATCCAAAAACCGACTAGCTCTTATGAACTAGTCGGTTTCTCATCAATGCGCCAACATTTCTTGAGCGATTTCTTGGCCAGATAGATTATCTGGGTAGTAGGTTGGCCAGTTGTCCATTTCTTCAAAGAGGGCTTCTTGGCTTGTTCCTCCAAAGAAGATATGGAAATGTTCTGCCTTCACTGGGGCGATATTGTGGTCACTAAACTGAACATACTTGAACTGTCCAGCGTCTGCATCTGTGGCTTCAAAGAGGAAGCGAACGCCACGATTGCCTTTCTTGTAAGTTAAGATTTTCTTACCAACATACTTGTAGGTGAATTTCTTACTTTGTCCACCTTGAACAAATTCCATAGTCTTATCAGTGATATTAATCTTAGTCACATCTGTCTGATAGCCTTTTGTATAGTAGGCCTTATACTCAGCCTGGGTCATCTTACCAGTCAACTTAGCCTTGTAATCAAACACTTGATCAAAAGTACCATCTTCAATGAAAGGATAAACTGATTGCCAATTACCTGCATAGTCACTCAAGGTACGGTCCTTGACAGCTGCATCTTCAAAGTAACCATTTTGGACTGTCTTGGTATCCTCTGCCTTTTCAGGCTCAATTGCTGGGCCTTCTTGGTCCGTTGTTTGTTTCAGAGCCTTGAGATTTTTCTCCATAACGGAGATGTAGTTTTCGCCAGCCTTGGTATCTTCTTCTGTCAGACTTTCTAAAGGATTGAGGACATCTGTTTTGACACCTGCCTCTTTTGAGAGTGTGTTAGCAAGGGCTTGTGAAGCATTTTCTTCAAAGTAGATATAGGCAATTTTATTTTTCTTGACGTACTCTGTCAATTCTGCTAAACGAGCAGCTGATGGCTCGGCATCTGGAGAAAGGCCTGAGATAGCGACTTGTTTGAGTCCATAGTCCAAGGCAAGGTAGTTAAAGGCTGCGTGTTGAGTCACAAAGCTCTTTTGTTTGGCTAGAGACAAGCCTTCTGCATAAGCCTTATCCAAGGCTTGCAATTTTTCGATATAGGCAGCTGCATTCTTCTCAAAGGTCTCTTTTTTATCAGGATAATCTGCTGATAAGCTATCACGGATGTGCTCTACTAGTTTAATGGCACGGACTGGTGATAGCCAAACATGGGGATCGTACTCATGGTGATGGCCTTCCTCTCCATGGTCATGATCTCCCTCTTCTTCCTCACCACCTGGCAAAAGCAACATATCACCTGTCGCCTTGATGGTTTTCACCTTTTTCTTATCCAAGGTATCTAGCAATTTAGGAACCCATGTTTCCATGTTTTCATTTTCATAAACGAAGGTATCTGCGTCTTGGATTTTGGCAACTGCCTTGGCAGACGGTTCATATTCATGGGGTTCTGTACCAGCACCGATTAGGAGTTCTACATTAGCCGTATCTCCTGCGACTTGCTTGGTAAATTCATAGACAGGATAAAAGGTTGTCACAATATTTAGTTTGCCATCTGCCTGCTTTTGATTGGAACAAGCCACTAAAAACAAGGCACATAGACTGGCTAGCAATAAGCTAATTTTTTTCACGTTAGTCTCCTATTTGATAAAACGTCTTACTAAACTGATGAGTAAAAAGACAGTTACAAAAATAATGGTAATACTTGCACTTGCAGGTGTTTCTGCATAGTAGGAAATGTAAAGTCCTGCTACCATTCCCAAAAATCCAATAGCACTGGCAAGCAACATAACCGATTTAAAGTTTTTCCCCAGACGAAGGGCAATACTAGCTGGTAAGACCATGATAGTCGATACCAAAAGAGCTCCTGCAGCTGGAATCATAAGGGCAATTGCCACCCCTGTCACCATGTTAAAAAGAATAGACATGGTACGAACTGGCAAGCCATCCACAAAGGCCGTATCCTCATCAAAGGTCAGGATATACATTGGACGAAGGAAGAGGAAAGTCAAAATCAAGACAACCGCCGCAATGACAAAGAGGGAAATGACCTGTTCTTCACTAATAGTCACGATTGAACCAAAAAGATACTGGTCCAAACTCATTGAGCTAGAGCTTTTACCCTTGCTCATGACAATCAGAGAAACAGCCAGACCTGTCGACATGAGGATAGCTGTCCCTATTTCCATAAAGCTCTTGTAAACCGTACGGAGATACTCCAGAAAGACCGCCGCAATCAAGACAATAGCAATAGTAGAAATAGTTGGAGAAATCCCTAATACCAGACCAAAGGCTACACCCGAAAGCGAGACGTGGCTGAGAGTATCACTCATCAAACTCTGACGACGCAAGATAAGGAAGGTTCCCAATACCGGCGAGAAAAGACTCATGGCAATAACGGCCAGAAAGGCACGCTGCATAAAGTCATAAGATAATAAACTAAGCATGGCCCACCTCCTGATCATTCTCATGAACGTTGAAACAACGCCATGGCGAATCTTGGTTACGGACTAGATGAATATTGCGGTCCGCATAGTTCTTAACTTCTTCAGGGTCATGGGTAATCATCAAAACAGCCTTGCCATGATGATGGGCGCTGTGGTGCATGAGTTCGTAAAATTCGTTTTTACTTCCTGCATCCATCCCCGTTGTCGGCTCATCTAGGATAAACACATCAGGATCCGAAGCAAACATACGCGCAATCACTGCTCGCTGCTTTTGTCCTCCAGATAGAGAACCCAAGCGTTTGTCTCGGTGTTCCCACATGCCAACTGAGTCCAGACTGGCCTTGATATGCTCCTCATCATGAGCATTCAAACGACGGAACCATCCCTTTCGCGGATAACGACCAGATTTGACAAATTCATACACCGTACTAGGAAAACCTGCGTTAAAACTGGCAATCTGTTGAGGAAGATAGGCTATTCTCAATTTTTTACCCTGCGTATTTGTCTTTGAAATGGTCACCTTTCCAATGCGTGGCTGAAGAATTCCAAGACTGGCCTTGATGAGTGTCGTCTTAGCTGCCCCATTTTCTCCCGTCAAGGTAACAAATTCCCCACTATCAACACTATAATTGATATGTTCAAGAACGGGCTCCTTATCATAATAGAAGGATAAATCCTCTACCGTAATATATCTCATTATTTGATTTCTCCTACTAAAGCAGTCAAAAACCGCTGAATCACTTTTTGTTCATTTGGAGTAAACTGAGTCGCCACTTGTTCATAGGTTAAAAGTGTATGCTCATGGTGATGATGGTGCTCCTCAGCGATTGGACGAGCCAAATCAGTCAACTGATAAAAAATCACACGCGCATCCTTCGGATCTTTAGATGTTTCCAACATTCCTTCCTTGACCAAAGACTTAATGGCCTTTGTAACTGCCGCCTGACTGACATTGAGACGACGAGCCAACTCTGAATTTGTTAAAGATTCCTCTGACAAGAGCATGAGAATGTGCTCCTGAGTATTGGTCAGGGCCACCTCGCTAGTACAATGACCTATTAGGATTTCATGCTGATTTTCCGCCTGTAAAATCACCTCATTCAAAAAGGCATCGATATCCTTCGCTAGCTGTCTCATATCTGACTCCTTTCCTTCTAGATTTCTCCATTTTTAAGAGAAAAATACTATTCTTTGGAATTTTATTTACCAGTTAATTATATCACAAGCAAAAAAAGAGTCAAGAAAAAACGTGAAAACCAGTTTCATTCTTGAACTCTTCCATACTATTATCTATTGAAATTCCTTGATATCTCCATCATAAGTCGCCCAATCTTTGCTGAAAAAGCGCTCATTCAGATGGTAAGTCGGAGCAGGTGTGGGATTGGATAGGAAAGGATCAACAGCCTTGTCAAAAGCCAACCAACCCAACCAACCAATATGAATTGTATCTTTTACAAAATAAGGTTCAGCACCATTTTTTGAAAAATCTGCTATATTGGTAAAACCTTGGCTTTCTAACTGGTGACGAATCTTTTCAACTGCGTGTTGATACATATCTTGATTTAATCCTGTATAATCCATCCATTTTTTATTAACAGGTTGAATCACAAACAATACATTCACTTTTGAATTCGCAAATTGATTCAAGACTAATTGCAAGTCATTATATTCGGAGGATTTTAGAAAATTATAATTTTTCTGATAATCCTTCCACTTTTTTAAATCTTTCTTTACTTGCGTATCATAGAAACGATTTTCCATCCCCATATCATTATTCGTTGTATTTGCTTCAGCATCTTTTACAGCGATTTCTCTCAATTCATCGTAGGAAAATTTATCTGGTAAGTCTTTCAGATACTTCTCCACACGATCTCTATATTTTTCTCCATCATTCACTGACAATTGTCCAAATAGAAATGATTGTTTTTCGTTGAATCGTGCTAATGTATCTATGAGTGTCTTATCTATTTCTGAAAGTCGCTCACCCTCGGTTATTTTTTTGACTATATCTCCTAATACTACATTAGGATACTTTTTCATTAAACGCGAAGCGGCGTAACGACTTGACACATCTCCAGACTGATTTTCCAAAAAAGCGCCCAATTGATCCGTGTTAAAATAGCTACGAAAAACTGCAGATTCATACTCCGTTTCTGTAAACCACTGAGGAGAAATAACAAAAACAGCTTGTTTATTTTCTAGCTCTGGCAATATTTGCTGCATACCAAAGTACTGATTTAAAGAAGCTGCTCCTGCTTGTCCTAAAAAATAGGGTCTATACGAACGATTGTACTTCTCCGCTAAAACAGCTGGATGCATACTATCAAATCGAATCCACTCACTAGAACCAAAAAAAGGAATGAATCGTAGACTTGGGTCCGAAAGAGCTCTCACTTTCTGAAATCTTTCTCTAAAACTTTGTGTACTAATTGCTGCTGCATATCGTTTTTCTTTTGATAAATTATAACTTTTACTAGTAGGATAAAAGAAAATGAGCAGAAAAACCAACAAACCAGCTATCAAGACCGGTCCGAAGATCATCCATAAGCGTTTAAGCATTTTGTAGCTCCACAATACCAGCTATGATTTTATTGGCTGTATTCCAGTCGTCGCGACCAAACTCTGTTACAGGGACACGAATGTCAAAACGGTTTTCAATCTCCACAATCAATTCAACCGTTCCCATACTATCTAAAACACCTGCATCAAAAAGATCTTCATCCATCATGTCAGAAACATCTTCCATAAACAACTCATCAATAATTTCGATAACTTCTGATTTGATATCCATATTTTATTTCCTTTATTTTTTAAACCATAGATCATTCAAAAATCCAGAAAAGATCAAGAATGACAGCATGACGACATGGAAGGTGACAACCATGCCAAGCAACTGAATCCAGCGATTCTCAGGTAGAGCAGGCTTCCCTGCTTTTTTCCGCTCCTTATTGAGCGTTTTTTTCTTGCGAATCCAAGCGTCATTGATGACCAAGCCCAATCCATGAAAGAGTCCATAGGCGATATAGTACCAGGTCACACCATGCCAAAATCCCATAATCAGCATATTTACAATATAGGCCACGCTTGAGGTTACATTGCGATTCTTAAAGACCTTCTTTCTGGTCAACACCATGACCATTCGCATAAAGACAAAGTCACGGAACCAGAAAGAGAGGCTCATGTGCCAACGATTCCAAAACTCTTTTAAATCCCTTGATAAAAAGGGCTTGTTAAAGTTGATGGGACTACGGATTCCCATCAAGTTTGAAATGGCCAAGGCAAACATAGAGTAACCTGCAAAGTCAAAGAAGAGCTCCAAACCAAAGGTATACATAACTACCAAGGCATAGGGGTTAAAGAAGCCACCTGACTGCAGGGCTAGATTCTTCAGAGGAGGTAGTAAAGTTTCTCCTAAAACATGAGCTAGGATAAACTTGTACAAAAATCCCCACATGATATAGCGAACAGATTCATCCAGCATATCCATCAACTCATCCCGCTCAGGAATGGTCTGATAATTTTCATTAAAACGCTTAAAGCGATCGATTGGACCACTTGAAAAAGTCGGCATGAAGAGAAGGAAACGGAGGAATTCCCAGAGGGTAAAATCCTTAATCACTCCATCTCTCAGCTCGATGATAATCCCAACCGAACGAAAGGTCAGGTAAGAAATTCCCAAAAATCCAAGCAAAGACTGCGTTCCATTGATAGTTGGCTGCACCTTGACAAAGATAATCGGCAGTAGGGACAGAAAGCTAACTAGGTAGAAGACCCACTTGCCATCCTTGCTTTTTCGATAATGCTTGTAGAAGAGTACGAGCAATATTTCCCAGCAAAGGTAAGTACCCAAAGCAACCAACTGATTAGTCTTCCCACCTACCAACATGGTGACGATAAAGAAGAGACTAACCAGTACTTCATACCAGGCAAAGCGTTTCTTGAAAAAGAGACCAATAAAGATGGGCAAGGTTGCAGCAATCACATAGACAAAATACTGAGGATTGCCGTATGGCTCTAAATGAGGAAGCTGTTGAAAGAACTCCATCATCTCCTATTTACCTCATTAATCAATCCTTTGATATCAATTTTTCCATTTGGAGTCAGTGGCAAACTGTCTCGGTAAAGGAATTTAGACGGCATCATGTAGGACATCATGATGTCTGTCAAATCTTCCTTGATGGCCTTAGTAATATCGATATCACGCTCAAACTGCTCACGAACACCATCTTTTAAGATGACATAGGCCAATAGATTTTGCACCTTGTGGTCTTTGTTATAGCGCGGAACAGCGACAGCAGACTCAATATAGCGAGACTTGTTAAGATTTTGAGAGACATCTTCTAACTCAATGCGGTAACCGTTAAACTTAATCTGGAAGTCCATGCGTCCTCCGTAGAGAAGCAAGCCTTCATCTGTCATAGTTCCCACATCTCCTGTATGGTAGGCTGGTAGACCTTCAAACTCAAAGAAGGCTTCCCCTGTTTTTTCAGGATTGTTCATATATCCTTTTGAAACAGCTGGTCCAGAAACAATGATTTCTCCCTGTTCGCCATTTGGCAGTTTATTGCCTTCCTCATCAATGATAAAGGTTGGAGAATCAGCCTTGGTATAGCCGATTGGTAGGCGTTTGAGAGTCGCTAGCATCTCGTCTGTCACAGCAACTGCTGATAGGGCTACTGTCGCTTCTGTTGGGCCGTAGGCATTGATAATACGGGCATTTGGGAAACGTTCGCGCAGTTTTTGAGCCGTTTTAACCGTCAATTCTTCGCCATCAAAGTAGAAATGCGTGATTCCAGGCATTTTCTCGCTATTAAAGTCTTCAGACAACATGGCCATATCTGCAAAAGAAGGGGTTGATGTCCAGATAGCGATTGGCAATGAAAAGATGGTCGCAAAGAGTTGCTTAAAGTCCTGAGTAATAGCTGAAGGAAGAGCGAAGAGCGTACCACCCAGTGCCAAGGTCGGTGCCCAGTACATGACGGACAGGTCAAATGAATAAGGTGGCTGAGCCAGCATTTGCGGACGACTTGGCGTCGCAAATTCCTTATCCGTAATCATCCAGTTGGTAAAGCTGAGGAGGTTATCATGAGAAATCTGCACTCCCTTAGGTTTACCAGTCGTACCAGACGTAAAGATAATGTAGTAGTTATCATCACCCTTGACTGGATGCGTAATCTCATAACTAGTCCCTTGAGCAAAGGCTTCTTGAACCTGAGCTAGAGTCATCATTGGCGTAGAAACCTGTTCCAATGGAAAGTCTGAGATAGCAATAATCAAGCTTGGCTCTGCTACTTCTAAAATAGCCGAAACTCGCTCCAAAGCCGAATGGCTGTCAATGGGAATGTAGGCATGGCCTGACTTAGTCAGAGCAACAAAGGTTGCCAACATTTCATATTCTTGGCCACCAAAAACAACCACAGGAGACTTCTCTGGTAAATCCAGTTGGTCAATAGCTGCAGCCAAACTATCCGAATCAGCCTTCAAATCTCCATAAGTGTGTTCCTGCCCCAAAACATTATAGACAGGATAGCTAGGCTGTGTCTGAGCAAAATGCTCAATGGTTTCAATCATATCTACTATTGGTTTATTTGACACAATAGGGATTCTCCTTCAAGTTAAAATTCATTATAGATAAAGCTTCCTTGACCCTGACCAAGATAGCTAAAGAAGTAAAGCAGCCCTAGAAAGATAAGAAAATACAAGGCTGTCCTACCAAGAAAGAGGTACAATTCTTTTCTCTGTTTCATCAAGAAAAACCATTCATTTCTGTAATTTTTGCTAAATAAGATGAACTCTTACTATAGTATTTTTCTACCATTGTACCACTTTATAGGGTAATTTTTCAATTGTTTGCCGTACATTTTCACTAGATTTCAGCTTATTTTAAGGATTATGCGGTTTTTCTATGTATATTTTAAATAGAGTGAGGCTGGACAAAAACTCAATTTCAGTAGAAAATGAAGTAAATCTTCCCATAATAAAACGCACGATATCAAGTTTTTTCAACACCCGATACTATGCGCTTTTCTAATTTTTCAAGACTTTTTAACTAGTCTCTCACCTAAAATAATCTCGTCTGATATAAATTAAAATAGCTTCTATCATCAGACAAATGGCTGATATCCAAAAACTGATGCTAATACCAAAATTCTCAGTAATATAGCTCATTAGCAAAACAAATACTGAAAATGCTAATGTCGAAATCACTTCAAGAACGGAATAGACATTAACCAAATGATTTTCCTCTACTGTTTCCTGAAGAAATACACTTTCAGGAACTTCTTTTAGCTGCGATAACATCCCAACTAGAGCTGAAAATACTAAAAACATCTGTGCATTTGGAAAATATAGAATAGTCAGTGTCACTATTGCCATGGCTACAAGAGGAAAAAGAATACTTTCCCATTTAGCAGCAAGGAACTTTTCAGATAGCCTAAAAGAAATTAAGCCACTAATTATAATCCCAATAGAGTATGCTGTATTAGAATATCCCCAGTAACTTTCCGTTTTATTTAATAACTCCGTTACAAAGACAAGTATGATAGACGAAACCCAAATAGTATTTGAGAAAATTTCAAATAAATTTGCTGATACAAAAAGTCTTAATCTAGGATCTCTAGCAACTAACTTCCAACCTTTTAGCAAAATTTCAAGATTAGTTTCTGACTCTAACACCTCTACTTCAGCCTTAGGGAGAAATAACATCAAAAAGCTAGAAATGATATACAAGATTAAAATTATAAACGTGGTAGGTAAAAGACCAATTGTTGCAAATAAGAGTCCACCTAATCCCCAACCCACTAACTGAACAGCTTCACCAGTCATTGACAAAGCTGAGTTAGCCTTACCCAAATCGGTCGCATAGCGTGGCACAATAGCATAGGAAACAGGTGCTGCAAAACCATCCAATATTGAAATTGCCACAACAAATAGATAGGTTACCAAAGGCGCTACGGATTGCATTACAGTAAACATTCCTACCAGTATCGCCAATAATATAGTCTTTCCAAATTGGGATAAAGATAAAACCCTATTTAGCGCTATCCTTTTAGTAACTAAAGGAACTAAAAGACTCGCAACAAAAGAGGATATCCCTATTAAAATGGGAACTAGTGATGTGGCAATTACTGATTTTGAAATAATGTATATGTTAGCAATGATTGTTACTCTAAAGAAAATATCTGCTAAATTTGCAAACAATTGAGAGACTAACAACTTAATAAATGAATTAGACATGTAACGCTCCCATCTTAGTTACCAACTTTAGAATTAAAATTTGATTTTTAATATTTTAGCATAAAATAGCAGAAAACAAAAATGATGGTTTTCACATGAAAAAGCAAAAGCTAGTGCCTTTATTCTTCCTATTTTTTGAAGGAATTATTATCGTTGGAGGCTAGCTCTAAGAAGTTATACTCAATGAAAAAAGCCTGAGATACTCATCTCAAGCTCTATTTTCTAAATTAGAAAAGTGAGAATACAAGCACGGCCAAGGCTGCACCGATAACAGGTCCCACAACTGGAATCCAAGCGTAAGACCAGTCTCCGTCTCCCTTGTTTGAAATTGGCAAAATGCTATGCATGATACGAGGTCCAAGGTCACGCGCAGGGTTCAAGGCACAACCTGTTGTCCCACCTAGTGATAGACCAATACCGACAATCAAAGTCCCCACTGCAAAGGTGCCGATACCTGCCTGAAAATCATAAAGCCCCAAAGCAAAGATTGTCAATACCAAAACAAAGGTGCCAAGGATTTCACTGATTAAGTTAGAAACTGTATCCTTGATGGCCGGTCCAGTACTGAAGGTTGCCAGGATATTGCCTGCATTTTCTTCTGCCTCATAATGCGGTTTGAATTGCAACCAAACCAAAATCTGACCCAGCATAGCCCCTGCGAACTGAGCTAGGATGTATGGGAAAACGGAAGCCCAAGAGAGCGTTCCTTTTAAGGCCATCGCAAACGTTACAGCTGGATTTAGGTGGGCTGGGCTGAGCGTGCCAGATACAAAAGCCACAACGGCTACAGCAATTCCCCAACCCATAGTAATCACAATCCAACCTGCATTGTTGCTCTTGGTTTTAGGAAGAACCACACCTGCAACAACACCATTTCCTAGAAGAATCAGGATTAAAGTCCCCAAAAATTCTCCAAATAATTCATTCATCATTTTTCTGTCTCCATAAAAAAGGAGGAGAGGGTAGACAAGGAGTCCTGCCTCCACCTCTTTTATTTTTTCTTAATTTTTTAATTCTGCTAAATCGTTGTTAGCAAGAGCTGCTTCGACATCCGCACGGTAAGCTGCTTTTTCTTCTTCTGTCCAGTCATAGAATCGTCCCATTTCATCTAAAACTGGCTCAACGATGCTATCCAAACTATCACGCATAAAGAGCATGTGGTTGGTACGACGAAGGAGGAAGTCAACTGGGCTAAGAGCCAACTCATTGCGCATTGCATAGTGAAGTGATAAAGTATCTGCCAAGCTGAGTCCTGGTGCTTGTTCCAAGCTGTGAGCAAGGGCAAAGACCTTCGGTGCATTTGAACCATAGAGATTTGCGAGATAGTGAGCTTCCTTGCTATCCAATCCACGTGACACTCCAAGTTGCGCAAAGGCTTCGATTTCTGAATCAACATTTGCTGGGTTCAATTCCCCACCTGAAACAGGGTAAGTCTTAGAGTTGATAAGTTTAAAGCTACGGTCAAATTCTGCTTTGAGGATGTCAACCACGCGCTCCATAGCTCCTTCAGCCATCTTACGGTAGTCTGTGATTTTACCACCAGCAAGAGTCAAGAGACCATTGTCATCACGGTCCAAGCTAGATCCACGAGAAACTGCAGATGGATCCAAATGTTTCTCAGATGTGCTGCTCTCAAGTTTGCTGACAGCAGACTCAACATCTTCACGCGTTTTTTCTTTAGAAAGATAAGATTCAACAGTCGCAATCAAGTTGTTAAAGCTTTCGTCGCTAATGGTTCCGTTATTTCCTCCATTGTAGTCAGAAGCGCTATTGCCTGCAATCAATGGACGAAGACCTGCCCAGCTGCTTTCAATATCAGCAACGGTAATGTTTGCTTCTGGGAAGCGGTTGTTGACAATGCCAAGTAAATAATCTACATCTTCCTGCGTCACTTTCGGATGTTCCAAATCACCTGTGTAGTCTGTATCGGTTGTACCAAAGTAAGTCTTGTTTTCACGTGGGAGAACAAAGACCATACGGGCATCTCCCAAACCTGTGTCAAAGTAAACTGGCTGTGAAACCTTGATCTTGCTTGAGTCCACCACCAAGTGAACTCCCTTGGTTGGACGCATTTGTGAGAATTGCGTTCCCTTATTAGACAAATTGCGTACCTTGTCGCTCCAAGGACCTGTTGTATTGATAACCAGACGAGCCTTGATTTCAAAGACTTGGTCTGTCAAGAGATCACGAGCTACGACACCTGTAATCTTGCCACTTTCGTCAAAGAGGAAGCCTTCTGCCTTCACGTGGTTAGCAATGAGGGCACCGTCTTGGTTGGCACGTTTAATGTTTTCAATCACGAGACGCGCATCGTTGTTACGGAAGTCAAGGTAAACCCCACCTCCTACCAAGCCTTCTTTCTTCAAGTTTGGCTGGCGTTCCAAGACTTCTTCCTTACTCAAAACCTTGTTAGCAGCTGGTGTGTTGTTAACTCCTGCCAAAAGGTCATACAAGTCCATGGCTACTTTCAGACGGAAGAGGCTAAAGGTAGCTCCATCTTCATCGTAAACTGGCAAGAGCATTGGATCCGGTTTTGGAATGTGTGGAGCAATTTGTTGAACCACTGCACGTTCAGAAACTGTATCTGAGACCACTTCTACGTCGAATTGTTTGAGGTAACGAAGACCTCCGTGAACTAATTTTGTTGAACGACTAGATGTTCCTTCTGCAAAGTCCTGCATTTCAATCAAACCAGTCTCAAGACCACTAGCTGCCGCCTGCAAGGCTACACCGGCCCCTGTGATTCCTCCACCGATAATCAAGAGGTCCAGGGTACGTTCCTGCATTTTTTTAATTGATAATTCACGTGTTTTCTTTGAAAATTCCATATTTACACACTTTCTAACTAAGTCGATTTATTAGTCGTCTACTTCCGCAAAGACTTGGGTTGCTTTCACAGCCTTCTTCCAGCCCTTGTAGAGTTGTTCCTTGCGAGATTCGTTCATAGATGGCTCAAAGAGTTCTCCTGTCTCGTTCAAGAGTTTCAACTCATCCAAGTCCTTCCAATAGCCCACTGACAAACCAGCTAGGAAGGCTGCACCTAGAGCTGTTGTTTCCAAGTTTTTGGCGCGTGCGATATCGATTCCCAAAATGTCAGCTTGGAACTGCATGAGGAAGTTGTTCATAGCTGCACCACCGTCTACTTTCAAGACTTGGATAGCTGTCTGCGCATCCACTTGCATGGTGTCGATGATGTCACGTACTTGATAAGCGATAGATTGCAAAGTCGCCTTGATAAAGTCTTCTTTGCTTGTTCCACGAGTCAAACCAAAGACAGAACCACGAGCGTTTTGGTTCCAGTATGGAGCACCTAAACCTGTAAAGGCTGGAACGACATAAACTTCATCATTGTTGTGAGAATCACGAGCGTATTTTTCAGATTCTGGTGAATTTTCGACCATGCGAAGACCGTCACGAAGCCACTGAATGGCACTTCCTGCGATGAAGATAGACCCTTCCAAGGCATAGTAAACCTTGCCGTTGATTCCGTAACCAATGGTTGTCAAGAGGTTGTTTTCAGACAACTGCATCTCTTCCCCAGTATTCATGATGATGAAAGAACCTGTTCCGTAAGTATTTTTAACCATACCTGGTTCAAAGGCCAACTGTCCAAAGAGGGCTGCCTGTTGGTCCCCAGCCATACCTGAGATTGGGACTTCTCCACCATAGAAATGGAATGGGGCTGTCTTACCGTAGATTTCAGAGTTAGAACGAACCTCAGGCAACATTGCTTTAGGAATATTGAGGATTTCTAAAATCTCATCATCCCATTTGAGTTCTTTAATGTTATAAAGCATGGTACGAGCTGCATTTGAGTAGTCAGTCACGTGAGCTGCACCGTCAGTCAATTTCCAAACCAACCAAGTATCGATGGTACCAAAGAGCAATTCCCCTTTTTCTGCTCGCTCTTGAGCGCCCTCTACATGGTCCAAAATCCAACGAACCTTGGTCGCTGAGAAGTAAGCATCGATGATCAAACCAGTCTTTTCATGGAATTTTTCCACATAACCTTGACTTTTTAGTTGTTCAGCCAAAGGAGCAGTTTGGCGTGATTGCCAAACGATGGCATTGTAGATTGGAAGTCCTGTTTTCTTATCCCAGACGACCGTTGTTTCACGTTGGTTAGTGATTCCTATTGCCTCAATTTGATTTGGCTTGACACCACTTTCGATGAAAGCACCCGCAATAACTGACTGGACTGAGTTCCAAATTTCATTAGCATTGTGCTCAACCCAACCTGCCTGAGGGAAAATCTGAGTAAACTCTTTTTGACTCGAGCTAACCTTTTCTCCTTTTTTGTTGAAAATAATGGCACGAGAACTTGTAGTTCCCTGGTCAATGGCCATGATGTATTTTTCTTGTGACATGTGCTGTCCTCCTGATAAAGATCTTGAGGATATCTCCTCTTTACACTAACTAGTATACAAAATAAAGCGCTTTCCTGTTTATCAACTTTTTTTAATTTTTTAAAAAATGTGAGGAGATTGTGTGAATTTCACAAAAAAAGACCTGGAACAACCAAGCCTTTTAAGTGAATAATAACTGACGAATCGCTGCCAAATCTTCCAAATCCAAGTCGTTTTTTAAATAATAAACTGGAGTCTGTTCCTTCTTATGAATCGGGTTATTGGTAACCAGCAAATCATAATGTCGAGTTCGGTCATAGGCTTCAATGGTAATAAAACGATTGTATTCCAAATACCGTTTCAAAATGGCTGCCATCCTTGAAAAGACAAGAAAACCTGATGTCAAATCCAAACCAATCCGCATATGCTGGCCACCATTTTCAGCCATATATTCAATTAACTGGAGCCATTCCCAGAGAATTTTCTTATCCAAATCCGTCCCCTGCTGAAAGGCAGGCAAGGCATGAAAAATCTCCTCTGCCGTTCCCCTAAAATCATGTTCCATCAAAAAATAAGGATGACGATTCTCCAACTGGTACTTGTAGCGGTCCTGTAAAATATAGCCCTTATAGAGATAGACTTGAGCACAAAGCTGACTGAGTTCATAGGTAACGTGATCCTCTGTATAATCACCCAGCAACTCCTCCTTCTTCATTTCTTGAATCAATTGCGTCAGTAAATCTGCCAACTGCCCTCCAAAACCAAGAATATACTCCATAGTATGAAGGGGAAGAATGCGATGAGATAGGAGGAAAGAGAAGAATATCATCATCTCACCATCCTCAGTTCCTAGAGGAAGGTGTTGCCCAGCAAAAAAGGAAGGTGCCTTTCGATGCAAACGAAGGTAGAAAATATTGTCAAAATACCCTCGCATTTTCTCTTCTATCACTTGAAACTGACAGGCATTGACACGGAGACGTTGTTGACTGATATGAGCCCAGAGAACCAAGTCCAATTTCTGACCCGAAGACAAACTTGCACCGCAGATTTCTTCTAAAGTGGCAATCTCCTGTTTTCTCTCTGGTTTCTGCATGTGACCTTCCCATTCCTGACTGGACCAGACCTTGCGGAAAAGACAGAAATAGAAATAGCGAATCTGATGCTCTGGACCTCGCCAACGTCCATTTTGGATAGATAAGTCAAATTCTGACAAAATCTGATTCAAACTAGCTAAGTGGCGACCAAGCGTAGCCTCACTAATCATCAATTCTTGAGCCAGCTGATGGGCTAAAAACTGTTGGTGGTAGAGAAGATAAACAAGAATCTGGTATTTAACAGCATTCTCCAAAAACAAGCTCCGAATATCTCTCCCCTTGGTAGCTGCACCGATTGACAGACGCAGATTTTCATCTTCTAAGGAGATAGTCAGCTCTAAGCCACTGTCCAAAGCCTTGTCATTGAGCAGGGTGACATATTTGGTTAGAGTTGCTTTTGAAAATCCTGTTTCCTCCATTACAGCCTTGACGGTCGTCTGAGACTCTTGTAATAGAAAGGAAAGGATTGAAAATTGGCCAGATTCGGCCTTTTCCATCAAATCTCCTAAATACATTTGTTACCCCTTTCATTTTCTACCTTAAGCATAGCATAAATCTTACAAATGCTGAAATAATCTGTTTCTCTTTTTATTTTCATGCTGATTTCCTGGTCCATTATCCTAAAAATCAGCAAACACACGGCTCCCCCTTTGGGCATTTTTATGCTAAAATAGTAGCTATGGATAAAATTATTAAAACAATATCAGAAAGCGGAGCCTTTCGTGCTTTTGTCCTTGATAGCACAGAAACCGTCCGCACTGCTCAAGAAAAACACCAAACCCAAGCTAGCTCAACTGTAGCGCTTGGTCGAACTCTTATCGCTAGCCAGATTCTCGCAGCCAATGAAAAAGGAAATACCAAACTAACAGTTAAGGTATTGGGATCTAGCTCTCTAGGTGCTATTATCACCGTCGCAGATACCAAGGGGAACGTCAAAGGCTACGTTCAAAATCCTGGTGTTGACATCAAAAAGACTGCAACTGGTGAAGTTCTAGTTGGACCTTTTGTTGGAAATGGTCAATTCCTCGTTATCACAGACTACGGTACTGGAAATCCTTACAACTCTATGACACCCCTCATCTCTGGAGAAATCGGTGAAGACCTGGCCTTTTACCTAACTGAAAGCCAACAGACTCCTTCAGCAGTCGGCCTCAATGTCCTTTTGGACGAAGAAGACAAGGTCAAGGTTGCAGGTGGTTTCCTAGTTCAAGTCTTGCCAGGAGCTAAGGAAGAAGAGATTGCTCGCTTTGAAAAACGCATCCAAGAAATGCCAGCTATCTCAACCCTTCTCGAAAGTGAAGACCATATCGAAGCCCTCCTCAAGGCTATCTACGGTGACGAGGCTTATAAGCGTCTTTCTGAAGAAGAAATCCGTTTCCAATGTGACTGTAGCCATGATCGCTTTATGAACGCTCTTGCCAGTCTTCCAAACTCAGACTTACAGGAAATGAAAGAGGAAGACCACGGAGCAGAAATCACTTGTCAATTCTGCCAAACTACTTACAACTTTGATGAAAACGACCTGGAGGAACTCATTCGTGACAAATCTTAATACACCCTTTATGATTGGCAATGTTGAGATTCCCAATCGTACTGTTTTAGCGCCTATGGCTGGCGTGACCAACTCAGCCTTTCGTACTATTGCAAAAGAGCTCGGAGCTGGACTCGTTGTAATGGAAATGGTCTCTGACAAGGGAATCCAATACAACAACGAAAAAACCCTGCACATGCTTCATATCGACGAAGGCGAAAACCCTGTCTCTATCCAACTTTTTGGTAGTGATGAAGACAGCCTAGCACGCGCAGCAGAATTTATCCAAGAAAACACTAAGACCGATATCGTGGATATCAACATGGGCTGCCCTGTTAACAAAATCGTGAAAAACGAAGCTGGAGCTATGTGGCTCAAAGATCCAGACAAGATCTACTCTATCATCAACAAGGTCCAATCGGTTCTTGATATTCCCCTTACTGTCAAAATGCGTACTGGCTGGGCTGACCCATCTCTGGCAGTAGAGAATGCCCTCGCTGCTGAAGCTGCAGGTGTTTCTGCCCTCGCCATGCATGGCCGTACCCGTGAACAAATGTATACAGGCCACGCCGACCTTGAAACTCTTCATAAGGTTGCCCAAGCTCTTACCAAGATTCCCTTCATCGCTAACGGCGACATCCGCACAGTCCAAGAAGCCAAACAACGCATCGAAGAAGTTGGTGCTGACGCAGTTATGATTGGTCGCGCTGCCATGGGAAATCCCTACCTCTTCAACCAGATCAACCATTACTTTGAAACAGGAGAAATCCTACCTGATTTGACCTTTGAGGACAAGATAAAAATCGCCTACGAACACTTGAAACGCTTGATTAACCTCAAAGGAGAAAACGTCGCAGTTCGTGAATTCCGCGGCCTCGCTCCTCACTACCTCCGTGGAACTTCTGGCGCTGCCAAACTCCGTGGAGCCATTTCACAAGCTAGTACCCTAGCAGAGATTGAAGCCCTCTTGCAATTGGAGAAAGTTTAAACACAGAAAACCCGTAAACTTCATTCAGTTACGGGTTTTTAAAATGTCTATAAACTTGAGATTCTAAATTCTACTATTGAGCTAAAGCAACACTGGAAACCTTGCCATCTGCACCTGTGGTAATTTGAACGGTCTTTCCTCCACCGATTGTAGCATTATACTTACCATCGTCAAGAGTATAAGAATAGTCTCTGATAGAGTAGTTTTCTTTCTTTCCATCAGCAGATTCTACTGTGAATTTGCCTCCTGATGAAACTGTGATGGTTTCACCATTGGCACCCTTCCAGTTGCCTGCAGCTGCTGAGAAATCACCATCAACCATGGTTAAAACACCCTTGTAGCGTTTGTTGTGTTCTGCTTGCTTGTCTTGAAGTTTGCGGTCAGTTGTTGGATCATAGCCTGACTGGTTAGACTGGGCTTGAGAACCTTGCTGAGTTGAAGGAGCTTGAGTAGCAGTTTGTTGACTAGCTGCCTGTTGATTAGACACTTCTTGGCCTTGTCTTTGCTCTGGTGCAGGTGTCGCTTCTGATGGTGTCGCAGTTGCTGCAGACTGGTCAGTAGATGATTTGGTCTTTTCAGATGAAGCTGAACTTGAGGACTTCTGAGTTTTACTTTCTTTGCTAGAAGAAGCTGCTTTTGAGCTTGATGATTGGCTTGTCTTAACAGAACTGCTTGCTTGAGTTGTTTCCTTTTTATTTCCACAAGCTCCTAATAGCAAGGTAGAAGCCAATACAGTTGCTGCCATCAATTTGATATAGGTTTTCTTTTTCATTTTTCTACTCCTTTGTAATATTTTAGAAATATAAAGAAATCTTTTTGTAATACTATTGTAACATTCTCATTTGAATATGTCAACAATTTATCTAAACTATTTTAAAAATTTTAAATACTTTAGATACGTTTACTCCTCCTACTCTTCTATTCGTAATAAAACAGAAAAACAGGAGATTTTTCTGTTAAAAATTTAAATTTGTTTTTGTGTAATCGCTTGCATTCTTAAGTACAAAGGAATATAATAACATTGAAATAGAATATAGGAGGTGTAGACTTATGTTAAGCAAATATTACAAGTATCTTCCTTGGTTGATTGTGACAGCTATTGTCTCTTATCAATCAGCAACTTACTATGCGCGAACTGCATTTGATGTGTTTTATCTGACTACAATCTTTTTGATTTTCTATATCGCTTTGTTAGTTTTGCATGAGAACTATCTCAAGTATCGATACAAAGACTTTTTTACTCACCTGTTGAGCAATTCTAAGAAGGATAGCCATCCCTAAAAACAGTCGCAACAGCAAAGCAAACTAATAAAGGCAAACAAAGAGGTCGGGAACTTTGTCCCGACCTCGTTTTTTATTTCAATCGATAGGTTTTTCTTGGTTTCTTTTTAGGCACTCGTTTGAGTCCAACTTCTTCTACATATTCTCCGTATTTTACGAGAAAGTTATTGCTGACGATGGGGCGACCGGGGTTGATAAGATTGACCAGTTCAGTTCCTTCGTAGACAGTGAACTCCTCCTCCAGCAGATAAAGGAAGGTCGGATTCCAGTCGAGACGGCCTTGGATTCGTTTGATGGATTCTTGGATAATGGCATAATGATCAAAAGCGAAGGCTTGCTCCTCCAACTCTACTCCCTTTAAGAAGCACTTGCCTGTCTGAAAATCGACATCTACAAAAACCACGTCCTTGGCATCGTCTCCTGCTTGAACAAGTTCTAATGCACGACTAGGCAGATAAACCAAGTGGGCAATGGTCACTGTCCAGCCCCGTGGGTCACGGCCGGGAGTCGATACGGTCATCAATTGCTCGATTTTTTCCAAAGGAAGATCGAGATTAACTTCTTCTCTCACCTCACGCTGACAGGCATGCGCAGCATCTTCGCCCTTGTCCATAAATCCTCCAACCAGAGCCAAACAGTTTTGATAAGGGTGAGCCTTGCGACGGATTAGCAGGAGCTTGATCTTTCCTTCGACAAAGCAGTAGGCTACCATATCCACTGTCACACTTGGTTTTTCATATTGAGGGAGTTCCTGCTTGTAGTACCAGTCTAAAAACTCCTCCTGACTGGCATGGATTTCATAATATTCTTTTTCCGTCATCCCGGCTGGAATCTTTGTGTCTGCCATCTTATGCCTCCTTTCGAACTGCCTTGGTCCATTGATACCATCCCACTAGACTATTGAGTGTGTAAACCCAGTACATCCCTTGGATGTGGATATTTTCACCCCACCAGAGATAAATACTAAAGAGATTGGTTGCAATCCAGAAAATCCATTGCTCACGGTAGAGACGTGTCATCAAGAGCTGACCAACACCATTAGTCGCATCAGTAACACTATCACGGAAAGGACGGGCGCTATTGATACTTTGGTAAGCCAAGCCCATACCAATCCAGATAATAGCAGTCAAGGCCAAGTACTTGAGCCAATCAAGAACAGATAATTTCTTAGCTTCAAAGTGGGATTCTTCTGGTTTTCCTTGGTCGTTGATACGATTGGACAGCCAAGCATAGAGACCAATCGGCTGCATGACAAAGAAGTAAACAGTCGTTAAAACTTCACCATAAAAAGTCGCATTCATGGCCAAAATCAAATAGATAGCTGAGTTAATAGCCCCAAAAAGATAATTGCTTGCACGCCCTTCTGCTACCAAGATAACACAGACAATCCCAGTCCAAGATGCAAACAAGCTCATCCAGTCATGACTTTCTGTATTTTGAGTGAACTCTAAGATCAAGGGAACACTTGACAGGGTGATAAGATACAACCACTGGAAGAGGCTACGGCCGACAAAGAGATCTTTCCAGAGCAGGCGCATGATTCCTGCAAAACCGATTTTGCGGGCTTCCGCATGGACATTTTTAAAGTTTTCGATAAATTGTTTGATTTTTTCAGTTAGTTTTTTCATAATTTTCTCCTAATCTGCTTGGTAAATGGCATCAATAGCCACTTTGGCTGCTTCATAATTGCCTAGGTAATCCTCAGCTAGATAAACTAGTGGAATGGTGGTTAAATATTGCTCTCTCATCTGATCCAAATGCTGGGAAAAACTATGACGAATATGGTCTTCTGCCATAGTCATATCTCTAAATCCGTCATTGACATAGGAGCCGACAGGCTGCACAAAGAGAATCAAGTCCCATTTTTCCTTAGCCAAGATCGAAACAAAGAGATTGTCAAATGTCTCTCCTGATAAGTCCCCTTGGTCCTCAGTCTCCATGTAATAATCATAGTAGCCCTTGGTTACTAAGGAGTTGGTGTCTGCTATTACCAGTCCTCTATTGGCATTGCTATCGATTAACTTAGAGGTCTGGTCATACTGCCCCAACAGGAGATAATAGTAATCTTTTGGAGTCAATTCATCGTCGCGGACATTATTTTTAATCTGATACTCACGTGCGTATTCCAAACTAACTGGTGCATCGTAATACCTAGCCAAATCCTTAGCCAGAGTGGTCTTCCCATTGCTAGCACTTCCCATAATCAACACTTTCTTTGTAAACTGACGACGGAAGGGTTGAGCGATATATTTCCAATATTTACTTGGATTTTCTCGAATCATAGTCGCTGAGATACCAAACTTTCTTTCTTGCAAGACAGTCTCAAAGCCACGATTTGATAATTCTTGCTGGTAGTCACGTTCTCCCACAAAGAAGATTAGTTCTTGCTGGGCTTCATCATAGGAAATCTCTGCAAACATCTGATTCAACCACTCCTGCCAGCCCATAGGGTAACGAGGAAGATTGGTTTCATCTAACTTGCAGACAGAGGTCAACTCGTCATCACCAAAGGCCTCTCGGATATAGCGAAATCTCTTTTGAAGAGTTAAGCCTACCTGCTCCCCTCGGTCTCCCTCATAGCCTGAAACGACAACCCAGACCTGGTCACACTGCCGCTTCGCTCGCTGAATCAGATCAATATGTCCTTGATGAAGCGGAGCAAAAGTCCCAAATACCACTGCTGTTTTCTTTTTCATAAACGCATTACCTTTTTATAATTTTTGATATTTTTATTATCTATGTTTTTATTATAAATTATATTTTTGTTTTGTCAATAGTTTTTTATCATTTTTTATAAAAAAGTAGCAAAAAAGAGAATCAAGATTGCTCCTGATTCTCCATTTTATGCAATATCAAATTTTAACTGGCCTGCTTTAACACCAATCTTAAGTGTGCTGCCTGCCTCTAATTCTCCCTTGAGAAGAAGTTCTGCCAACTTGTCTTCCACTTCTGTTTGCAGGGTTCTGCGAAGTGGACGAGCTCCCATCTCTGGATCATATCCTTGATTTGCCAGCAATTTCAGTGCGGAAGCTTGTAATTTCAAGTCAATACCTTTTTCAGCCAAACTTGTTACTAAAGGTTTAACCATAATCTTCACCACTTCCTGCATATGGTCGCTAGACAAGCTATGGAAGACTACCTTTTCATCAATACGGTTGATAAACTCAGGTCTATAAGCCTTTTTCAACTCTTCAAACATGCGTTTTTCCATATTTTCCTGGTCAAAACGAATGTCCTTAGCTCCAAAACCGACGGTCTTGTCATCACGAAGGGCTGTCGCACCAAGGTTCGATGTCATGATGATAATGGTATTTGAAAAGTCAACCTTGCGTCCCTTGCTATCTGTCAAGACACCGTCATCCAAGACCTGCAAGAGGACATTAAAGATATCTGGGTGGGCTTTTTCTACCTCGTCAAAGAGGAGAACGGAATAGGGTTTGTTGCGAACCTTCTCGGTCAACTCCCCACCTTCTTCATAACCCACATAGCCCGGAGGAGCTCCATTGAGACGACTGGCTGCAAATTTTTCCATATATTCACTCATATCAAAGCGGATCAGAGCTGATTCATCATCAAAGAGAACTTCTGCCAGAGCCTTGGCCAATTCGGTCTTACCGACACCTGTAGGCCCTAGGAACATAAAGGAACCAATCGGACGCTTATGACTGCGAATCCCTGACTGGTTGCGGCGAATCGCACGGCTAATGCTTGAAACAGCTTGATCTTGACCGATGACACGTTTGTGCAATTCAGCTTCCAAGTTAAGGTATTTCTTAGCGTCCGTCTGAGTCAGTTTTTGGACTGGAATACCTGACAAACGACTCAAGGTGGTCAAAATATCAGACTCTGTCACCAAGTCTTTATAGACAGGCACTTCCTCTTCTTTTGCGATTAGCTGAGCTGCCTGTTTCCACTTGCCATCCATCAAGGCCTTGTCAGCTGGACTCAAGCCCGAATCGTCTGCTTTTACATGCTTTGCCTTATTTTGCACTGTTGCTGCTGCTTCGTCCAAGAGGTCAATAGCAGAGTCCGGCAAATGACGACTAGTCAAGTAACGATGGGCCATCTTGACGGCTGTTTCAACTGCTTCATCTGTGATTTGCACACGGTGATGTTTCTCATAAGTCGCCTTCAAGCCTTGTAAAATGGTCATGCTGTCTGCCACACTCGGCTCTTCAATCGTTACTTTAGCGAAACGACGAGAAAGGGCTGCATCTTTTTCGATATGTTTTTGATATTCTTCCTGAGTGGTCGCACCAACCGTTCTCAAAGTTCCACGCGCCAAGGCTGGCTTCAAGATATTGGCCGCATCTAGAGTTGAGTCAATCCCACTCCCAGAACCCATGATAGTGTGAAGTTCATCGATAAAGAGGATGACTTGTCCATCTTCTTCAATGTCCTTGATGATATTGTTCATACGTTCTTCAAAGTCACCGCGGAAACGTGTCCCTGCGACGACATTCATCAAATCAAGCTCTAACACGCGCATCTTAGCCATTTCCGTAGGCACATCCCCACTAGCAATACGCTGGGCAAGACCAAGCGCCAGAGCAGTTTTCCCGACACCCGCATCTCCAACCAAGACAGGATTATTCTTGGTTTTACGGCTCAAGATTTGAATCATACGAGAGATTTCCTTGTCCCGACCGATGACTGGCTCTAATCTGCCAGAACGCGCTTGCTCCGTTAAATCATGCGTATAGTCCTCGAGACCACCGCTTGGAGTCTGGGGCATGCCCATCATATTGGCCATAGAATTTTGTTTGTCAGCTACTGTACGATGACGTTGGCGTAAAGCCTTGAGGTCTTCACGAGTCCAGCCTGCACGTTCTTCTAGATTTCGACGTAGGGCAGCAATCTTAACCTGATCTTTCTTGTCTTCATAAGAAAAACCAGCTCTCTCCAAGATACGAGTCGCCAAGGCATTGCCATCATGCAAAATCGCATAGAGGACATGCTCCGTCCCTAGCATCTTAGCATGGACCACTGACGCCACATATTCTGCTTCATCAAAAAGGACCTGCAAACGATGAGAAAACGGCAATTCCGTCAAAGTTTCATTCTGGTTATAGTCTGTTTCAGTCAGTTCCAAAGCCACCTCTTCTAAACGGTCCATCTCATATGGATAATCATTTAAAGTGGCCCCTGCCACACTATAACTGTGATTGGACATGGCAATCAACAAGTGCCAAGACTCTAGGTAACAAGCTCCAAAATGGCCAGCCACCATGTAGGCACTTTCGATACATTCATTCAATGCTTTTGAATAGTTCATCTTACTTCCCTTTTCTATCTACCTCTTGTATGACCTGTCGTAGCATGTTTGCTCGAAGTACTGGTGCTTCTTCTCCTAAAACGCGATCCAAAGCTACTGATACTAGCAAATTCATCTCCTGCTTGGTCATCAATTCCTGCTCAACCAAAAGCTGCAGAATATCCTCATAAATTTCTTGACTAACTCGCTCACCAATTGAGTAAAGCAGCTCCCTAAGCATTTCATGATGACTAGAAAACTCAATCCGTCCTATACGAATGTAGCCTCCACCACCACGCTTACTTTCAACCAAGTAGCCTCTACTTTCCGTAAAGCGTGTCTTAATCACATAGTTGATCTGACTAGGAACAACCTGAAAAGTATCTGCCAACTGACTCCGTTGCAATTCTACAATTCCAGATTGATCTAAAATCGCCTTGATGTAGGCCTCAATATGATCCGATGTATTTTTAAATCTCATTACAAACCCACCTCTCTCTTTAAACCTTGACTATCTTTGACTATTATACCGAAATTTTCTCATTTTTAAAAGAAAAAGGGCGCTGGTAAAGGATAATCTTCACCAACTCCCTATTTCTCTACTTATCTAAGCCTAATTCCGCTAAGATTTGACGTTTATAGACAATCTTTTGGACTTCCTTGTCCTCATCTTCAGACCAATCTAGTTTAATTTCTGAAACAATCTGCCCAGGGCGATTTTTCAAGATATAGATGCGGTCGCTGAGACTGAGGGCCTCCTCGATACTGTGCGTGATAATCAAGGTTGTTAACTGCAACTGCTTGTGAATCTCAAGATACCAAGCGTGGAGTTCCATCTTGGTCATCTCATCCAAAGCGCTAAAGGCCTCATCCAAGAGAAAAAGCTTGTGCCCGAAAAGGTAGGTACGAAGCAAGGCCACACGCTGGCGCATCCCACCACTTAGTTCATGAGGATACTTGTCTCGTACAGCTGTCAACTGGAAGGTAGCAAGAATTTCATCTGCGCGAGCAATAGCTTCTGCCTTATCCACTTTTTGAATCAAGAGAGGCAGTATGATATTGCCAAGCACCGTCTTGTGCTCCAAGAGCAGATCCTTCTGCAACATATAACTCACGCGTCCCTTAGGATTTTCTTCACCGTCAAGTATAATTCGCCCTGACTGGACTTCTAAAATTCCAGCGATCAGATTAAAGAGGGTGGTTTTTCCAACACCACTTGGACCTAGGATGGAAACCACTTCACCTGAAGTTACCTGCAGGTTGATATCCTCTAAAATTTTCTCCTGACCATAAGCATAACTGACGTGTTCTAGTCTAATTTCTGTCATTATTTCACAAATTCGTTGGTAAAGCCTTTGTCTGTCAAGTCTTCTTTAAGGATACCATTTTCTTTATCCCATTTGTAGAAGGCATTCCAACGAGCTGCATCAAATTGCCCCCATTTTTCCTTGTCGCTTGCGTATTCTTTTGACAAGTATTTTTGAGATTCGATGACAAAGTCACGTTTTTCCTTTAGTTCAGGTGCATTTTTGATGAGGATATCAGCTGCTTCCTCTGGATGCTCCATAGCATATTGGTAGCCTTTTTTGATGGCTTGGATAACTTTGCGAGCTTCTTCTTTGTTGTCTTTGAGGTAGTCGTTGTTGGCGATGATAACTGGTGAGTAGTAGTCAAATTCTTTAACGTAGTCTTTCAAGTACATAAAGTTAGCATCTACACCTTGAGATTTTGCAAGAATTCCATCCCATCCATAGTAGATCCAAGCAGTGTCAAAGACACCATTAGCGATTGGTGTGATAGAGTTTGAGTCATTATTTGGTACTTTTTCTACCTTCTCAAAGTCTCCACCTTGTGATTCTACCAAGGTTTTCAACATAGCAAGTTCCGTTGGGTCATTCCATGTCCCGTATTTCTTACCAACCAAGTCTTTTGGACTAGCTACATTGTCAGATTTACGAGAGATGATTCCTGATGTATTGTGCTCTACGATAGCTGCAACAGCAGTAATTCCTGCCCCTTTTTCCAATTTCTTCGCCATGTAATCTTGGAAATACACTGCAAATGGTGCCTTGCCATTGATAACCAAGTCAGAAGAACTTTCTTCTGGCGGCAATTTCAAATCAACATCTACTCCAGCTTCTTTGAAATAACCTTTTTCCTTAGCCACATAAAGTCCTGTGTGGTTGGTATTTGGTGTCCAGTCTAGGATAAAGTCAATCTTCTTGAGTTCTGCCTCTTTGTTGTCCTTAGAAGCAGTTCCTTGACCACAAGCCACAAGCACAACAGCTACAAAAGCCGTTACAAGCGTTAAAAACACTTTCCATGTTTTCTTCATTTTGATTTCCTCTTTTCTTTTTTGAAACATCCTTATTCTACGAACGTTTCCATTTAATCACATATTTTTCACTAATATCGACCAATTTCATACCAAGAAGGCTGATAATCGATACCAGAATAATAATAGCGAACATGGTGTCATACTGAAACAGTTTCTTGGACTGAATCATATAAACACCAAGACCCTCAAAGCCTCCCAACCACTCAGATACCACTGTTGTGATAAAGGCGTAGGAGACACTGACCCTCAGACCTGCATAAAAGTAAGGCAGACTGACTGGGATTTTAAAATGCCACAGAATTTGCCAAGGTTTGGCCCGCATCAGACTAAACAAGGTCAGCATATCCTTGTCACAATGCCTAAAACCGTCCAAAATGCTAACGATGATAGGAAAAGTAGTCGTCAAGATAATCAAGACAATCTTGGGTAAAATCCCATAACCGAGCCACAAGACCAGGATAGGAGCTATGGCAATGGTCGGAATGGTCTGAACAACCACCATCATAGGGTAAATCAGATCGTTAAGCCAAGTCAAACTATCCATAAGCACAGCCATGAGACAGGCAATCAAAACTCCCAGAACCAACCCCAGCAAAGCCACTCTCAAGGTCGCCCAGCTATGGTGCCAGAGAAATTCTCTATCACGAACAAAGGCCTGGAGAATTTCAAGAGGTGTCGGCAGGATAAACTTGGGGAGAAGTTTAAGCAAACCTGCTAGCTGCCAGATTGACAAGACTCCTAGAAAGCCCAATAGACTAATGTATCGTCTCAGTATACTTTTCAAGTTTCTCATCAATACTTAATATCTCTCCTACATTTATTTTAACATTGGCAAAGACATTGTCTGCCTCTTGCCCTGCTACCTCTAGCGCTTCTTTGAGAATGCGCATGAGCTCATCAAACTCCCCTTCCAAGACCGTTTCAAATGGTGTCACCACCATAGTTACTTCTTGAGCTTGCAGATAAGCAATGACCTGATCAATAACAGCAATCCGATCAATTCCCTGTGCCAAGGGTAAAACTTGCAAGGCTATGCTTGCTTTCATAAGAACCTCCTCTTCTCGTTTTCCTTTGACAAAAAGAAAAACCTTTACCATATATGGAAAAGGTCAAGATTAGACTAAGTATCGTTCCCTACGCTGGCATTACCCAGATCAGGTGCGGTCGAAGTTTAACACTTCCTCTCAGACTGTACACAGACTCCCATATATTATATGGACATATGATAGCGCAAAACAAAAAAAATGTCAAGGAAACTGCTTACAGAAAAACATGAAAAAGAGTTTGAAAACAAATGCTTCAAACTCTATATAGCTTTTTTATTTAGCCTCGTACCATGTTGCCCCTTCATTTTCATCTGCGATGAGGGGAACACTGAGTTGAATGGCTTCTTCCATAGTTTGTTTGACCAATTTTTTCATCTCTGCTAGTTCCGATTTAGGCACTTCAAGGACGATTTCATCGTGCACTTGCAACAGCATCTTAGTCTGATAACCACCTGCAACCAAGGCTTTATCTAGCTGAATCATGGCAATCTTGAGAATATCTGCCGCCGAACCCTGGATAGGAGAGTTGATAGCTGTCCGCTCTGCAAAACCACGAATATTGAAGTTGCGCGAATTGATATCTGGCAACTCACGACGACGCTTGAAGAGGGTCTCCACATAGCCCTTATCACGCGCCTCACGCACCACTTCATCCATGTAGTTTTTAATACCTGGGAAGCGTTCAAAGTAGGTATCAATGTAGGCTTTGGCTTCCTTACGGCTAATGCCCAAATTATTCGACAAACCAAAGTCTGAAATCCCGTAAACCACTCCAAAGTTGACAGCCTTGGCATTACGACGGTCGTTTGCAGTCACATCCTCAGGACGCTCAATACCAAAGACACGCATGGCTGTCGAAGTATGGATATCTGCCCCCTCTTGGAAAGCCTTAATCAAGTGCTCATCATTAGAAATATGCGCCAAAACGCGCAATTCAATCTGTGAATAGTCCGAGCTGAGAAGGACACTATCCTCCCACTCTGGCACAAAAGCCTTCCGAATAAGACGGCCTTGTTCCAATCGTACAGGAATATTTTGCAAGTTTGGATCCACACTAGACAGACGCCCTGTCTGGGTCAAATCCTGCACATAGCGAGTATGAATCTTGCCATCAGCCAAAATCCAGTCCTGCAAGCCAATTACATAAGTGGATTGAATCTTAGCAATTTGACGGTAATCCAGGATTTTCTTAACAATCGGAGCAATAGGAGCCAGGCGCTCCAAGACATCCACCGCTGTCGAGTATCCAGTCTTGGTTTTCTTAGTGTATTCTAGAGGTAGCCCCAATTTTTCAAAGAGAAGCACTCCTAACTGCTTAGGCGAGTTGATATTAAACTCCTCACCAGCCAGTTCGTAAATCTCCTGAGTCAGTTTTTCAATGACAAGCTCATTTTCAGCCTGCATCTCAAGCAAGGTCTCTTTCTTGACCGTAATCCCAGCAATTTCCATCTTAGCAAGGACAAAGGCCAGAGGTTGCTCCATATCATAAAGAAGCTCTAATTGCCCATTTTCACTGAGTTTTTCAAGTAAAATAGGCTCTGTTTCGACCAAAACAGCAAGTTTACGAGCTAAATGCTCCAAGAATTTCTCACGTTCAGGAATGGCCTTCTTGACTCCCTTACCATAGAAAGTCTCATCATCAACCAAGTAAGTCTGACCGTAAAGACTCGCAATGGTCGCAATTTCATTGTCCTCAACAGTCGAAAGGAGGTATTTAGCCAAGCGACTGTCAAAAGCAGGCGCCTGCAAATTCACATCAAAACGATGCAAGAGGACTTTGGCCTTCTTAAAGTCATAAACTCTCAGAGGTGTTTTTTCTAAAAAGTCCTTGAAAATCGGCTCTTGCAAAAGCTCAAGTTTATCTGTGGCATAGAGCTTATTCCCACAAGACCAGGCAAAACCAACCAAATCGTCCGTATGGTAATTCTCCCCAAAAAGCTCAAAATGGAAGATAGACTCTTCACTCAGCATATCTTGACTGACTTGGTCAACAATAGTAAAGTCCAAGCTCTCAGCCACATCAGCTGACGACACATTTAAAGCCTGCTTGAGCTGTTTAAAACCCATCTCATCGTAGAATTTCCCAAGATTTTCCACATCTGGACCACTATAGACCAAATCCTCCAAACTAATCTCAATCGGTGCCTTGGTATCAATGGTCGCCAGTGTTTTCGACAAAAAGGCCTGTTCCTTATCATTGATGAGATTTTCCTTCATCTTAGAAGCCTTCATCCCATCGATATTTTCATAAATACCCTCAAGCGAACCATGCTCCAGCAAGAGCTTGATACCAGTCTTTTCACCGATTTTAGTCACCCCAGGGATATTATCCGACTTATCACCCATGAGCGCCTTGAGATCGATAAACTGAGCCGGTGTAATGCCCATCTTTTCCATAAGATATTCTGGCGTAAAGGCCTCAAACTCAGCCACACCTTTCTTGGAAATCTCAACCACCGTATGCTCATCCGTCAGTTGAATCAAATCCTTGTCCCCACTGACAATGGTAATATCAAAACCATCTTGCTCAGCTAACTTATCCAGTGTCCCAATAATGTCATCCGCCTCATACTGAGCTAACTCATAGTGACGAATCCCCATATGATCCAGCAACTCACGAATGAAGGGAAATTGCTCACGAAACTCATCAGGGGTCTTAGCCCGATCACCCTTATAGTCCGCATACATCTCTGTACGGAAAGTCGTCTTTCCTGCATCAAAAGCCACTAAAATATGACTAGGCTCAATCCTCTCTAACAAATGGCTCAACATCAACTGAAAGCCATAAATCGCATTGGTATGCAAACCAGCCGCGTTCTTAAAACGGTCTAACTGCTGATAGAGCGCAAAAAACGCCCGAAAAGCAACAGAAGACCCATCAATCAATAATAATTTTTTCTTATCCATACACCCATTATAAAGGAAAGTACCAAAAAATACCATTGGGAAGAATTCCCTGAGAGAAACTAAGATAATATACAAAAGAGAAGGAAGTTATTCCTTCTCTTGCAAACTACGAAATGAATTAGTTTTTACGTTTCACAAATGGAATAGCACCAAGGAACAATCCAAGGAATCCCAATGATGCAACTGCAACATTATCTTTACCACCAGTATTTGGAAGTTCTTTTTTATCTTCTGCTTTTGCTGCTGGTGCTGGTGCTTGATAAGTATTATCCTTGTTAGTACCTGCTGTTGTAAGAGTATATTCTGGAACTTCATTAATTGCTGGTGCGCCTGTTTCTGCATATGCTGGAACTTCGTTAATTGCTGGTGCGCCTGTTTCTGCATACGCTGGAACTTCGTTAATTGCTGGTGCGCCTGTTTCTCCGTATGCAGGAACATTATTCACTGTAGCGTCTTCACCATTTGTAGATAAAGGCCCTGTATATTCTGGAGCTTCGTTAACAGCTGCTAAGACAAAATTAGCACCACCTTTATATTCTGGAACTTCATTAACAGCTGCTAAGACAAAATTAGCACCACCTTTATATTCTGGAACTTCATTAACAGCTGCTTCTAAACTATTAACTCCACTGTTGAATTCTGGAGCTACCTCAGCTACAGGAGGTAATAATGCTTCTCCGTTTTCATTAACAGGTGTATTAGTTGCAAGAGTTCCTGTGAATTCTGGAGCTACCTCAGCTACAGGAGGCAATAATGCTTCTCCATTTTCATTCACAGGTGTATTGGTTGCAAGAATTCCTGTGAATTCTGGAGCTACCTCAGCTACAGGAGCATCAGCCGCATTAACTCCTCCACTATATTCTGGAGCATCGGCTACAGTAGGAGGTGTTGCATCATTTACCCCACCATTGAAATCAGATCCATTATCTCCAGAAGGAGAGGCACCAGGATTCACACCACCACTAAATCCTGGAGCGTTAGGAGCAGTTGGCACTTCGTCAGGTTGTTTAGCATCATCAGAAGGTGCATCACTAGGATTTACACCACCACTGAAGTCTTTCGGTTCTTCACCCTTAGGAACTTCTTTTAAGTTTTCGATATAACCTAAAGTTGTGTTGTAATCGTCAGTTAGCTCATCGATTGCAGATTTGTATGCTTTTACAGCTTCGTTAACTTCATCAAATTTAGCTTGAGCTTCATCAGCGGCAGTTTTAGCAGAAGCAACTGAAGCTTCTAGTTTAGTTACAGCATCTTGCAATCCATCTTGGATAGCTTGATCCGCATTGTTTTTCTTAGCAGTTTCAAGAGCAGTTTTAGCTTTTTCTAAAGTTTCTTTTTGTTTCTCTAATGCAGCATTTTTCTCTTCTACTACCTTAGCTTTTTCAGTAGCGTCAGCTTTATCTTCCTCAGCTTCTTTCGTTAATTTTTCAATTTTTTCAGCTAAATCATCAGCAATGTCTGTAAGTTTTTTAACAATTGGTTTAGAAGCTTCTTTTTGAGCTGCTTCATCAATTTTCTTAGTTTCGTCAGCAGTTAACTCTTTAGTTTTATAAGCTTCAGGAGCTTTATCTTTTGTGTTGGCATCGTTGAGGAATTCATCTACAGCTTGAGTAGCTGTAAGAACTCCATCTTCAATCGCTTTTAGTAAAGCTTCTTTACCGATTTCAGCTTTTGCTTCTTCGATAGCTTTCGCTTTATCTTCAGGCTTGATGCTATCATCCTTGTTGACTTTATCTTCAGCCTTTTTTTCAAGTTGCTCTAAAGCACCTTTCAAAGCTTCTAAGTTAGCTGCTTCTTCTTTTTTAGCGTCTTCTTCTTTTTTTACTTCTTCTTCAACTTTAGCTTTTGCTTTAGCTGCTTCTTCTTTAGCCTTAGCTAATTCAGCTTCTGCGTCAGCTTGAGCTTTGTCTGCTTCTGTTTTTGCAGTCTCAGCAGCAGTTACATCAGCAGCTTCTTTTTTAGCTTTCGCTGTAGCTTCTTCAACCTTTTTAGCTTCTTCAGCTACTTTTTTCTCTAATTCAGCAACTTTAGCATCAGCCTCTGCTTTAGCTTTAGCAGCTTTTTCAGCTTCGGTTGGTTCAGCTTCTTCCTCTGGAGTTTCTTCTGCTGGTTTAGCTGGTTCTGCAGCTTCTTTTGCTTCTGCTTTTTTTACTTCTTCAAGAAGATTATCACGTTTTTCAGTTAAATCTTGAATTTCAGCTGATGCAGCTTGAATTTTTTCATCAGCTTCATCAAATTCAGACTTCGCAGTATCGCGTTCTTTTTCAATCGCAGTTACAGCTTTTTCTAACGGTGTTGTGATATCTTCACCAAATCCATTATCTTTAGCGGATTTAAGAGCCTCTTTTGCTTCTTTTAAAGTATCTTCCTGTTTTTTTAGTGTTTCAGCTTTCTTTTCAGAATCGGCTTTTAATTTCTCAGCATCATCCGTTAAGTTTTCAATTGTTTCAGTTAAATCATCAGCTTTGTCTTGCAATTTTTCTGATTCAGGACGAGCAGCATCCGCTGCTTCACCTTCCTCAATTCCCGCTTGCACCTCTTCAGGAAGCTTGTCCTTAGATACAGGAGCTTCTGTTTTAATTGTTGGATTAGTATCTTGTGCTTTTTCAGCATCATCTGCTAACTCAGCAAGAATATCAGAAGCATTTAATTCACCAGACTCAACAGACTTCAATAATTCTTCTTTTGCTTTTTTGTCAAGCAATTCGTTATCAGGAATTTGTTTCAAAGCTTCAGTTAAAGCTTCTTTAGCTTCGGCTTCTTCTTTTGCAGCGGCTTCTTCTTTTGCGGCTTCTTCTTTTGCTTTAGAGTCAGCTTTAGCAGCTTCTTCTTTTGCTTTAGCTAATTCATCGTCAGCCATTTTCTTAGCTTCTTCAGCTTTAGTTTTTGCAGCATCAGCCTCAGCAGCTTCTTTTTTCTCTGTTTCAAGTTTAGTAGTTGCATCAGTTGCTGTAGTAGTTGTTGTATCTACTTTTTCTTGAGCTGCATCAACTTTGGCGTTAGCTTCTTTTTCAGCTTCCTTAGCTTTTTCTACTTCAGTTTTTGGAGTTTCAGCCGCAGGTGTAGGCTTAGTTTCTCCAATCGGTTGAGTAGCTGTTGGTTTATCATCAGCTTTCACGACTGACGGTTGAGATGCAACAAAAGCCGCTCCCAAAACAGCTACACTAGCCAAACTAGTTAAAATGATTTTCTTTTTATCCATTTTTAAATGCTCCTTTTTTAAATCATAACTAGTTTCATTATACTCCTTTTTAACTTAAGCATCAAATAAAATGTTAATATGTTTCTCGCTTTATTATATATAGTATGTATTTCAAAAAATTGAAAATAGAAAGCTTATTTATCCTTATTTAAAACGCTTCCAATCTACTTTCTTTTCATTCTTTTCAATTTATATGATAATTTTTGCTATTCTTGAATCCATTCACCATTAGACTTTACTCTGTAGCCATCTACCGTCGTATTGACTGCTAATGCACCTGAAGAGTAAGAATAATACCACTTACCAGAGACTTGATACCAGCCCGTTTTCATTGCCCCTGAGTCATCTAGATAATACCACATCCCATTTTCCTTTAACCATCCTGTCTGCATTTCACCAGATGATTTCAAATAATACCAGGTAGAACCATCTTTCAGCCATTCTGTCGCCTTAGAACCATCTGATTTGAAATAATACCAACTACCATTTATTTTCTTCCAACCCACAGTCAATCCATTATTTGAACCATAATTAGAGCTATTTACTGATCGATTCTGTGACGAAGTTACTCCCTCCAACTGAATATAACGACGATTTCCACTATACGAAATGTAACTTAACCATTTGTAGCCATCTTTTTCAATCACCTGATCATAATGAACACTCTCACCTGGAGAATAATATGCAAGTGGAGTTGCATTCAATAATGGTTGATCTTTAATAGGAGTCTCCACCTTAAAATAATGAGTTCCTCTCATCAAAGACGAAGATTGACTGGTCACAACATGATTACTTGTCGAATCTTTTGAACTGTTTTGGACTTCTTTAGAATTGCTTGATAAATCTTTAAAATGAATAAAACCGGTCATCTTGTTTGCTTTTACAATTCGTTTATTATAATTACCTTTATAATCATAGTTGTATTCCTCAATTTCTATATTATCTCCCATCACATTTGAAACCCAAGCAACATGACCATAACCTCCTGCAGTAGACCAAGCAATCGAGCCGATAGTCGGTGTATTATCAACACGATAACCTTCACGACGAGCACGATGCCCCCATTCATTCGCATTTCCATAAGCAGCCGGAATCTCAAAACCATTTACACCACTTAAGCGAAAGGCTGCAAAAGAAGTACACTGACGAGAATACATGCGCCACTTGTCAATTTCCTGACTGCCATTTTTATAATAAGCAGGATAATCATCCCCACGCGCAATCGAGCCATTTCCTCCCGAATAGGCAGATACACTATTACCCGCTGCTAACATCAATCCTACTACTAAAAAAGGAACAACCTTTTTAACTGATTTTCTAAAAGAAAATCTTGTCTCTGTTACTGTAAATGGTGAAATTTTCATTCATCCTCCTTGAAAAATAATATAAGTCGAAGATTGCCTTCACTTAAACTATTCGGAGAAAAAAGAAAAAGTGAGAAAATTTCTCACTTTAGTCAAGATAATGAATCAAATTCTTTTCGGTAAGGATATCTGAGTAAGTAAAGGATTCAACATAAACATTAGCTTGTTTATCTCCTTCAACATTCCCAAATTCCACGATAAATAGAGATGGATAAACCTCAATTAACTTACCCAATCTATTTTTTTGGCGTTTACGACCATTCTCCAAAGTCATTTCTACGACTTGTCCCTCATGTGCCTTGATTTCTTCTTTGATTTTTTTCATCTTGGCTACGTCTGTAAATGCATCTGACATCTTATGCCTCCCTTTTTGAGATACTTGAAAATTTATTGTATTCTTTTTGGAAAATCAATTCCACTGTTCCACGAGCTCCACTACGGTTTTTCTCGATAATAACTTCTACCTTATTATTTGGTATGCCTTCCTCTTCTTCACCACCACGCTCATAGTAGTCGTCACGATAAAGAAAGGCTACGATATCAGCGTCCTGCTCAATAGACCCAGATTCACGAATATCAGACAAGACTGGTCTCTTATCCTGACGTTGTTCTACACCACGAGACAACTGACTGAGAGCAATTACTGGAACCTTCAGTTCCTTGGCTAGGATTTTCAACTGACGTGAAATTTCTGAAACCTCTTGTTGACGATTTTCTCGACCAGTTCCCGTGATAAGCTGCAAATAGTCTATCAAAATCAAACCAAGATTTCCAGTTTCTTGAGCCAATTTACGAGAACGAGAACGAATCTCTGTAATCCGAATCCCTGGAGTATCATCGATATAGATACTCGCGTTGGCTAGATTCCCTTGAGCAATGGTATACTTTTGCCATTCCTCATCGGTCAATTGACCTGTACGGATAGAATGCGATTCCACCAAACCTTCTGCAGCTAACATACGGTCTACTAGACTTTCCGCACCCATTTCAAGCGAAAAGATAGCAACCGTTTTGTCCAACTTAGTCCCAATATTCTGAGCGATATTCAAGGCAAAGGCTGTCTTACCAACCGCTGGACGGGCTGCTAGGATAATTAACTCCTCCTCATGAAGTCCAGTCGTCATATGATCCAAATCACGATAGCCCGTAGCAATACCTGTAATATCAGTCGTTTGTTGAGAGCGAGCCTCCAGATTTCCAAAGTTGACATTCAACACATCTCGAATGTTCTTAAATCCACTTCGATTAGCATTTTCACTGACATCAATCAGTCCTTTTTCTGCCTGAGCAATGATTTCATCAGCTGGTTGCGAAGCCTCGTAAGCTTGATTGACAGACTCTGTCAACTTGGCGATTAATCGCCGTAACATAGCCTTTTCTGCAACAATTTTAGCATAATACTCCGCGTTAGCAGAAGTTGGCACAGAATTGACAATCTCAACCAAGTAAGACAGGCCACCAATATTCTGTAAATCACCTTGATTATCAAGAATGGTACGAACCGTTGTTGCATCTATAGCATCGCCACGATCGGATAAATCGACCATAGCTTGAAAAATCAAACGATGGGCATACTTAAAAAAGTCCCGAGACTCAATATATTCTCGCACAAAAACAAGCTTACTCTCGTCAATAAAGATAGCCCCTAAAACGGATTGCTCAGCTAAGATATCTTGAGGTTGTACTCGTAACTCTTCTACTTCTGCCATCAGACTTCCCTTCCTTTTACAATCTTGTCAAGAAGGTGTAAATTTATCCTTCTTTCACACGAAGATTGATTACACTTGTGATATCTTGATAGATTTTCACTGGTACATCAATCAATCCAACTGCTCGAATCGGAGCTTGTACTTGAATATGACGTTTATCAATCTTAATTCCAAATTGCTTTTGCAATTCTTCTGCAATTTTCTTATTGGTAATAGAACCAAAGGTACGGCCATCTGGACCAACCTTTTCAACGAATTCTACAACCGTTTCTTCTGCTTCAAGTTGAGCTTTAATTGCTTTTGCTTCTGCAATCATCTCAGCGTGAGCTTTTTCTTCCGATTTTTGTTTACCACGAAGTTCACCCACAGCTTGAGCAGTTGCTTCTTTGGCTAGGTTCTTTTTGATAAGAAAGTTTTGCGCATACCCTGTTGGTACTTCCTTAATTTCGCCTTTTTTACCTTTTCCTTTGACATCTGCTAAAAAGATTACTTTCATGCTTCTTTCTCCTTTTCCTTTATTTCATTTAATACAATTTCTGTCAGTTTTTCACCTGCTTCTGACAAGGTTAAATCCTTAATTTGAGCTGCTGCCAAATTAAAGTGGCCTCCACCTCCCAGCTCTTCCATAATCCGTTGTACATTCAGCTTACTACGACTGCGAGCTGAGATAGAGATAAATCCTTGTGTATTCTTCGCAAGAACAAAACTCGCTTCAATACCTGACATAGCTAACATGGCATCTGCTGCCTTACTAATAACAACTGTATCATAGCATTTCGAGTCCTTAGCCTCTGCTATCAGTACATCTGAACCTAATTTACGTCCCTGTAAAATCAGTTCATTGACCTCACGATATTCTTCAAAATCCGTCGCAGCCATTTCCTGGATAGCAATACTATCGCTTCCGCGCGTTCTGAGATAGCTAGCAACATCAAATGTCCGACTAGTCACTCGTGAGGTGAAATTTTTAGTATCCAACATCATACCAGCCATTAAAACACTTGCTTGCATACGACTCAAACGATTTTTCTTAGAATTCTGGAACTGAATCAATTCCGTTACCAACTCACTGGCACTGCTTGCACCACTTTCGATATAAGTGATAACTGCATTGTCTGGGAAATCCTGATCCCTTCGATGGTGGTCAATAACAATAGTTTGGGTAAACAAATCATAAAAATCTTTTGATAAAGTTAAAGCTGTCTTTGAATGGTCTACAAGAATCAACAAAGAACGATTGGTCACCATCCCCATTGCATCCTTAACAGACAACAACTTCGTAACTCCTTCTTTTTCTAAGAATGCAACAGCTCGTTCAATATCTGGTGACATTTGATTTTCATCATAAAGAGCATAACTATTTTCTGTTACATTACTAGCAAATAACTTCATACCTACAGCAGAACCCAAAGCATCCATATCAAGGTTTTTATGACCAACTACAAAAACCTGATCTACACTTCTAATTTTATCTGAAATAGCCGTCATCATAGCGCGCGTACGTGTTCGTGTACGCTTGATTGACGCAGCAGACCCACCACCAAAATAAACTGGATTTTTCGTTTCGTCGTTCTCCTTGACAACCACCTGGTCTCCACCACGCACTTCAGCCAAGTTCAAGTTGAGTAATGCAACTTTACCTATCTCATCATGATTTCCATCACCATAAGAAAAGCCCATACTTAAGGTCAAAGGCAACTGTCTCTGTTTTGACTCTTCTCTGAAAGCATCGATAACAGAAAATTTATCATTCATCAATCCCTCAAGTACCGTGTAGTCCGTAAAGAGATAGAAACGGTCCATACTCACTCGACGGGAGAACATGGCATGCTTCCCAGCAAATTCTGAAACAAAATTGGCTACAAAACTATTGATATGACTGATATCAGACTCCGATGTTTCATCTTCTAAATCATCATAGTTGTCAACGGAAACGATCCCAATCACAGGTCGACTCGTTACTAACTCAACAGTCGCTTCGTATTCTCCAGACACATCAAAGAAGTAAAGAACTCCAGACACCTTGTCCATATGAACCGAATAGCGGGTCTCACCCAAGGTGGCATAAGAACCTGGATTCCCCACAGAAGCCTTGATAATTGTTTGAATTAATGCCACATCAATTTCGCCCACTTCATTAGTCAAAATCAATTCAGCATAAGGATTAAACCATTCAACTTCACCTGACGACAAGTCTAATTTAATAACTCCGACAGGCATCTGTTCTAACAAGGTTGTCAAACTTTCTTCAGCTTGGTGGTTTACATACTGGATTTGTTCTACTTCACTCCTTGAGTAGTAGTCTCTCTGATGGATGAATAGTAAAATATATGAACCCAAAATAAGTAGCAAAAGAAATAGCGTTACCAGTGTATTCGTTACAAAAACAAGTTGCACAGATAGCACTCCGAACGCCACTATTCCTAATATTAAGGGGAAAATAGGACTTACATAAAATTTTTTCATTCCAAACCTCTTGGCACCCATTATACCATAATAACCACCAAAAAGCGACTTTTTAAAAGTGTAATCAGTAATTTTATCAATTATAAGAAAAAGGAGGTTTACAATTTAGTAAACCTTCCTTTACACATATTGAAATTAAGATTCTTTAACTTCTAACAAGCCAATCTCGCCATCTTCACGACGATAAATCACATTGGTTGTCTGATCTTCAACATCCACATAGATAAAGAAATCATGTCCCAACAAATCCATCTGTAGAATAGCTTCTTCCAAATCCATTGGTTTTAAATCAATTTGTTTTGAACGAACAACTCTAGATTGGACAACATTTGTATCTTCCACCAAAGCATCTGTAAATAATTGACTAGTTGCTACCTTGTTTTTATTTTTACGCTCGATTTTTGTTTTATTTTTACGAATCTGACGTTCAATTTTATCGGTTACAAGGTCAATTGAACCATACATATCTTGAGACACATCTTCTGCACGAAGAGTAATTGAACCAAGCGGAATCGTCACCTCCACTTTAGCCGTTTTTTCACGATACACCTTCAAGTTTACTCGAGCATCCAACTCTTGTTCAGCTTGAAAATACTTTTCGATCTTTTCGAGTTTAGAAACTACATAATCACGAATTGCTTCTGTTACTTCTAGGTTTTCACCACGGATACTATATTTAATCATATGAGTACCTTCTTTCTAAACATTTTTGTTTTTCTGATTTCATTATAACGCTTTCATTTTATTTTTGCAAATTTTTTCCTCATCTTACAAGGGAAAATGTTTTTACATCCTCAGCACCAGCTTCTTCCAACAGCTTCTTCACACGATTTATAGTTGTTCCAGTAGTATAAATGTCATCTATAAGTAGGATTTTTTTAGGAATAGTGACTCCCCTTTTAATAAAGAAAGGAAGTTCTGTCCCCAAGCGTTCTGAACGATTTTTGGAAGAACTGGCCCGCTCTTCTCTCTTCTCTAGTAAGTCTTGCAAAGAGAACTCTGCTGCTTCAACTAAACCTTCAACCTGGTTAAATCCCCTCTCGAGCAATCTTTCAGGACTTAGGGGAATGACGACAAATTGATACTCTTTGTACTTTTTTAACTCCTCACTTAAAACTGAAGCAAAAACTTTTCTTAAAAGGAAGTCTCCATCAAACTTATACCGACTGAAAAAATCCTTCATAGCTTGATTGTAAGTAAAAATCGCTCTATGACTGACTTCAACTTCTTCTTTACACCAAAATTGACAATCTTGACACTTTGTTGACAAACCTGTTTTCATACAGTTTGGGCAGTTTTCTTCTCCAATCCTCTCAAAAGTAGAGTCACAGTCTGAACAAAGACAAGAGTCATCATTCTTCAGAAGTAAGAGACTACTAAAAGTTAAAACAGCCTTCATAGTCTGCCCACATAATAAGCACTTCATAGCCCCGCCTCCTTATTCATCTGCTGAATTTCCTTAATTGCCTTTTTGATTGAAGCATTTAACCCGTCATGGAAGAAAAGCAAATCTCCTGTCGGTCTGTCCATACTCCGACCGACACGTCCTCCAATCTGTATTAAACTAGACTTGGTAAACAGACGATGATTGGCCTCTACTACGAAAACGTCAACACAAGGGAAGGTAACTCCACGCTCCAATATTGTCGTACTGATAAGTATTGTCAGTTCTCCATCTCGAAAAGCTTGTACCTGCTCTAATCTATCTTCTGTTACAGAAGATACAAAGCCAATTTTCTCATTTGGAAATTGCTCTTGTAAGATTTCTTTTAACTGTTCCCCTTTCTTAATTTCTGATGCAAAAATGAGTAACGGATAACCTGTCTTTCTCTGCTTCTCAATATAGGACTTTAACTTTGGTGACAATCTACTTTTCTCTAAGCAATGATTAAAATCCGATAACCAAACTGGTTTTGGAATAATCAACGGATTTCCATGAAACCGTCTTGGCAAACTCAATCGTTTTAATTCTCCGATGCGAACCTTCCTATCTAACTCATCGGTCGAAGTCGCTGTTAAAAAGATTCTCAAGCCATTCTTCTTTACACTATTCTTTACAGCGTAGTAAAGTGTGGGGTTGTCAACATAAGGAAAAGCATCTACTTCATCCACTATTAGCAAATCAAAAGCATGATAAAATTTTAACAGCTGATGAGTCGTTGCAACAACTAGTGGTGTTCGAAAATATGGTTCTGATTCTCCATGTAGGAGGGCTATCTCACAAGCAAAATCCTTTTGCAGGCGCTTATACAGCTCCAAACAAACGTCTATGCGAGGACTGGCCAAACACACTGCACCACCCGCATTGATCACTTTAGCTACTACTTGATAAATCATTTCTGTCTTTCCAGCTCCTGTTACAGCGTGAACCAAGCTTGGCTCTTGCTTGTCTACCGCTTGAAGCAGTCCCTGTGATACCTTATCTTGAAAAGGGGTTAATTGACCACGCCATTTAAGAACATCTTGCTTCGGAAAATCCTCCTGTGGGAAATAGTATAAAGATTGATCACTCCTGACTCGCTTCATCAGTAAACACTCCCTACAATAGTAAGTACCGATGGGCAAATACCATTCTTCTAGAATAGTACTATTACAACGTTGACAGAAAAGTTTCCCTTTCTCCTTTCTCATTGCTGGAAGTTTCTCCGCCAACTGACGTTCCTCTTCTGTTAATTCATTCTCAGTAAACAAGCGACCGAGATAATTTGGATTTACTTTCATACTTCTTTATTCGTAAAAACCTAGCGCTTTAAATGATTTTTTAGTACAATTAAATCATGGAATTTAGAACAATTAAAGAGGACGGACAAGTCCAAGAAGAAATCAAAAAATCCCGCTTTATCTGTCATGCCAAGCGTGTTTATAGCGAAGAAGAGGCTCGTGACTTCATTACTGCCATCAAGAAAGAGCACTACAAAGCTACTCATAACTGCTCTGCCTTCATTATTGGGGAACGTAGTGGAATCAAACGGACAAGTGATGATGGTGAGCCCAGTGGGACTGCTGGCGTTCCCATGCTTGGGGTACTAGAAAATCACAATCTTACTAATGTCTGTGTGGTAGTGACACGCTACTTTGGTGGCATTAAACTAGGCGCTGGAGGATTGATTCGTGCTTACGCTGGCAGTGTTGCCTTAGCTGTCAAAGAAATTGGCATCATTGAAATAAAGGAACAAGCTGGCATTGCTATTCAAATGTCTTACGCTCAGTACCAAGAGTACAGTAACTTCCTTAAGGAACATGATCTCATGGAACTTGAGACAAACTTTACAGATCAAGTCGATACGATGATTTATGTTGATAAAGAAGAAAAAGAAAATATTAAAGCTGCACTGGTGGAGTTTTTTAATGGAAAAGTTACTTTAACTGATCAAGGTTTACGTGAAGTTGAAGTTCCTGTAAATTTAGTGTAAACAAAGGAGAAAAATATGGCATTTGGAAAATTCATTCAAGGACTCGCTGGTAACCTTAGCGAGCAAAACAAAGAAACTCTTATCAAAGAATATGGACAATATCTACTAGAAAATGAAGAAATTCAAAGTGGATATAAACTGATTCGTGACTCAATTATATTTACAAATATCCGTATTATCTTTACAGATAAACAAGGCGCTACTGGTCGTAAGATGTCCATTAAATCAATCTTTTTAATGAACATTATTAACGTTGAAATGGAAACTGCAGGAGCAGGTATAGATGATAGTGAAATAACGATTACTTATCTAGAAAATGTTTTTCTAAAAGCACATAATGAACATTTTAGTACTCATAAATTTGAATTCCCTAAGAAAACGGATATCGTTCCACTTTACACCTATTTACTAGAATTAGCTTATCACAATCGCTTGAAAATTAATGGCTTAGACCTATGATATAAAAAAATCCTATCGCTTCGATAGGATTTCTATATTTTACAAATGGTATAGATAGCGTTATACTAGAAATATCTTATACAAAGAGGTATTCATATGTCTATTTATAACAACATTACTGAATTAATCGGTCAAACTCCGATTGTTAAACTCAACAACATCGTGCCAGAAGGGGCTGCGGACGTCTATGTAAAGCTTGAAGCATTCAACCCTGGTTCTTCTGTAAAAGATCGTATTGCTCTTAGCATGATTGAAAGAGCTGAACAAGACGGTATTTTGAAACCAGGTTCTACAATTGTTGAAGCAACAAGTGGAAACACTGGTATTGGACTTTCATGGGTAGGTTCTGCTAAAGGGTATAAAGTCGTCATCGTTATGCCTGAAACTATGAGTGTAGAACGACGTAAGATTATCCAAGCTTACGGTGCTGAACTCGTCCTAACTCCTGGTAGTGAGGGAATGAAAGGCGCTATTGCTAAAGCTCAAGAAATCGCTGCTGAACGTGATGGTTTCCTTCCTCTTCAATTTGACAATCCAGCTAATCCAGAAGTACACGAAAGAACAACAGGAGCTGAAATACTAGCTGCTTTCGGTAAAGATGGACTAGATGCCTTTGTTGCTGGAGTGGGTACCGGTGGAACGATTTCTGGTGTTTCTCATGCACTCAAATCAGCAAATTCTAACATTCAAGTTTTTGCAGTAGAGGCAGACGAATCTGCTATTCTATCTGGTGAAAAACCTGGACCACACAAAATTCAAGGTATCTCAGCTGGATTTATTCCTGATACACTGGATACAAAGGCTTATGATGGTATCGTTCGTGTAACATCAGACGATGCACTAACACTCGGCCGTGAAATTGGTGGAAAAGAAGGATTCCTTGTAGGGATTTCTTCAGCTGCAGCTATCTACGGAGCCATTGAGGTTGCCAAGAAATTAGGTACAGGTAAAAAAGTTCTTGCTCTAGCACCAGATAACGGTGAACGTTATCTCTCTACAGCACTCTATGAATTTGAAGTGTAGTCTCCTAAATACACTTAGCCCTTATTATAGGGCTTTTTATTTATACCCTAAAAATAGGAACATCTCCCTATAAAAATCGACTGCATAGAAAAAAGGAAGCAATTTAGCTTCCTTTTTATTATTAGTTATTCAAGGCTGCTGCCATTGTAGCTGCAACTTCAGCTTCAAAGTCGTTTGCAGCTTTCTCGATACCTTCACCAACTTCAAAGCGAGCGAACTCAACTACTGAAGCGTTAACTGATTCAAGATATGCTTCAACTGTCTTGCTGTCATCCATGATGTATACTTGTGCAAGAAGTGTGTAAGCTTGGTCAACTTTAGTGTTATCAAGCATGAAGCGGTCCATTTTACCTGGGATGATTTTGTCCCAGATTTTTTCTGGTTTACCTTCTGCAGCCAATTCAGCTTTGATGTCAGCTTCAGCTTGGGCAATCACTTCATCAGTCAATTGAGCTTTTGATCCATACTTCAAGTGTGGAAGAGCTGGTTTGTTAACCATTGCACGACTTTCGTTGTCTTGGTCGATAACGTGGTTCAATTGTGCCAACTCATCCTTAACGAATTGCTCATCCAATTCTTTGTAAGAAAGAACTGTTGGTTTCATCGCTGCGATGTGCATTGACAATTGTTTAGCAAGTGCTTCGTCTCCACCTTCAACAACTGAAATAACACCGATACGTCCACCATTATGTTGGTAAGCACCAAAGTGTTGTGCATCTGTTTTTTCAATCAATGCAAAGCGACGGAATGAGATTTTTTCTCCGATAGTTGCTGTTGCAGATACGTATGCAGCTTCAAGAGTTTCACCTGAAGGCATTGTCAAAGCAAGTGCTTCTTCATTATTAGCAGGCTTTCCTTCAGCAATAACTTTAGCTGTAGTATTTACCAATTCAACGAATTGAGCGTTTTTCGCAACGAAGTCAGTTTCAGCGTTTACTTCAATAACTGCTGCAACATTACCGTTAACATAAACACCAGTCAAACCTTCTGCAGCAACACGGTCAGCTTTCTTAGCTGCCTTAGCCATACCTTTTTCACGAAGCAATTCAATCGCTTTTTCGATGTCACCGTCTGTTTCTACAAGCGCTTTTTTAGCGTCCATAACACCGGCACCAGATTTTTCACGCAACTCTTTTACAAGTTTAGCTGTAATTTCTGCCATTTTGATTCTCCTATATTTTTAAAAATAGGAGAGCCGGGCTAAGCCCCGCCCTCCTAGGTAATTACTATTTATATGAATTAAGCGTTGTCGCCTTCTACAACTTCAACGATTTCTTCGATTGAATCTGCTTGAGCTTCTGAAGCTACAAATTCTGCTTCAACTGCTGCTGCTGCATCTTCACCTTGACGTCCTTCGATGATAGCGTCAGCCAATTTAGCTGTGATCAATTTAACAGCACGGATAGCGTCATCGTTAGCTGGGATGATTACATCGATATCATCTGGATCTGTATTTGTGTCAACCATCGCTACAACTGGGATTCCCAATTTTTTAGCTTCTTTAACAGCGATTTGCTCTTTATGTGGGTCAACTACGTACATTACATCTGGAATACGAGGCATATCTTCGATACCACCCAAGAATTTTTCAAGACGTGCACGTTGTTTGTTAAGAAGTGCAACTTCTTTCTTAGGAAGAACTTCGAAAGTTCCATCTTCTTCCATACGTTTGATTTCTTTCAAACGAGCGATACGTTTTTGAATAGTTCCCCAGTTAGTAAGAGTTCCACCCAACCAACGGTGGTTGATGAAGTATTGACCTGAACGTACTGCTTCTTCAGCAACTGCATCAGCTGCTTGTTTCTTAGTACCAACGAACAATACAACGGCATCGTTAGCTGCTGCATCACGCATGAAATCGTAAGCTTGGTCAGCGTATTTAACAGTTTGTTGCAAGTCGATAACGTGGATTCCGTTACGCTCAGTAAAGATGTACTTAGCCATCTTAGGGTTCCAGCGACGAGTTTGGTGACCAAAGTGTACACCAGCCTCAAGAAGTTGTTTCATTGAAATTACTGCCATGAGTATTTCTCCTTTTTGTTTTTTTCCTCTTCTTGACTTCAACTCGCAAAACGACCCAAGGGCAACTGTTTCACAATTCATCAAGAATGAGTATTATCGTTCACACGACAAGTTTCATTTTACCATACTTTTTCAATATTTTCAAGCTATTTTAGCAGATTTTTAAAGTAAGGGAATTTCTGCTAACTTCTCAAAGTAACTTCCACTTAGCTGTCCGAAGTGGAAATTAGTCTAATCCTTTACTTATGGAGAAGGGTTGATTCCTAAGCTTCTTGGAATTTCTAAAATACCTGCAAAAGACGTCTTTCAGTCTTATAAATTACTCTAATCTAAGTTCTAAAAACTAACCTAAAAAACTATTCAAACGTTTCAGATGATGAGATTTTGTGCGCTCTTTTTTTCTATTCATTTCGGCTACAAAAGCGATGAAATCATGCGTTATTAAAACTCTAAATTTAAAGCATCCCAACATATACTGCTGGGATGCTCTAATAGCTAAATTTTTTAAAATTTAATATAGCGGCAAAATCATTAGTTTATTTTATCTACTTCGAAGTTTCTTACGAATTTTATAAGCTAGATTAAACAAAAAATATAATGAACTAGTTGGATAATTAAACTCACCAGCAAATTCCTCAATAGTAGGATTAAACTTAGATTTAAAGTTAATTAACCCACCCTCTAAATTGTTTTCAATTCCACCCATATTATGAGTCTCAGCCCCTCGTTCAAAAGAATGTTGAGCTGTCTCAAACCATGTAGGAATAGCAGGTTGATAGTGTCTAAATTCTTCATTCATTCCAGCATATAAGTTCTCAGAAGTTTTCCCAAATTCGATAGTTAAAGTACCAGATAATGGGACAACACTGTCCCCTCTGCCAATATGGCTCTTAAGAAAAGAAATTTCTTCCTCTAATCGTTTTCTCTCTTGCTGATTCTCTTTTATTTTACCTTCTTTCGTTTTATCTGTAAACTTCTGCGCTGTTTTTAGATTCTTTTCGAGTTGCCGCTCAACTTCTTTCAGTCTATTAGGTAGATCTAAATAGCTCAGTGTGATAAAGGAGTGGTCAGGATAAGTATCCAGTAACTTCTGATAATAATCTTTGCCTCGTAAACTGATATTCTTGCGAGACTCTGTTTTCTTCATTAAAAATGAAAATTCATCTAATAAATCAAGTCCACCAAACTTTACTTCCAATCCTTTATTTCTTGCAGTTCGGATAGCCTGTCTAGTAGACTTAGAAAGTTGATCCAGTGAGAAATTTTCTTTATGAATATTAGCTTGAAAACGTGGTTGTATATTTTCTGCCATATCCTTTGTTAAGCCTGTCCAATAAACTTTATTTTTTTTCAGTTCTTCGACAATTGCTAAAGTCATAGAATTTTGGACAGTTTCTTGGTCAATAAGACCTCTACTGATAAATAAACTTGGGTCAAATTTAACCATTATTGCATGGTTTTTTTTAGCAAGTTTTTTCAACGTTAAAAGAACAAATTTCAGAAGTTCTTTATCTTCATAGTCAATTACTGGACCTCGTGGAATATAAAACATAGAGAATCCTAATGGTAGCGGTTGAATTAAGATATTTGCTACTCCAACTAATTGATTATCTTTATAAAAGCCAACTCTCTCGTTCCCCCAAGTATCCTTTATCTTGGACCAATCACTACTCTGCAATAAATTTCCTTGAGGATGATTTTCTAAAAATAAATCCCACTCTTTAACATCAACATTTATTTTATACCTAAACATAACTTCAACACCGACTCCCTTAGAAACCATTTTTTATTAACATGCTACACTCGTACTAAATTTCTACGTTTCATTTTACTTTAATTAAATAATTATAAAAATAGAAAATAAGTTCAAGTAATTATATAATGAAATTAATTTTTCCAGCACTATACAAAGGGTGAGATTAATAAGATCTCACCCTTTGTATAGTAATAATCAGTATATTAGTTTGGATAAATGTATCTTACAGTACCTCTTGATGCTGTCGGATTAAACCATCCACGATAATTTCCGATTGGTTGAGTTCCACTTCCATCATAGTTACACTCAGAAACTTGAATACGAGTTGATGATTCAACTGCTGTAACAACTGCTACGTGACCGTATCCTCCATCATCCCAACATGCAATCGCGCCAACTTGTGGTGTAGAACCTGTACGGAAACCTGCAGCTGCTGCACTTGCAGCCCATTGACCGCCATTACCCCAGTAATCACCAGCCCATGGTGCTAAAGTTTTTACTCCCCATGTACATTGACCTACAGGATAGCTTGATGCATTTGTACTGTATGTCGGACGTTGTTTCACTGGTGCAGGAGTATAGCTTGTTGATTCCGCTGAAGCACTACTTGAAGATGATTCAGACGAACTAGATGACGAAGAAGTAGTTGATACTGCTTGAACTTCTGCTGTAAAAGTTGTATTTCCAGAAGCAACGACTTTTTGTTGTTGACTTGCTTGTTTAGCTTTATAAGCTGCTTCTGCTTCTGCTGCTGCTTTAGCTTCTGCTTCTGCTGCAGCTTTTTTCTCAAGTAAACTTGCTTTTTCATCCTCTGCAGTAGCCTTTTCAGCAGCAAGATTCAATTCTGCAGCTTTCAACTCAGCTTGTTTTGTAGTTAATGATTGAGCATCATCAGCTAGTTTTTGCTGATTTGCAATAACTGTATTAATTGCATCATTGTTTGCTACTTGTTTTTCGGAAATAGCTTTTTTATCTTCTTTTTGTTGTTCCAACATTTTGTTGTTTGCAGATACGATTTCACTCATTGCAGCAACACGTGAAATAGCTTCTGTAATTGATTTTGAGTTTACAATTGTATTAATGTAATTTGTTGCAGCTCCATTTGTTTGAGCACTACGAGCTTGTTTTTGTAATGAATCATTGCGAGATACAATATTCTTAGAAAGTTCTGTAATTTCACCCTCAAGCTTTTTAGATTCTTCTTGTAGTCTATCATTTTCAGATTGCAAGTTTGATTGCTCTGTTTGAATAGCAGATACTTGCTCCTGAACTTGATCAACTTGTTTTTGGGCTTCTTGTTGTTGTGCTGTTAAGTTGCTAATTTTATTATCTTGAGCAGCAATTTTGTCATCAGTAGTTTCTGCATGCGCAGTTGTTAAAACAGCTGCTTGAGAAACCATTACTGTACTTAGTAAAAGTGACGCTAAGATTTTTTTCTTCATATTTCGTAGATACTCCTTCTTTTAAAGACATTACTAGTATACCAAAAAAAGGCCTAATGAATATTACGCCTTTGTTACATTTTTATTTCTTTCTTATAGGTAAAATTTTTCAAAAATAAACTGAAAAATAATCATCCATATAAGGTTTAAAATCATTGATGGTACTAAACTATAGACTATAAACAAAGACATACTATCCACAGTTAAACCTACCACTAACGCAAGTATATAAGTTCCCATCTCAAATAGAAAAGTCATGACAATAATTGCCAGCATTCTCGTCCAACGATTCAATAAAATAACACTATTAAATTTATGGAGAAATGCCCCCAACAAGACAAATAACAGAATCGCAATCCCTATCAAGTGGAAAAAGTAAATGTCATAAACCAAACCCACTACAAAACAATAAGCTAAATAGAGATACTCTGATACTTCAATCGTCTCAAATAAGAGAAACAAAAATAGAAAATGACTGGCCAACTGCACGTGGGGAAAAAATGAGCCCAGAAGCTGGCTAATATGGGCATCAATTAGAACAAAGAAAGGAAGCAATAAAAATACTCCAACCCGCTTCAACTGTCTCATTATGAATTCCCCACTAATTCTATCACATTCACATTATGAGTATCTGCACTCAATTTAACAGTTACTTCTCGTGTCAAGTAGTCCGTACTATGTGTTGTAGCAACCACTTCACCAACAGGAATATCAGCAACGTTAAAGTTTCCTAATCCACCAGTGGTCACCTTATCTCCTGCACTAATATCGCTACTACTATTTAATTGACTAATTTTGAGAACTTCATTTTCCTTGTCATAGCCAACAATAATTCCATAAATTGTGGTAGAACCATGTTGAATTTTAACAGAAATCTTATCAGCATTTTCCGTATTTGTCAGAAGGTTGACCATAGTAGAATTCTCCTCTACTTTTGAGACACTCCCAACCAAACCACCATTTGCAATGGCTAACATGTTTTCAGAAGCCCCTTTTGATTTGCCTGCATCCAGGGTCAATTCCTGCTTCCAAGATACTGGAGAACGCATAATAACATCTGCTGCCAAAGTCTTTGTAGCTTGCAATTTGGACTTCATATCAAGCAATTGGCGCAGTTGTTCATTTTCCATCTTTAAACTTTCCGCCTCATTTGATTTAACTTCTAATTGGTAAATCTGTTTCTTCAAACTTTCATTTTCATTATAAGTGCGTGTCAAATGAGCCAAATCTGATTTGACAGAATCAAACCACTGAAAAGGTTTTTGCACAACCCTATCAACCACTGAGATTCCATCTCCTAATCTTGTCACAATTGTACTTGAATAAGTCGTCGCTAAGAGAGCTGACACAAGCAGAACAGTGACAAAAACAATAATGACATATTTTGATTTTTTAAAACGGTTCATATCCCTACCTTTATATCAAAAACTGTTACAGTAACTTTTTATCAATTCCTGAAAGCTACTAAGATTTTAAGAAAAATAAGCAACAACCAAGTATGATAATAACAAGAATGGTCAGCGTATCCTTTCGAGTCCATTTCAATTGTCGATATTGACTTCTGCCTTTTCCACCCTGATAACCACGCGCTTCCATTGCGATAGCCAAGGAATCCGCACGTTTTAAACTTGTCGCAAAAAGAGGAATCAAAATGGGAATCATAGCCTTCACCTTTTGAACAATACTTCCTTCTCCAAAATCCACTCCACGCGCTTTCTGTGCATTCATAATCCGCGTCGTATCATCCATCAAGGTTGGGACAAAACGCAAACTCATAGACAGCATCAATCCAATTTCATGAACTGGAACTTTCATACTCTTTAAAGGTGCTAATAGAGCTTCGACAGCTGATGCCAAACTTAAGGGCATGGTCGTTAAGGTTAACAAAGTTGAAAAGAAAATAATCAATACAAAGCGACAAAAGATAATTCCAGCTTGTTGCAAAGCATAATCCGTAATTCTCACAAACGAAAACTCAAATAAAACATTCCCATTAGAAATGAAAAACAGTTGAAAAATAGTTGTGAAGGCAATCAAGAAAAACATAGACTTCAAGCCCTGAATAAAAAATGAAAGAGATACTCCTGACAAAGCAATAAATATCCCTGTCGCTATAAAAAGAATTAGATTCGTCAAGGGATTATTAGCCCAAAAAACGATCAAAATCAGTAGCATCATAGCCAGTAATTTGCTGCGTGGATCCAATCGGTGAACTATCGAATCCCCTGGGATATAACGCCCCAAAATCATACTATCCATTTAGCGACTCCTTGAACTCCTCTATCTTAATCGGTAATCGTTTAAATGACACGCCTCTATCAGCCAATCGTTTACAAAAGGATGTAATTTTAGGTACTCCCAACTGCACTTCTTCCATAAAGACAACATCTTGAAAGACATCACTTGGTTTACCAAACTTAACTAAACGTCCCTTTTCCATCACATATACCTGGTTCGCATATTCAGCAACATCATCCATCAAATGCGTTACTAAGACAATGGTCATCCCTGACTGGTGGAGTTTTTTGAATAAATTCATCAGCTCTTTTCTTCCCAGGGGATCTAGGCCTGCTGTGGGCTCATCTAAGACTAATATGGCTGGTTCCATGGCAAGTATGCCTGCAATGGCCACACGTCTCATTTGTCCACCTGATAGCTCAAACGGACTGCGATCAAAAAGTGATTCATCAATTCCAACCAGAGCCAGTTTCTCACGCGCAATCTGCTCCGCATCTTCTTCAGAAACTCCAAAATTTTGCGGTCCAAAAGCAACATCTTTCAAAACCGTTTCTTCAAAGATCTGATTTTCAGCAAACTGAAATACCAAGCCAACCTGTTTTCTAATTTGACGAATATCTTTGTTTTTAGAAGTCGAGGTGATGAAGGTATCAAAAACCCGCACACTCCCTTGACTTGGAACCAATAAACCATTTAAAAGTTGTAAAATAGTTGATTTGCCACTACCTGTGTGGCCAATTAAAGCCGTATAAGAACCATCTTCAATCGTCAAAGAAACATCTGACAAAGCTGTTGAAGCTAAGGGAGTCCCTTCTTGATACGTAAAACTCACATTTTCTAGAGTAATTCCCATAGCTTATCCTCTAGCTCGCTTTCTGTCAAATAATTTTCAGGCAAATCATAGCCATTCTGGCTCAAAGAATGTTTTAATTGATTGGCAAAAGGATCATCTAATCCAATTTGATCTAAATCATTTCGAGAGAAAAGTTCCCTTGGACTACTAGTTGATTCAATTTCCCCTTTTTTCATGACTAATACACGATCACTCATGGCAACTTCTTCCAAATCATGTGTGATGGAAATGACCGTCATATCATAGTCTTTCCGAATTCCTTTTACTGTCTCAATCAGTTCTCTACGTCCCTCAGGATCCAACATGCTCGTTGCTTCATCTAGTATTAAAATAGCTGGTCTTAGGGCTACAACACCTGCAATGGCCACACGTTGCTTTTGACCACCTGACAGACGAGCTGGCTCTCTCTTTTTAAAGTCCAACATGCCAACCAAATCCAAAGCTTCTTCCACTCTTTTTTTCATTTCTTGTCGAGAAAGTCCCTGATTTTCCAAACCAAAGGCAACATCATCTTCAACAGTCGCTCCAACAAATTGATTATCTGGATTTTGAAAAACCATACCGATTTGACGACGTATATTCCAAACATTTCCCTCAGTCAACCGTTGGCCATCAATTACAATCTCTCCAGATTCTGCTTCCAGTAAACCATCAATTAATCGAACCGTCGTTGATTTACCACTACCATTATGCCCTACAATCGAAAGCCATTCTCCACGTTTCACGTGAAACGTAATATCCTTCACATCGTAGTATTCCTGATTTTCCTTATAACGAAAAGAAAGATTTTTTACATCAATTATTGATTTCATTTCGAACCAAATGTCCCTTTAAATACATAGGCACTACCCTTGAAATAATCATAGCCAGAGTAGATAGTGAAAAACAAGGCTACATAAAGTAGAACTTGGCCAATCAAAGTCCAGTGTAATAGCAAGAAAATAATGGCAAACATCTGACTGAAAGTTTTAATTTTTCCAGGCATTGCTGCTGCTAAAACCGTCCCACCAGTTTCAACCAATAAAAGCCTTAAACCTGTCACAGCCAACTCACGACAGATAATCACTGCAACAATCCAAGCCGGAGCCATTCCTAACTCAATCAACATAATAAAAGCCGACATAACTAGTAACTTATCCGCCATGGGATCTGCAAATTTACCAAAATTACTGACCACATTCCATTTACGAGCTAAATATCCATCTAAATAATCAGTAATACTGGCAATAGCAAAGATAATAGCTGCTACTATATGACTCTCTATCGAATTTCCTACCGTTAAAATAAAGATAAAAATAGGTATAAAGAGAATTCGACCTATTGTTAAGAGATTTGGAATTTGTTCTTTTTTCATTCGTTTTTCCTTAATTTTTAGTAAAGGTTACAGTGATTTGTCCAGTCTGAGCTGTTAATTTCGATAAATCAACAGTCTGATTATCTACTGTTAAATCAACACCTTTGACAACACCTAAAGTAATGGTCACAGGATTTTTTGTTGAAACTGTTGTTTCCGCACTTTTATTATCCGGTGATAAGGTCACACCACCCTCAAGCTCACTTTCTGAAACACTAACCCAACTTCTAGCATCTGAAACCGATAATTGCAATTTTGCAGTTTCCTTACTTGTTTTATAAGCGATTTCTACATAATTTCCTTCACCTGATACACTTATAACTGGTTCAATATTCGAAGAGCTACTTGATGAACTACTACTTGAGGATGAAGTTACAGAACTAGTTGAGCTTGTTGCTTGGACTACACTATAACTAGACGCAGATGAACGCTCAGGTTGAGTCTGGAGATAATTCCAAACATAATAGGTCACAAAAATGACAATCAATAATGCAAAGAGTATAAAATAAAATAAAGGTAAAAATGATGCCTTATTTTTCTTACTTGAACGTCTCCTACCTGTCAACTCGTCTTCATCAACATCTACTTCTTCATAAGTAATCATGCTCCCAGAATCATAAGCATCCAAGACAATTCGCTCATCTAGCTCAACTGCCCACGCATACTTTCTCAGAAAAGAACGAGTATAAAATGGACTAGGAAGTTGATCAAAATCATCAGCTTCCATCGCTTCCAACATATCCAACTGAATTTCTGTTTTTTTGTGTAATTCTTCTAAAGTCAACCCTTGGTTGGTTCTAGCTAAACGTAAAACCTCACCAATTGTTTTTTTCCTCATACTTGTCATTCCTTCTTTCTAGTATCGATTATGATAGGTTACTACGATGGGAATATTGTAAAATCAACTATATCACCATCATCTATTAAATGATGTCCAGCATCAAGGACATCCTCCAAAGTAATTTCCTGTAAAATTTTCGGAAAATCAAAAATTGTCTCACCATTTTCAAAAGCATCATATTGCGTTGCAATAAATTCAAGAGAGTTCATGCTACTGAAAAATTCTCCAAACATCTCTCTTTTAATAATATCTAAATGATCTTCTGTAATATCCAAATCCTTTGTAAAATTACGAATAGCCTTCCTAAACTGATGAGATAAAGCAACTGGCTCTTTTGTATCCATTGTCAACATAACAAAATGAAAACGACTTGTTACTTCAACTTCCAAAGATAAGGATGCATCAATTTTACCTGATTCATATAATTTCTGAAAACGATCCGAAGTCCAACCAAACATCATTGCAAACAATAATTTTAATAAAATATGATGTCGATAGCAATGCGCTTCAGACACTTCTCGCTTACCTCTAATCCCAATCGCTAATTTAGGAGAAGATACTTCCATTCTCATACTGTCTGTTTGCTTTACATCTTTTAAAACAAACTTTTCTCTTGCTACTTCCTGAACATCTAACTCTTCCAGTTCTTTTCTTTCAAAATAGTCCTGTACTTGATCCACATCAAAATTGCCAACTAAAAACAGAGACATGTTTACAGGTTTGTAAAACCTTGTGAAATTTTCTTGCAAATTAGTTAGATTAATTTGGGAAATGGACTCCTCACTTCCAACTATATCAGTTGCTAAAGGTGTACCAGGATACAAATTCGCTAAAGTTGAAAAGAATAAACACGAATCTGGATCATCTTGATACATTTCTCGTTCTTGCTGAATAATATCCTGCTCTCTTAAAATGGAATCTTCAGTAAAATGTGCTGATGTCACCAATTCATCAAGTAAATCTACATTCTCTAAGAGATAATCCGTTGCTGAAAAAAGATAGTTTGTTTTTGTAAAGCTTGTAAAGGCATTGCTATCCGCACCTAGACTCGTAAAAGCTGACATCAAATCGCTAGCATCTTCTCTCTCAAATAATTTATGTTCAAGAAAATGAGCAATTCCTCCAGGATATTCTTTTACATCTCCGTCAACTTCTGTGACAAGCGTATCTACCGAACCAAACTGTACAGTTACACTCCCGTAAACCTCTTTAAATTCCTTTTTAGGTAAAAGAGCAACTGTCAAGCCATTTGACAAACGAGTTCGATAAACCATTTCTTTTACAGCTGGATAGTATTTTTCTTCAAAAACAACCTTTGTCATTCTATTCCTTCCATAAAGTAAATCGCTTGTAGTTTCACATTATTAGCTGCTCTACAAATAGCATCTTTGTCAACTTGCTCGAGTTTTGCAATCCAACCTTTAAAGTCTGCTGAAGATTTTCCAAATAAGGCATTTTGATAAGCACGTTCAATCAATGAACTTTGATTATCTTGAGAAAGTAATAAAGACCGACGAATCATTTCCTTGGTTTGCTCTAGCTCAAGTTCTGTAAAATAACCTTTTTTTAAATCAAGCAGTTGATTATTCATCATTTTACGAGCCTGATTCCGATTTTCTCGATCAATGCCAGCATACATCCTCAAGAATCCACTAAACAAATCGAGCTGACTTGAAATAGTATAAGCCAATCCAGCATTTTCACGGACATTTGTAAATAGTTTAGAGTGAGCAAATCCACCAAGTAAACCATTCATTACAATCATGGGTAAATGTTGCTCATCACCATATTCAGAAGGGCAATGATATCCTAATTCCAAAATGGATTGTCCCACATTTTTCCGAATCATACCCTCTTGCAGAATATTGGAATAAGGTTGACAATACTGAACCTTCACATCTCCTTCTCGACCTTTAAAACCAAATGATTCTAATACATTTTGAATTTCAATCTCATTAAAATCACCTAAGAAAAAGAAATCTATTCGATCATTGGCTAAAGATTCTTTGAAACAAGAATAAGAATTTTGTGGAGTTTCAGCTAAAATACGATTTCGTAAATCACTATATTCCAATTGAAGACGTTCATCATGAAAAAATAATTTATCCAATTCTTTATGTGCAAAATAAAAAGAATCATCCATATCAGCTGCTAAACTTGCTAACAATTGTTTTTTCTCAATTTCAAATAAGTCCGAATCAAACCCATTATCAACTACTACGGGGGAAAAAAGAGTTTCTTTTAAAAGTTCCAAAACCTGAGAAGTTAACACATTTTTCCTACTTAAAAACTCATCACGAACATAGGTAAATGTCAATTCTACAATGTGACTTTGCCCTCTTCTGAAACAATTGGTTGATATATCTGTACCGTATAGACTGGCCAAATGTTTTCTCAAATCTTGAGAAGTGGGATACATCTGATTAGCAGTCTCTAGCATACTCGCACTCAACATGCGACCTGCAATCGTATCGAGGGATAATGGAGCGGTAAAACGCACGGCAATTTTGTTCGTTTTAAACTTTTTTGATTGGATAAAATGTGTTGAAATTCCATGCACTAACTCCATGATTTACCTCCTTATATACAGACTTCTATTATATCACGAAAACCTGAAATTTTCTTGTTCTCTGTAACACTTTTGAAATAAAAATCGCTTACATTACTCCTTGTTTCTCTCACTATTTTTAGGAAAATATGGTATAATACCAAAGATTGAGGTGAATTATGGAATACAAATTATTTGAAGAATTTATTACCCTCCAAGCACTACTCAAAGAACTTGGAATTACACATAGCGGAGGAGCTATCAAATCATTTCTCTCTGAACATTCTGTTTACTTTAATGGGGAATTAGAGAATCGTCGCGGTAAAAAACTTCGTATTGGCGATAAAATTGACATCCCTGACATGGATATTGACATCTTGTTGACACAACCGACTTTTGAAGAACAAGATGAATACCAAGCTGATAAAGTTGAAAAAGAACGAATCGCTAAACTTGTCAAGGAGATGAATAAGGGAGTAAAAAAAGACAACTCTAAACCTACTTCATCACCAAAAAGCAAACAAGCTCCACGATTTCCTGGTAGATAATCATGTGGCTACAACACCTATCTCTCAAAACTTTTCGTAACTACAAAGAGACGAAAATAGACTTTAATCCTAAATTAAATATCTTTTTGGGACGCAATGCACAAGGAAAAACAAATATGCTAGAGGCTATCTATTTTTTAGCCTTAACGCGTAGTCATCGAACTCGAACAGATAAAAATCTCATTCATTTTGATGAGGAACAACTTCATCTTTCAGGTCTCGTTCAGAAAAAAACTGGATCCATTCCCCTAGAAATAGAACTAACACAAAAAGGCCGTGTGACAAAAGTTAATCATTTAAAACAGGCACGACTTTCAGATTATGTCGGACACATGAATGTTGTCTTATTTGCTCCTGAAGATTTACAACTAATTAAAGGAGCACCTTCGGTTCGACGAAAATTTATTGATATGGAGCTTGGACAAATTAAGCCAATCTATTTATCAGATTTAACCAATTATAACCACATCCTAAAGCAAAGAAACACTTACCTAAAATCAGCTCAAAAAATAGATGAAACCTTCCTTTCAGTCTTAGATGATCAGCTAGTTGATTATGGATGTCGTGTAATGAATCACCGCTTAGATTTCATAAAAAAACTAGAATCATTTGGTCGTAAGAAACATTTTGAACTCTCTAATCAGATTGAAGAGTTGTCAATATCCTATCAATCTTCTGTCAATATAACTGACAAAGAAGACTTATCAGAATCTTTCAAAATTGCTTTAGAAAAAAGTAGATCCAGAGATTTATTTAAAAAGAATACTGGTGTCGGTCCTCATCGAGATGACATTTCTTTTTATATAAATGGGATGGACGCTAGTTTCGGAAGTCAAGGCCAACATCGTAGTCTCGTCCTATCTATAAAATTAGCAGAAATCGAATTAATGGAAAGTATTACTACAGAATCTCCAATATTACTGCTTGACGATGTTATGAGCGAACTTGACAACACTAGACAACTAAAACTATTAGAAACGATTTCACATTCAATACAAACCTTTATCACAACAACCAGCTTAGATCATCTTCAAAATCTGCCAGAAAATCTAAGCATCTTCACTATTCAGGATGGTAAAGTTACTGTAAAAGAAGGTTGACAACATTGTAAAAGAACTCCTGTTTTCACGGGAGTTCTTTTCAGTGTTTTTACATAGAATAATTTGGTGCCTCATTAGTAATTTGTACATCATGAGGATGGCTTTCTTTCAAACCAGCACCAGACATTTCAATAAATTGAGCATTATCGTGTAGTTCTTTAAGGTTAGCTGCACCACAGTAACCCATACCAGAACGAATACCACCAATCATTTGGAAGACAATATCAGCTGCTGCTCCTTTATAAGCAACACGACCTTCAATTCCTTCTGGAACGAGTTTGTTTGCTTCATTGACAGAACCTTGGAAGTAACGATCGCTTGAGCCTTTCTTCATAGCAGCGATTGAACCCATACCACGGTAAGTCTTGAATTTACGTCCTTGGAAGATTTCAGTTTCTCCTGGAGCTTCATCAGTTCCAGCAAACATAGATCCAAGCATAACAGCATTTCCACCAGCCGCAAGAGCTTTTACAATATCTCCAGAATACTTGATTCCACCGTCAGCAATGATCGTTTTACCATATTCACGCGCAACAGCTGCAGCATCATAGATAGCTGTTACTTGCGGAACACCAACACCTGCAATCACACGAGTAGTACAGATAGAACCTGGGCCAATACCAACCTTGACAACGTCTACACCTGCTTCATAAAGAGCACGTGCACCTTCAGCAGTAGCAATATTTCCAGCAATCAAAGTACGATCTGGGAAATGAGCACGAATCTCAGCAATTTTACGCAAGACACCTGCTGAATGACCATGCGCAGTATCGATAACAATTGCATCTGCTCCTGCCTCAAAAAGAGCCTCTGCACGTTCAAATGTATCTGAAGTAACACCTACTGCACCAGCAACCAGAAGACGACCAAACTCATCTTTAGCTGCATTTGGAAACTCTATAACTTTTTCAATATCTTTGATAGTAATCAAGCCAGAAAGACGACCTTCTTCATCTACCAAGGGAAGTTTTTCAATACGGTGTTCTTGAAGAATGCTTTCAGCCGTTGCAAGATCTGTACCCACAGGAGCAGTCACAAGATTTTCACTAGTCATATGATTTGAAATTGGTTGGTTATAATCTGAAATAAAACGAAGATCTCGATTTGTCAAAATACCAACTAATTTACGATTTTCAAGTGTTTCAACAACTGGAACACCACTGATACGGTAACGTCCCATAAGCTCATCAGCTTCAGCAATTGTATGTTCAGGCGTCAAGAAGAACGGATCAATAATAACTCCATTTTCAGAACGTTTTACCTTGCGAACCTCGTCTGCTTGTTGAGCAATTGACATGTTTTTATGGATAACTCCGAGACCACCTGCACGAGCAATGGCAATAGCCATTTGACTCTCTGTTACTGTGTCCATGGCAGCGGTAATAATTGGGATATTTAAAGTCAAATTATCTGCCAATTTAGTTGTTAAATCTGCATCATTAGGCAATACATGACTTTCAGCTGGAATAAGCAATACATCATCGAAGGTAAAACCTTTTTTCAAAAATTTAGTGTCCCAATTAGACATTCGAAGTTTCCTCTTTTCTTTCTTTTTGAGCTTGACTCTTTTTATATTGTATCTATCATACCATTCTATAAAAATTTGTCAAATGTTACAGGGGTAAATAAAAAACTATCTTTTCTTCCTGATAGAAATGATAGTTTCTTGTAAAATAAACTTAGTTAGAGTAATGAAGTCCCATTGCTCCTTTAACCTCAGATAGGGTTTGACCCGCAACTTCACGCGCTCTTTCACTACCTTTTTGAAGCATGTTATAAACTTCTCCCATATCCTTAGCAAATTCGATACGGCGCTCACGAATAGGACCAAGTTCACGCTCTAATATTTCAAGTAGATAACGCTTAGTCTTCACATCACCAAGACCACCTCGTTGATAATGTTCTTTCATATCAGCAATTTCTTTAACATCTTCTGGACGACCAAAAACATCTAGATAATGGAAGACCATATTTCCCTCAATTTTACCTGGATCTTCCACTCGAATATGATCTGGATCTGTATACATACTCATTACTTTTTTACGCAAAGTATCCGCATCATCAGCTAAATAAATACCATTATTGAGTGATTTAGACATTTTAGCATTTCCATCTAAACCAGGCAAACGCCCTGCTCTCTCATTTTCTGGATAAATACCTTCCGGCTCTACCAAGACATCACAGTTATATGCATTGTTAAAAGAACGAACAATTTCACGAGTTTGTTCAATCATTGGTTTCTGATCTGTCCCAACAGGAACATAATTAGCCTTAAAAGCTGTAATGTCAGCTGCTTGAGCTATTGGGTAAACTAAGAAGCCTGTCGGAATACTTTCTCCAAATCCTTTTTGAGCAATCTCTGTCTTGACAGTTGGATTTCGCTCCAAACGTGCTAATGAAACTAGATTCATATAATACATGGATAGTTCAGCCAACTCTGGAATCTGACTTTGAATAAAGATAGTTGATTTACTTGGATCCAATCCAACTGCAAGATAATCCAAAGCAACATTTCCGATAGACTCTACAATTGTTTGAGGATCCTTGGCATGATCTGTCAAAGCTTGTTGGTCAGCCAAGAACACAAACATATCATACTTATCCTCTTCCTGTAACAATACTCGATTTTTGAGACTGCCAACATAATGTCCAATATGCAATTTTCCTGTTGGACGGTCTCCTGTTAAAATAATGGGTTTAGTCATTTTATTCTCCTTCGATATGGTCCCTTCAATTATAGCATTTTTTTAATAAAATAACCGTAATTTATCAAAATAAATCAGTCTTGCCATTTACGGATTTGTGTAAAGAATACTGTAAATATAGTTTACACAAAATTGACAAATAAAAATTTGAATATTTCTGTATTTTCTAGTAGAATAAATATATTACACATATAGGAGAAAAATATTGCTTACAGTATCTGATGTTTCACTACGTTTTAGTGATCGCAAACTTTTTGATGATGTCAATATCAAATTTACAGAAGGAAATACTTACGGATTAATCGGTGCTAATGGTGCCGGAAAATCAACCTTTTTAAAAATTTTAGCTGGAGATATCGAACCTACTACTGGTCATATCTCTCTTGGTCCAGATGAACGTCTCTCTGTTCTTCGTCAAAATCACTTTGACTATGAAGATGAACGTGCCATTGATGTCGTTATTATGGGAAATGAAAAACTTTATAGCATCATGAAGGAGAAAGATGCTATCTACATGAAGGAAGATTTCTCAGATGAGGATGGCGTCCGTGCTGCCGAACTCGAAGGAGAGTTTGCCGAGCTTGGAGGTTGGGAAGCAGAGAGTGAAGCCTCTCAACTACTTCAAAACCTAAACATTCCAGAAGAATTTCACTATCAAAACATGAGCGAATTGGCCAACGGTGAAAAAGTAAAAGTTCTCCTAGCCAAAGCACTTTTTGGTAAACCAGATGTTCTTCTTTTGGACGAGCCAACCAACGGTTTGGATATCCAATCGATTACTTGGTTAGAAGACTTCTTGATTGATTTTGATAACACCGTTATCGTAGTATCCCACGACCGTCACTTCTTGAACAAAGTATGTACTCACATGGCCGACCTTGACTTTGGAAAAATCAAACTCTATGTCGGAAACTATGACTTCTGGAAGGAATCTTCTGAACTCGCTGCTAAATTGCTAGCAGACCGTAATGCCAAAGCAGAAGAAAAAATTAAGCAATTGCAAGAATTCGTTGCTCGTTTCTCTGCCAATGCTTCTAAATCAAGGCAAGCAACATCACGTAAGAAAATGCTTGATAAAATTGAACTTGAAGAAATTGTACCATCTAGTCGTAAATATCCATTTATCAACTTTAAAGCGGAACGTGAAATCGGTAATGATCTCTTGACAGTAGAAAATCTATCTGTAAAGATTGATGGTGAGACTATTTTAGATAATATCAGCTTTATCTTACGTCCAGGTGATAAGACAGCGCTAATTGGACAAAATGACATCCAAACGACTGCATTAATTCGTGCAATCATGGGGGACATTGACTATGAAGGAACTGTCAAGTGGGGAGTAACTACTAGCCGTTCTTACTTGCCAAAAGATAACTCGGCAGATTTTGCAGGAGGAGAGTCAATCCTTGACTGGTTGCGTCAATTCGCAAGTAAAGAAGAAGATGACAATACTTTCCTACGTGGCTTCCTCGGCCGTATGCTCTTCTCTGGAGATGAAGTTAACAAACCTGTAAACGTCTTGTCAGGGGGAGAAAAAGTGCGTGTCATGCTTTCAAAACTCATGCTCTTGAAATCAAATGTCCTTGTACTTGATGATCCAACCAATCACTTGGACTTGGAATCTATCTCAAGCTTGAACGATGGATTGAAAAACTTCAAAGAATCAATCATCTTTGCCAGCCATGACCACGAGTTTATTCAAACTCTAGCTAACCATATCATTGTCTTGTCCAAAAATGGCGTCATTGACCGTATCGATGAAACCTATGATGAATTCCTAGAGAATGCAGAAGTACAAGCAAAAGTTAAAGAACTTTGGAAAGACTAAAATTTTCAAAACTCAGTTGGGTTAACCAGCTGAGTTTTCTAACATTTTATGAGGTAACATGAAATTATTTTTTAAAACATATTGGACCTATTTTGTTTCTTTCATCATTCCCGTAATCATTATGATAGGAGTATATCTATCTCAAGGTATCTACTGGAATAGCGATACATCTCCACTATTAGGAGATGGCTTTCATCAATACGTTATTTTTGATGTAGCTTTACGAAATATCCTACATGGAAATAGTAGTCTGTTTTACACCTTTACAAGTGGCCTCGGATTAAATTTCTATGCCCTATCTAGTTATTACTTAGGAAGTTTCCTTTCACCTCTAGTTTACTTTTTTAATCTGTCGAATATGCCAGATGCTGTCTATCTGACAACTCTCTTAAAATTTGGATTGATTGGACTGTCAACTTACTTTAGTTTAAATAAATTATTTCAATCGATTCCCAAGCCTTTAAAACTAGCTCTATCTACTTCCTATGCTCTGATGAGTTTCACTGTCAGTCAATTAGAGATAAAAACCTGGCTAGATGTTTTTATCTTGATTCCTTTAATTATAACTGGTTTACATCTACTTATCACTGAAAAGAAATTCCTATTGTACTTTACAAGTCTGTCAATCTTGTTTATTCAAAACTATTATTTTGGATATATGACAGCATTGTTTCTTATTTTCTGGTATCTCTGCCAAATTTCTTGGGACTTTAAAAATCGAAAATCATCTTTTCTTGATTTTATGGTTACTTCCTTTTTAGCAGGAATGACCAGTTTGATTATGACTCTTCCTACTCTATTTGATTTACAGACACATGGGGAAAAATTGACAGAAGTTACAAAGTTTCAAACTGAAAGTAGCTGGTATCTTGATCTCTTTGCTAAGCAATTCATCGGTTCCTTTGATACAACAAAGTATGGGGCTATCCCAATGATTTTTGTTGGATTGTTTCCTTTTATTTTAACCATTCTATTTTTCACAATAAAATCCATAAAGTTTCACGTGAAACTTATCTATGGAATTTTCTTTACTTTTTTAATAACAAGCTTTTACATAGAGGCCCTTGATTTATTTTGGCAGGGGATGCATACCCCTAATATGTTTTTGCATCGCTATGCTTGGATTTTCTCTACCTTGTTAATTTACACAGCAGCAGAAGTCTTAAATCGTCTGAAAGAAATTAAAGTCTGGAATTTTTTAGCTTCGCTTTTTCTTGTTGTAACAGGATTTTTAGCTACCATCTATCTAAAATCGCATTATTCTTTTTTAACAGATTTGAATATTCTACTTACTCTTGAATTTTTAGTTGTCTATTCTCTTTTACTCCTTGCAGTTATCAAAAAGTTTATCTCTGTAAATCTATTTGCTATTCTAATTTCTTTATTTATAATGGTTGAAATGAGCTTAAATGCTTCATCTCAAATGGACGGAATTGCTAAGGAATGGGGATTTGCTTCTCGAAGTGCTTATAATCGAGATATCCCAGCTATGGAATCTTTTTCAACATATATTGGAAATCAATTTACTCGTACTGAAAAACTAGAAACTCAGACAGGAAATGACAGTATGAAATTCAACTACAATGGAATCTCTCAATTTTCTTCTGTTCGAAATCGTTCAGCAAGCTCTACTTTGGATAAGCTTGGGTTTAAATCCTCTGGGACCAATCTCAATCTCCGTTATGCCAATAATAGCATTTTGTCTGATAGTTTATTTGGTATCCAATACAATATCTCAGAAAATCCTATTGATAAGTATGGTTTCCAAGATGTATATCAAAAAGATAATCTTACACTATACGAAAATCAATTCTCTCTTCCGATTGCCTTTGCTAGTCAATCTGTTTACAATGATGTCAAGTTCAATGAACACACTTTGGATAATCAGGCCTCGTTTTTAAATCAACTTGCTAACGTCGATTTTGATTATTTTTCTCCAATCCCTTATGAAAAAACAGAAAATACTGATGATTTGATCAGTGTTACAAGTTCTTCAAATGAGGATGCAACAATCCAGTATCAAATTGAAGTACCAGAAAACAGCCAAGTTTATTTTTCTTTCACAAATCTTCACTTTTCTAATGACAAACAAAAGAAGGTTGACATCCTTGTAAATGGAGAAAAGAAAACTTTTACAACTGATAATGTCTTCTCCTTCTTTAATCTAGGCTATACAAAAGAGAAAAAAACTTTCAATATCAATGTTAGTTTCCCTGGAAATTCACAAGTATCATTTGAATCTCCTACCTTCTACCGTTTAGATACCCAAACTTTAACTGAGGCAATTCAAAAAATTAAAGAACAACCAGTAACGGTATCGACTTCTAAAAATAAGGTTTTTGCTACATATGATGTCCAACAAGATACGTCTATTTTCTTCACCATTCCTTATGACAAAGGTTGGTCTGCCTACCAAGATGGTAAGAAAATAGAAATTAAACAAGCTCAAACTGGCTTTATGAAAGTTGACGTTCCTAAGGGGAAAGGAACTATTACACTTTCCTTTATTCCTAATGGGTTTATTACTGGAGCAATCTGTTCCTTTACTTCTCTCTTACTATTTGGAATCTATAATCACAAACGAAAGTCATCTAAGATATAAAAAATCGACCAGTTAACCGGTCGATTTTTTAATCTTCTTCCATTTTCTTAGGTTGATAGGCTAGCATACCTAAACCGGTAAATAGGGCTAATATCACAACAAGGAAAATGACTTGATGATGAATATTTCCTGTCATAGAGATTGTTTGTCGTAATCCAGAAACTGAATAACTCATTGGTAACCAAGGATTAATAGCTCTAAAGAAATCATTTGTCAAGGCAAGTGGATAAGTACCTGCACTTGATGCTAACTGTAATAAAAGCAAAATAAGAGAAAAGAAAGCTCCTATACGGCTATTCCATGTTGTTAAAGCGGTCACCATGGACATGAATACTAAACTTGTTAGGATAATGAGAATAAGTGTTCTCATCTCATGATTTGCAGTTAGACCAATAAGATGGACTCCTCCATATACTAAAATCCCTGCTAAAACAGCTATAATACCATTTATTTCAGCCCGAGATTTCAACCAAGCCCAACGGCTCTCTGGATGACGTCCTGAAGGCAGCTTCGCAAAAATCATATTCGTTGATATTGCTGCAACAAAGAGAGCAACTGATATCATATAAGGAGCCATTGCAATTCCATTTACAGGAACTTGATCATTGTCTGTTTTGGAAAGACTGAGAGGATTTGACAAAATCTCTGCATTTTGAGATTCCGTAGATGCTGATTTGAGTTGTTCACTAGCATTACTTAGTCCTTGTCCTAAAGAAGCAACTCCTGTCTGTAAACCTTCCAATCCAGAAGTTAACTTTGTTCCACCTCCTGCTAGTTTCCCAGCTCCATCTGCCAATTTATTAGCTCCACTTTCTAATTGAGAAGCACCTGAAATTAACTGACTGGATTTGTCAGCGAGTTGGCTAGAGCCTGACTGCAATTTATCAACTCCTGCTATCAATTCTTGACTCTTTTGATTCAATTGACTGGAGCCAGTTGATAATTTTTCAATACCAGACACTAATTCTGGAGTTTTTTCAACTAATTGACCAATTCCTGCTGTCAAGTTAGAAGATTTTTGTGTCAAGGTAGTTGAGCCTGAAACTAATTGGTTCAAACTACCTGTCAAGGTGTAATTCTTTTCACTTAGTTGACTTGCGCCTTGAGAAACTTTATCAACACCTGCAGTATATGCATTTACACCCGATGTAATCGACTGACTAGCAGGAACTAATTTACTCGTCACTGCTCCCTGTATTTCTGCTAATCCACTTGACAATCCTGTCAAAGAAGTAGAAGCAATAGGTAATACTTGATTAGCTTGATTTTTTAATGTCGAAAGATTTGAAGATTGATTTTGTAAGTTTTCTAAACTTCCCTGTAAACCTTGTACTAAAGCTATAATTGACTGAGCCGATTGAATACTATCAGTCGAACTTTGAGATACAGAAGCGCTTATCTCAGCTTGTTGCTCACTTGTCAATGATTGATAAGCTGCTGTCGATTGAATATTAGCTAATGTAGTCTCTTTATCAGACTGAGCACTTGCTAACATTTGATTAGAAAGAGATACTATACTTGATAAAACAGAATCTAATTGTTTTGTATCACCAACATCAATATTTTGAATAGCTTGATTTAACTGATTCAGACCAGAAGATAATTGATTAATTTGATTTTTTTGCTCAGACGAAGCCTCTAACTTGCTAGAAAGTTGTTGAATTCCTTCACTTAATTGCTCCACACCCATTCGAAGTGTAGCTGATTGATTAGATAACTGATTAGCACCTGTTGCAAGATTTCCCACTCCATTGGTGTAGGCACTAACACCAGATGAAAATTGATTAAGACCAGCATTGAGCTTAGAAACACCGCCAGTATAAGATTCTACACCAGTATATAATTGATTAATTCCCCTCACTAATTCAGGGCTTTTAGAAGATAATTGACCTAACCCACTATCTAATTGACTCACTGCACCAGTATATGTAACTAAACCACTATTAAAATTCCCTAAGCCAAGATGAAGTTGTTCAACACCAGAGACATAAGAGGATAATCCTTTAGTAAACTGCTCCGTTCCATTTGAAAATGTTAAACTTGAATCTGCTAAAGAGTGTAGGTTAGTAGTTAATGTTTGACTTCCTGCCACTAACTGATTCGCTCCATCAGTTAGTTTTTCACTACCAGACGCTGCTTGACTCATCCCATCCTTTAAATCGATCATTTTGTTGAATAAAGCTTTAGTATAAGTCTCGGTTACATTGGTAGAAACATTCTGCTTTAATTGTGTCATTGCAGAATCACTCATCTTGCTAGCAATAAAACTATGGCCACTTGAAGTCTGATAATCGATTTTCATTTGCTCTGGATGGTTCGTTAAAATAGAAGCTGCTTTTTCAGATAAATCACTTGGTAAAGTCACTACCATATAGTAATCGCCATCTTCTAAGCCCTTCTTACCTTCCTCGTCATCTACAAAATGAAAATCCAATGTTTTATTTTCTTTTAAATTGGACACCATGTCTTTTCCTATAGACATGCTATTACCATTATAGGAAGCCTCTTTATCATTATTGACAACTGCCACAGGTAAATCAGACAATTGCCCATATGGATCCCACATTGAGGACAAAAATATGACATTGTACAGAGCTGGAATAAGAGAAATCCCTATCATGACAATAATAAAGGTTGGTTTTTTAAAAATTGCTTTCCATTCTTTAAACATAGTTTCTCCTTTTTTAAACATATTGTCTAAAATTTTGATATAATAGATTATACATTAAAAAATCTAAATTACAAGATAAAAAATCCATTTTTAGACATATAGTCTAATTTGTTTATAAGGAGGAAATATGAAAGAAAGTAATAAACGCTTAAAAACAAAGAGAACTATTGAAAATGCTATGGTCCAATTACTAATGGAACAACCATTTGATCAAATTTCTACTGTCAAGTTAGCAAAAAAAGCCGAAATTAGTCGTTCCAGCTTCTATACTCACTATAAGGATAAGTATGATATGATTGAGCACTATCAAAGTAAACTATTTCATACATTTGAATATATTTTTCAAAAACATGCTCATCACAAAAGAGATGCTATTTTAGAAGTCTTTGAATATCTAGAGTCAGAACCACTTCTGGCTGCCCTTCTTTCTGAAAATGGGACCAAAGAAATCCAAAATTTCTTACGAAATAAACTCCATATCATGCTCAGTACAGATTTACAAAAGCAATTTATGCAACTGAATCTCAATACCACTGAATTAGAATATAGTAGCATCTATCTAACTCACGCACTTTTTGGTGTCTGCCAAACTTGGATTGCACATGGAAAAAAAGAAAGTCCTCAAGAAATAACAGACTTCCTTATGAAGATGCTTGGTGATACAAATTGATACAAAAAGAGGAACACAGTTGTGTTCCCTTTTATCTATACTCCGCCAGTAGGACTCGAACCTACGACATCATGATTAACAGTCATGCGCTACTACCAACTGAGCTATGGCGGATAAAATAGTCCGTACGGGATTCGAACCCGTGTTACCGCCGTGAAAAGGCGGTGTCTTAACCCCTTGACCAACGGACCTTCTATCTGTAGCAGATATAACCATTATATCAATTTCTTACTAATTGTCAATCACTTTTGAGATTTTTTCTCTAGAATATCTTTTAATTTTCTAATTTTTAATCTTGAAATAGGACAACGATGGTCTTCATAGAAAACAATTTCTAGGTTTTTTCGATCAATTTCTCTGATATTGCCTATATTTACCAAAAATGACTTATGAGGAGAATAAAATCGCTGAGTATGTTTGTCCTTTTCCTGAATATCTGTCATGGTACCATAAAACTCTTTTGCAAAATTCTTACCAATAATGCGCAATTTATGAGAGACTCCTGTCGTTTCAATATACAAAATATCATGGTAAGGGATTTTTAAATCATTTCCCTTGTAATTGTAGTCAAAATAATCTACCACATCTTCATTTTCAAGTAACATACTCTTCGTGTAAAAGATATTTTGCTCAATTCTCTTCTTAAACAACTCATCATTGATATCCTTATCAACAAAATCTAAGGCTGATACCTGGTATTTATAGGTTAGAGTTGCAAACTCTGATCGACTGGTGATAAAGACGATAATAGCATAAGGATTGTGATGACGAATAAACTGGGCAACTTCAAACCCTTTTTTCTCAATTCCATGAATATCGATATCTAGAAAATAAAGCTGGTTTACTTCGTCGTTTTCAATATATTCCTTGAACTCACGAACTTTTCCCGTTGTCTTGTATGATATTGGAATATTCGATTCTTTCGAAATTTCATCCAATATTCTCTCTAGTCTCACTTGATGTTCAATAACATCTTCTAAAATTAAAACTTTCATTCAAATTCCCTCTTAAATCTAATGATTTGTCTAAATGTACTGCCTTCCATCTCTGTTTCTAAAATAATATTGTTGTACTTATCTAGTAGTTCTTTCACATTATTTAATCCTACTCCGCGATTTCTTCCCTTAGTGGAGAATCCTAAAGCAAATAGATCTCCTGAAGGAGTCATCGTCATTTTGCATGAATTCTGAATCACAATAACTGTTTCAGTTTCCATCTTAATAACTGCTACTTCCATCTGCTTTTTATAACTATCAGCCGATCCTTCAACAGCATTGTTCAATAAAACGCTCATGATACGAACCAAATCCAATAGTTCAATTGGGAGCTTAGTAATAGTATCTTTTACTTCCAATGTAAACTCTACACCATTATTTCGAGCATAGACAATTGACTGAGCAACCAAACTTCGTAAAGCTGAATCTTCTATGTTGTTCAAATCAAAGTAAGTGTACTTATCTGAACGCAGTTTGTGATTAGCTTTGACCAAAACTTCATTGTAAACTCTGTCAATTTCCTGTAAATTACCACTGTCAATTGCCATCTGCATGCTAACAAGCATCCCAGCATAGTCATGTCTAAAACCACGAATTTCATTATACAGACCGACAATTTCATCTGTATAATTCTGTAAATGTTTCTGTTCAAATTTCTTCTGCTTCAAAGCAATCTCTTTCTCCATTTGTTCTTTATGCGAATTCATTGCAAAAAAGGTCAAAAGTAAAGAGATAAAGACGATAGATGATAAAATACTTCCAAAACTATTCAAATGTTTAATCGTACTTACCATATCTGAAACGAAAGATGCAACATGTAGCAATAGTAAGGCAAAAAATACTTTTTTCAAGAAAGGATAAAGGTAATCTTTGTCAAAATAGGATAGTTCCAAATGGAAATAACGAATGTTTGTTACGATGACGATATAAGTCAACACCGCTACAACGAAAAAGAATAGGCCATAATATTGTAAAACAAAATTGTCTCCTGTTATAGAGGAGAAAGTTACGGACAGAAAGGTGTGAGGACTCTCATATAAAAGAGATAGTAGTAAACTTAGGAATAATCCTTTATCCCTCTCATACTGTTTAATCCATCTAAAATAGGAATATAATACCAAAGGAAATAAAAATGTTACAATCCCTAATTCATCTAAAGATAGAAAATAGAAGGGAAGACCAAGGATTATTTGTAATAGTAATGTATAAGCACCAAAAACGTATAATTCCTTTGCTTTTATTTGACCTTTACAAATTAAATGGTAACTGTGACTAATAATTAAAAAATATAATATAAAATCTACTACTAAGAAAAAATCCATTCTGATCCCCCTTTATCTTCTTTTAAACAAATTAAAGAAAATTTTATCTGCTATCCTAATCTCCCCACCTTGAATCTTTTGCAAGTCTTTTTCCTTCAAGGCTACAAACTGTTCCAATTTAACTGTGTTTTTCATAATAAAATCTCCTCAATGTTTTTTCTTGTAAGCTAACTTACAAAAACAATTATACAAAATGGAATTTCGTTTTAGATAAAATTCTCTCAACTGTCATTTTTTTCTCCCCAAGTGTACTTTTTTAAGAAAAAAGCCGGGAAAATTCCCAGCTTTGCTACTATATTGATCCCAGCAGGATTCGAACCTGCGACCGTTCGCTTAGAAGGCGAATGCTCTATCCAGCTGAGCTATGAGACCTAATACAGCTATTCTACCAAAAATCCAATTGAAAGTCAATTTTCTATTTATGATAGGGTGATCCCTGCTGAATCGTAAAAGCCCGATAGATTTGTTCAACAAGGACTAGTCTCATTAACTGATGAGGCAAGGTTAAACGTCCAAAACTAACAGAAAGATTGGCTCTCTTTTTTACATCCTGTGCTAACCCCAGACTCCCTCCAATAATAAAGGTAAGAGTAGAAAATCCTTTTATAGAGGCTTCTTCTAACTGCTTACTAAATTCTTCTGAGGAGAAAGTTTTCCCTTCAATAGCTAACGCAATAACAAAATCACGGTCACCAACTTTTGATAAAATTCTCTGACCTTCTATTTCTAAAATCTTTTGATTTTCTGACTCACTGGCCCTATCTGGTGTTTTTTCATCTGCTAGCTCAATCATTTCAAGCTTAGCAAATCGAGAAATTCGTTTTGAATACTCTGCGATACCATCTTTTAAATACTTTTCTTTCAGTTTCCCAACTGTTACAACTTTAATTTTCATGACTCTATTCTAACATATTCTCTATTTTTTCACATCTTATTCACAAAATAAAAGGTTAATTTTAGCCGAGAAAACCACAGATTTTTGAAAGTTATCCACAATCTGTGAAAAACTTTTATTTTTAAGTTATAATTAAGCTAGTCAGTTTATACTTTCATTAATCTAAAACATATGGAGGCAAATATGAAACATCTCAAAACATTTTACAAAAAATGGTTTCAATTATTAGTCGTTATCGTCATTAGCTTTATTAGTGGAGCCTTGGGGAGTTTTTCAATAAACCAACTAACTCAGAAAAGTACTGTAAGTAACTCCAACAACAATAGTACTATTACACAGACTGCCTATAAGAACGAAAATTCAACAACACAGGCTGTTAACAAAGTAAAAGACGCTGTTGTTTCTGTTATTACTTATTCAGCTAACAGACAAAATAGCGTATTTGGTAATGATGATACTGACACTGATTCTCAGCAAATCTCTAGTGAAGGATCTGGGGTTATTTATAAAAAGAATGATAAAGAAGCTTATATTGTCACCAATAATCACGTTATAAATGGCGCCAGCAAAGTAGATATTCGTTTGTCAGATGGAACTAAAGTACCTGGAGAAATTGTCGGAGCGGATACTTTCTCTGATATTGCTGTCGTCAAAATCTCTTCAGAAAAAGTGACAACAGTAGCGGAGTTTGGTGATTCTAGCAAGTTAACCGTAGGAGAAACTGCTATTGCCATCGGTAGCCCGTTAGGTTCTGAATATGCAAATACTGTCACTCAAGGTATCGTATCTAGTCTTAATCGAAATGTATCTTTAAAATCTGAAGATGGACAAGCCATTTCTACGAAAGCCATCCAAACTGATACTGCTATTAACCCAGGTAACTCTGGTGGCCCACTAATCAATATTCAAGGACAGGTTATCGGAATTACCTCAAGTAAAATTGCAACAAATGGAGGAACATCTGTAGAAGGTCTTGGTTTTGCAATCCCTGCAAATGATGCTATCAATATTATTGAACAGTTAGAAAAGAACGGAAAAGTGACTCGTCCAGCTTTGGGCATCCAAATGGTCAATCTCTCAAATATTAATACAAGTGATACTAGAAGACTGAATATTCCAAGTAGTGTAACATCTGGTGTAGTTGTTCGTTCTGTGCAGAGCAATATGCCTGCCAATGGTCACCTTGAAAAATACGACGTTATTACAAAAGTAGATGACAAAGACATTGCTTCATCAACAGACTTACAAAGTGCTCTTTACAATCATTCTATCGGAGACACCATTAAGATAACTTACTATCGTAACGGTAAAGAAGAAACTACATCTATTAAGCTTGACAAGAGTTCAGGTGATTTAGAATCTTAATTGACATCTATGTAAAGAAAGCTTTACATAAGAGAAAAGATGTGTTAGTGTAGAATCATGGAAAAATTTGAAATGATTTCTATCACAGATATACAAAAAAATCCCTATCAACCTCGAAAAGAATTTGATGGAGAAAAACTACATGAACTAGCACAGTCTATCAAAGAAAATGGGGTCATTCAACCGATTATTGTTCGTCAATCTCCTGTTATTGGTTATGAAATCCTTGCAGGAGAGAGACGCTATCGGGCTTCACTTTTAGCTGGTCTAAGGTCTATCCCAGCTGTTGTTAAACAGCTTTCAGATCAAGAAATGATGGTCCAGTCCATCATTGAAAATTTGCAAAGAGAAAATTTAAATCCAATAGAAGAAGCACGCGCCTATGAATCTCTTGTAGAGAAAGGATTTACCCATGCTGAAATTGCAGATAAAATGGGTAAGTCTCGTCCTTATATCAGCAACTCCATTCGCTTGCTGTCCTTGCCAGAACAGATCCTCTCAGAAGTAGAAAATGGCCAACTATCACAAGCCCATGCGCGTTCTCTCGTTGGGTTGAATAAGGAACAACAAGACTATTTCTTTCAACGAATTATAGAAGAAGACATTTCTGTAAGAAAGTTAGAAGCTCTTCTGACAGAGAAAAAACAAAAGAAACTGCAAAAAAATGATCATTTCATACAAAATGAAGAAGAACAGTTAAAAAAACTACTCGGATTAGATGTAGAAATCAAACTGTCTAAAAAAGACAGTGGAAAAATCATTATTTCTTTTTCAAATCAAGAAGAATACAGTAGAATTATCAACAGCCTGAAATAAGGCTGTTCTTTTATTTTTTTATCTCACAAGGTTATCCACTATTTTTTTCAAAAAAAAGCTTCATAAATCAACAGTTTCTGATTTTATCCCCAACCTGTGGATAAAACTTGATAACATTGTGGATTATTTTTCACAACTTGTGGAAAAATCTTATTATCTATGGTAAAATAAGTCTAGCATTAAACTTTTAAACAAGTAGTAAAGGAGGAGGACGGATTGAAAGAAAAACAATTTTGGAATCGTATCTTAGAATTTGCTCAAGAAAGACTGACTCGATCCATGTATGATTTCTATGCTATTCAAGCTGAACTCATCAAGGTAGAGGAAAATGTTGCCACTATATTTTTACCACGATCTGAAATGGAAATGGTCTGGGAAAAACAACTAAAAGATATCATTGTAGTAGCTGGTTTTGAGATTTATGATGCTGAGATAACTCCCCACTATATTTTCATCAAACCTCAAGATACTACTGTCTCACAAGTTGAAGAAGCTCCAAATTCAACTCTTTATGACTATAGTCCAAAGTTAGCATCTATTCCTTATTCGGATACTGGATTAAAAGAAAAATATACCTTTGATAATTTTATTCAAGGGGATGGTAATGTTTGGGCTGTATCAGCCGCCTTGGCTGTCTCTGAAGATTTGGCCTTGACCTATAATCCTCTTTTTATCTATGGAGGACCTGGCCTTGGTAAGACTCACTTACTCAATGCCATTGGGAATGAGATTTTGAAAAATATTCCTGATGCGCGTGTTAAGTACATTCCTGCTGAAAGCTTTATCAACGACTTTCTTGAACACCTGAGACTTGGTGAAATGGAAAAGTTCAAAAAAACTTACCGTAGCCTTGATCTCTTGTTAATTGATGATATCCAATCACTGAGTGGAAAAAAAGTTGCAACTCAGGAAGAATTTTTCAATACTTTCAATGTTCTCCATAGCAATCAAAAACAAATTGTTCTGACTAGTGATCGTAGTCCTAAACACCTAGAAGGCCTTGAAGAAAGGCTTGTCACGCGCTTTAGCTGGGGCTTGACGCAAAACATCACACCACCTGACTTTGAGACACGTATTGCTATTTTACAAAGCAAAACAGAGCATTTAGACTACCATTTCCAAAGTGATACCCTAGAATACCTAGCTGGCCAATTTGATTCAAACGTTCGAGAACTTGAAGGAGCAATCAACGACATCACTTTAATTGCCAGAGTGAAGAAGATTAAGGATATCACTATCGATATCGCTGCAGAAGCTATTCGAGCTCGCAAACAAGATGTTAGCCAAATGCTCATCATCCCAATTGATAAAATCCAAAATGAAGTTGGTAACTTTTATGGTGTCAGTGTCAAAGAAATGAAGGGAAGCAGACGCCTTCAAAATATTGTTTTAGCACGTCAAGTAGCCATGTATCTTTCTAGAGAATTAACAGATAACAGTCTTCCGAAAATAGGAAAAGAATTCGGAGGAAAAGACCATACAACAGTCATTCATGCCCATGCCAAAATTAAATCTTTGATTGATGAAGACGATAATTTACGGTTAGAAATTGAATCAATCAAAAAGAAAATCAAATAACCTGTGGATAACTTTTGCTTTTTTATCTTTTTTATCCACATTTTTTAAACAAGCCAAAAAACTTGATATGACTTGTTTAAAGTCTGTTTTCCACAGATTTCACAGACTCTATTATTACTATTATCCTTCTAATACTAAAAATAAATAAAGGAGAATCCATGATTCATTTTTCAATTAATAAAAATTTATTTCTACAAGCATTAAATACTACTAAGAGAGCTATAAGCTCTAAAAATGCCATTCCTATTTTATCAACCGTAAAAATTGATGTGACTAATGAAGGTGTTACTTTAATTGGTTCAAATGGTCAAATTTCAATTGAAAATTTTATTTCTCAAAAAAATGAAGATGCTGGTTTATTAATTACTTCTTTAGGTTCGATCCTTCTTGAAGCTTCTTTCTTTATCAATGTGGTATCTAGTCTACCTGATGTGACTCTTGATTTTAAAGAAATTGAACAAAATCAAATTGTTTTAACCAGCGGCAAATCAGAAATTACCCTAAAAGGAAAAGATAGCGAACAATATCCACGAATCCAAGAAATTTCAGCAAGCACTCCTTTGGTTCTTGAAACAAAATTACTCAAGAAAATTATCAATGAAACAGCCTTTGCTGCAAGTACACAAGAGAGTCGTCCAATTTTAACAGGTGTTCATTTTGTATTAAGTCAACACAAGGAGCTAAAAACAGTGGCAACAGACTCTCATCGTCTAAGCCAGAAAAAATTAACGCTTGAGAAAAATAGTGATGATTTTGATGTTGTCATTCCTAGCCGTTCTCTACGCGAATTTTCAGCGGTATTTACAGATGATATTGAAACTGTAGAGATTTTCTTTGCCAATAACCAAATCCTCTTTAGAAGCGAAAATATTAGCTTCTATACTCGTTTGTTAGAAGGTAACTATCCTGATACAGATCGTTTGATTCCAACGGACTTTAATACTACTATTACTTTTGATGTTATAAACTTACGCCAGTCAATGGAACGTGCTCGTCTTTTATCAAGTGCTACTCAAAATGGTACTGTGAAACTTGAAATTAAAGATGGGGTTGTTAGCGCCCATGTTCACTCTCCAGAAGTTGGTAAAGTAAACGAAGAAATCGATACTGATCAAGTGACTGGTGAAGATTTGACTATTAGTTTCAACCCAACTTACTTGATTGATTCACTCAAGGCTTTAAATAGCGAAAAGGTGACTATTAGCTTTATCTCAGCTGTTCGTCCATTTACTCTTGTGCCAGCTGATACTGAAGAGGACTTCATGCAACTTATCACCCCAGTTCGTACAAATTAAGTGAAAGAGGTTGAGCCTAGCTCGCCTCTTTTATGATATAATCAAAAAAGAAAAGGAGAGTAGTATGTATCAAGTTGGAAATTTTGTTGAGATGAAAAAACCACACGCTTGCACCATCAAGTCAACAGGAAAAAAAGCTAATCGTTGGGAAATTACACGTGTTGGAGCAGATATCAAAATCAAATGCAGTAATTGTGACCATGTTGTCATGATGGGACGCTATGATTTTGATCGAAAGATGAATAAAATTATTGACTGATACTCAATGAAAATCAAAGAGCAAACTAGGAAACTAGCCGCAGGCTGTACTTGAGTACGGCAAGGCGACGTTGACGTGGTTTGAATTTGATTTTCGAAGAGTATGAGAACACTTAGTTAGAGGGTTAGCAAGTTTTCCCTTTTTGTGTTATAATATTAGGGATTGAAATGAAAACGGAGAATGAGAAAATATGGCTTTAACAGCAGGTATCGTTGGTTTGCCAAACGTTGGTAAATCAACACTATTTAATGCAATTACAAAAGCAGGAGCAGAGGCAGCAAATTACCCATTTGCGACGATTGATCCAAACGTTGGAATGGTAGAAGTTCCTGATGAACGCCTCCAAAAATTGACGGAAATGATTACTCCTAAAAAGACAGTTCCAACAACTTTTGAATTTACAGATATCGCAGGGATTGTAAAAGGAGCTTCAAAAGGAGAAGGGCTAGGAAATAAATTTTTGGCCAATATCCGTGAAGTAGATGCGATTGTTCACGTAGTTCGTGCTTTTGATGATGAAAATGTTATGCGCGAGCAAGGACGGGAAGATGCCTTTGTGGATCCACTTGCGGATATTGACACCATTAACCTAGAATTGATTCTTGCTGACTTAGAGTCAGTTAATAAGCGTTATGCGCGTGTAGAAAAGATGGCACGTACGCAAAAAGATAAAGAATCTGTGGAAGAATTTAATGTTCTTCAAAAGATTAAACCTGTTCTTGAAGATGGAAAATCAGCTCGAACCATTGAATTTACAGATGAAGAACAAAAGGTTGTCAAAGGTCTCTTCCTTTTGACGACTAAACCAGTTCTTTATGTAGCGAATGTAGATGAAGATGTAGTTTCAGATCCAGATTCTATCAACTATGTTAAACAAATTCGTGAATTTGCAGCGACAGAAAATGCTGAAGTAGTTGTTATTTCTGCACGTGCTGAGGAAGAAATTTCTGAGTTAGACGATGAAGATAAGCAAGAGTTTCTTGAAGCACTTGGTTTGACAGAATCAGGAGTTGACAAGTTGACTCGTGCAGCTTACCACTTGCTTGGACTGGGAACTTACTTCACAGCTGGTGAAAAAGAAGTTCGCGCTTGGACCTTCAAACGTGGTATGAAGGCTCCTCAAGCAGCTGGTATTATCCACTCAGACTTTGAAAAAGGCTTTATTCGTGCAGTAACCATGTCATATGAGGATCTAGTGAAATACGGATCTGAAAAGGCCGTAAAAGAAGCTGGACGCTTGCGTGAAGAAGGAAAAGAATATATCGTTCAAGATGGCGATATCATGGAATTCCGCTTTAATGTATAAGAAATTTAATAAATAGTGTCAATTAGGTTGGAAAAAAATTCCAACCCTTTTGGCTTTTGAAAGGAAAAATAAATGACCAAATTACTTGTAGGCTTGGGCAATCCAGGGGATAAATATTTTGAAACAAAACACAATGTTGGTTTTATGCTGATTGACCAATTAGCTAAAAAACAAAATGTCACTTTTACACACGATAAGATATTTCAAGCTGATCTAGCATCTTTTTTTCTTAATGGCGAAAAAATTTATCTGGTCAAACCAACGACCTTTATGAATGAAAGTGGAAAAGCAGTTCATGCTTTATTGACTTACTATGGTTTGGATATTGAAGATTTACTCATCATTTACGATGATCTTGACATGGAAGTTGGAAAGATTCGTTTAAGAGCAAAGGGATCAGCAGGTGGTCACAATGGCATTAAGTCTATTATTCAACATATAGGGACCCAGGTATTTAATCGTGTTAAGATTGGAATCGGAAGACCTAAAAATGGTATGTCAGTTGTTCACCATGTTTTGAGTAAGTTTGACAAGGATGATTATATCGGTATTTTACAGTCTATTGACAAGGTTGACGATGCTGTAAACTATTATTTGCAAGAGAAAAACTTTGAGAAAATAATGCAGAGGTATAATGGATAAATGGTGACCTTATTAGATTTATTCTCAGAAAATAATCAGATTAAAAAATGGCATCAAAATCTAACAGATAAGAAAAGACAACTAATACTTGGTTTATCAACGTCTACTAAGGCTCTTGCAATTGCAAGCAGTCTAGAAAAAGAAGATAAGATTGTGTTATTGACGTCAACTTATGGAGAAGCAGAAGGACTTGTTAGTGATCTTATCTCTATCTTGGGTGAGGAACTTGTCTATCCGTTTTTGGTAGATGACTCCCCTATGGTCGAGTTTTTGATGTCTTCACAAGAAAAAATCATTTCACGGGTTGAAGCTTTGCGTTTTTTGACTGATTCATCTAAGAAAGGGATTTTAGTTTGTAATATCGCAGCAAGTCGATTGATTTTACCGTCTCCCAATATATTCAAAGATAGTATTGTAAAAATAACAATTGGTGAAGAATATGACCAACACGCACTTATCCATCAGTTAAAAGAGATAGGCTATCGAAAAGTTACACAAGTACAAACTCAAGGCGAATTTAGTCTGCGAGGAGATATTTTAGATATTTTTGAAATATCCCAGTTAGAACCTTACCGAATTGAGTTTTTTGGTGATGAAGTCGATGGTATTAGGTCATTTGAAGTCGAAACACAATTATCGAAAGAAAATCAGACAGAACTCACCATCTTTCCAGCTAGTGATATGCTTTTGAGAGAAAAGGATTATCAACGAGGTCAGTCAGCTTTAGAAAAACAAATTTCAAAAACGTTATCACCTATTTTAAAATCATACTTAGAAGAAATTCTTTCAAGTTTTCATCAAAAACAAATTCATTTAGATTCTAGGAAGTTTTTATCTTTGTGTTATGACAAGACATGGACTGTTTTTGACTATATTGAAAAAGATACCCCAGTATTCTTTGATGATTATCAGAAATTGATGAATCAGTATGAAGTCTTTGAAAGGGAGTTAGCACAATACTTTACAGAAGAATTACAGAACAGTAAAGCATTTTCTGAGATGCAGTATTTTGCAGATACAGAGCAAATCTATAAAAAACAGAGTCCGGTTACCTTTTTCTCTAACCTGCAAAAGGGGTTAGGAAATCTCAAGTTTGATCAAATTTATCAATTTAATCAATATCCCATGCAAGAGTTTTTCAATCAATTTTCTTTTCTAAAAGAAGAAATTGAGCGATACAAAAAAATGAATTACACTATTATTCTTCAGTCTAGCAATTCAATGGGAAGTAAAACATTGGAGGATGTTTTAGAGGAATATCAGATTAAATTAGATTCCAGAGATAAGTCAAGTATCTGTAAAGAATCTGTAAACTTAATCGAGGGTAATCTCAGACATGGTTTTCATTTTGTAGATGAAAAGATTTTATTGATAACTGAACATGAGATTTTTCAAAAGAAATTGAAACGTCGTTTTCGAAGACAACATGTTTCGAATGCAGAGAGATTAAAAGATTACAATGAACTTGAAAAAGGGGACTACGTTGTCCATCATATCCATGGGATTGGTCAATATCTAGGGATTGAAACAATTGAAATCAAAGGGATTCACCGTGATTATGTTAGTGTTCAATACCAAAACGGGGATCAAATCTCTATCCCAGTGGAACAGATTCATCTACTGTCTAAATACGTTTCAAGTGACGGGAAAGCTCCTAAACTCAATAAATTAAATGACGGTCATTTCAAAAAAGCCAAGCAAAAAGTTAAGAACCAGGTAGAGGATATAGCTGACGATTTAATCAAACTTTATTCTGAGCGCAGCCAGTTGAAGGGTTTTGCTTTTTCAGCTGATGATGAAGATCAACATGCTTTTGATGATGCCTTTCCTTATGTTGAAACGGATGATCAACTTCGTAGTATTGAGGAAATCAAGAGCGATATGCAGGCTTCTCAGCCAATGGATCGACTTTTAGTTGGGGATGTTGGTTTTGGAAAGACTGAAGTTGCTATGCGTGCAGCCTTTAAGGCAGTCAATGATAACAAACAGGTTGTCGTTTTAGTTCCGACGACGGTTTTAGCGCAACAGCACTATACGAATTTTAAGGAACGATTCCAAAATTTTGCAGTTAATATTGATGTGTTGAGTCGCTTTAGAAGTAAAAAAGAACAGACTGAAACACTTGAAAAATTGAAAAAGGGTCAAGTTGATATTTTGATTGGAACGCATCGAGTTTTATCTAAAGATGTTGAGTTTGCTGATTTGGGATTGATGATTATTGATGAAGAGCAGCGATTTGGTGTCAAGCATAAGGAAACCTTGAAAGAGTTGAAGAAACAAGTGGATGTCCTAACCCTGACCGCTACGCCAATTCCTCGTACCCTTCATATGTCTATGCTGGGAATCAGAGATTTGTCTGTTATTGAAACTCCACCGACTAATCGTTATCCAGTGCAAACCTATGTTTTGGAAAAGAATGATAGTGTCATTCGTGATGCGGTCTTGCGTGAAATGGAGCGTGGAGGTCAAGTTTACTATCTTTACAACAAAGTTGACACGATTGACCAAAAGGTTTCAGAATTACAGGAGTTGATTCCAGAGGCTTCGATTGGTTTTGTTCATGGGCAAATGAGTGAGATTCAGTTAGAAAATACTTTATTAGATTTCATTGAAGGTCAGTATGATATTTTGGTGACAACTACCATTATTGAGACAGGGGTGGACATTCCAAATGCCAATACTTTATTTATTGAAAATGCGGACCATATGGGCTTGTCAACCTTGTATCAGTTAAGAGGAAGAGTCGGTCGTAGTAATCGTATTGCTTATGCCTATCTCATGTATCGCCCAGAAAAATCAATCAGTGAAGTCTCTGAAAAGAGATTAGAAGCGATAAAAGGATTTACAGAATTGGGTTCTGGATTTAAGATTGCAATGCGAGATCTTTCGATTCGTGGAGCAGGAAATCTCTTAGGCAAATCCCAGTCTGGTTTCATTGATTCTGTTGGTTTTGAATTGTATTCGCAGTTATTGGAGGAAGCTATTGCTAAACGACATGGTAATGGGAACACAAGGACCAAAGGGAATGCCGAATTAATTTTGCAAATTGATGCCTATCTTCCTGATACTTATATATCTGACCAACGACATAAGATTGAAATTTACAAGAAAATTCGTCAAATTGACAACCGTGTCAATTATGAAGAGTTACAGGAAGAGTTGATGGACCGCTTTGGAGAATACCCAGACGTTGTAGCTTATCTTTTAGAAATTGGTCTAGTCAAGTCATACTTGGACAAGGTCTTTGTTCAACGTGTGGAACGAAAAGAAAATAAGATTACAGTTCAATTTGAAAAAATTACTCAGCGACTGTTCTTGGCTCAAGATTATTTTAAAGCTTTATCCGCAACGAACTTAAAAGCAGCTATAGCTGAGAATAAGGGATTAATGGAAGTTGTATTTGATGTTCGAAACAAGAAGGACTATGAAATTTTAGAAGGTCTGCTCATTTTTGGAGAAAGTTTATTAGAGATAAAAGTGTCGAAAGAAGGCAATTCTCTTTAACATTTTTCTTCTATAAAATGGAGAAAAATGGTACAATAATAATTTGAGGTAATAAAAATGAGATTAGATAAATATTTAAAAGTATCAAGAATTATCAAGCGTCGTACAGTCGCAAAAGAAGTAGCAGATAAAGGCAGAATCAAGGTAAATGGAATCTTGGCCAAAAGTTCAACGGATTTGAAAGTTAATGACCAAGTTGAAATTCGCTTTGGCAATAAGTTGCTACTTCTAAAAGTACTGGAGATGAAAGATAGTACAAAAAAAGAAGATGCAGCAGGCATGTATGAAATTATCAGTGAAACACGGGTAGAAGAAAATGTCTAAAAACATCGTACAATTGAATAATTCTTTTATTCAAAATGAACATCAACGTCGTCGCTATCTGATGAAGGAACGACAAAAACGTAATCGTTTCATGGGTTGGGTTCTTATTTTGATGATTTTATTGTTCATTTTACCAACTTATAATCTTGCTCAAAGTTATCACCAATTACTCCAAAGACGTCAACAGTTATCAGACTTGCAAACTCAGTATCAAAACTTGAGTGAGGAAAAGGAGAAAGAGACAGCTTTTGCTACAAAGTTGAAAGATGAAGATTACGCTGCTAAATACATGCGTGCAAAATATTATTATTCTAAGAATCGGGAAGCTGTTTATACGATTCCTGACTTGCTTCCAAGGTGATGAAATGGAAAATTTATTAGACGTAATTGAGCAATTTTTGAGTCTATCGGATGAAAAACTAGAAGAGTTGTCTGATAAAAATCAACTATTGCGTTTACAAGAGGAAAAGGAAAGGAAGAATGCGTAAATTCTTAATTATTTTGTTGCTACCAAGTTTTTTGACAGTTTCAAAAGTCGTTAGCACAGAAAAAGAAGTTGTATATACTTCGAAAGAAATTTATTACCTTTCACAATCTGACTTTGGTATTTATTTTAGAGAAAAATTAAGTTATCCCATGGTTTATGGAGAGGTTCCTGTTTATGCGAATGAAGATTTAGTAGTGGAATCTGGAAAATTGACTCCCCAAACAAGTTTTCAAATAACCGAGTGGCGTTTAAATAAACAAGGAATTCCAGTATTTAAGTTATCCAATCATCAATTTATTGCTGCAGACAAACGATTTTTATATGATCAGTCAGAGGTAACTCCAACAATAAAAAAAGTATGGTTAGAATCTGATTTTAAACTGTATAACAGTCCTTATGATTTAAAAGAAGTGAAATCATCCTTATCAGCTTATTCGCAAGTTTCAATTGATAAGACCATGTTTGTAGAAGGGAAAGAATTTCTACATATTGATCAAGTTGGATGGGTAGATAAGGAATTAACTTCTGAAGAAGATAATCGGATGAATAAAGTGCAAGAAATATTATCTGAAAAATATCAGAAAGTTTCTTTCTCTATTTATGTTAAGCAACTGACTACTGGAAAAGAAGCTGGTATCAATCAAGATGAAAAGATGTATGCAGCTAGCATTTTAAAATTACCTTATCTCTACTATACGCAAGAAAAAATAAATGAGGGTCTTTATCAGTTAGACACGACTGTAAAATACGTATCAGCAGTCAATGATTTTCCAGGTTCTTATAAACCAGAGGGAAGTGGTAGTCTCCCTAAAAAAGAGGACAATAAAGAGTATTCTATAAAGGACTTAATCACAAAAGTATCTAAAGAATCGGATAATGTAGCTCATAATTTATTGGGATACTACATTTCAAATCAATCTGATGCCACATTCAAGTCTAAGATGTCTACTATTATGGGAGATGATTGGGATCCAAAAGAAAAATTGATTTCTTCTAAGATGGCTGGGAAGGTCATGGAAGCTATTTATAATCAAAATGGATTTGTGCTAGAGTCTTTGACTAAAACAGATTTTGATAATGAGCGAATTGCCAAAGGTGTTTCTGTTAAAGTAGCTCATAAAATTGGAGATGCGGATGAATTTAAGCATGATACAGGTGTTGTCTATGGAGATTCTCCATTTATTCTTTCCATTTTCACTAAAAATTCTGATTATGATACGATTTCTAAGATAGCCAAGGATGTTTATGAGGTTCTAAAATGAGGGAACAAGATTTTTTTAATCATTTTCTCAAGAGAGGATATTTTAAAAAACATACTAAGGTGGTGCTAGCTCTTTCTGGTGGCTTAGACTCTATGTTTTTATTTAAGGTATTGTCTACCTATAAAAAAGAGTTAGAAATTGAATTGATTCTAGCTCATGTGAATCATAAGCAGAGAGTAGAATCAGATTGGGAAGAACAGGAATTAAGGAAGTTCGCTGCTGAAGCAGAGCTTCCTATTTATATCAGCAATTTTTCAGGAGAATTTTCAGAAGCGCGTGCTCGAGATTTTCGTTATGATTTTTTTCAAGAGGTCATGAAAAAGACAGGTGCGACAGCCTTGGTCACTGCCCATCATGCTGATGACCAGGTGGAAACGATTTTGATGCGCTTGATTAGAGGCACTCGTTTGCGCTATCTATCAGGAATTAAGGAGAAGAAAGTAGTCGGGGAAATAGAAATCATTCGGCCATTCTTGCATTTTCAGAAAAAAGACTTTCCACCAATTTTTCACTTTGAAGATACATCCAATAAGGAGAATCATTATTTTCGCAACCGTATTCGAAACTCTTACTTACCAGAATTAGAAAAAGAAAATCCTCGATTTAGAGATGCAATCCTAGATATAGGAAACGAGATTTTAGATTATGACTTAGCCATAGCTGAATTATCTAACAATATTGATCTAGAAAATTTAGAGCAGCTATTGTCTTACTCTGAGTCGACACAAAGAGTTTTACTTCAAACTTATCTGAATCGTTTTCCAGATTTGAATCTTACAAAAGCTCAGTTTGAAGAAGTTCGGAAAATTTTAAAAACTAAAAGCCAGTACCGTCATCCACTTAAAAATGGCTATGAATTAATAAAAGAGTACCAACATTTTCAGATTTGTAAAATCAGTCCTCAGGCTGATGAAAAGGAAGATGAACTTGTGTTACACTATCAAAATCAGGTATCTTATCAAGGATATTTATTTTCCTTTGGACTTCCTTTAGAAGGTGAATCAATTCAACAAATACCTGTTTCACGCGAAACATCTATATACATTCGCCATCGAAAACCAGGAGATGTTTTGATTCAAAATTGGCATAGAAAAAAACTCAGACGTCTATTTATTGATTTGAAAATCCCTATGGAAAAGCGAAAATCTGCTCTGATTATTGAGCAATTTGGTGAAATTATCTCAATTTTGGGAATTGCGACCAGTAATTTGAGTAAAAACACGAAAAATGATATAATGAACACTGTACTTTATATAGAAAAAATAGATAGGTAAAAAAATGTTAGAAAACGATATTAAAAAAATCCTCGTTTCACACGATGAAATTACAGAAGCTGCTAAAAAATTAGGTGCTCAACTTACTAAAGACTATGCAGGAAAAAATCCAATTTTAGTTGGGATTTTAAAAGGATCTATTCCTTTTATGGCTGAATTGGTCAAACATATCGACACACATATTGAAATGGACTTCATGATGGTTTCTAGCTATCATGGTGGAACAGCAAGTAGCGGTGTGATCAATATTAAACAAGATGTGACTCAAGATATCAAAGGAAGAGATGTTTTATTTGTAGAAGATATCATTGATACAGGTCAAACTTTGAAGAATTTGCGAGATATGTTTATTGCAAGAGAAGCAGCCTCTGTTAAAATTGCAACCTTGTTGGATAAACCAGAGGGACGTGTTGTAGAAATTGAGGCAGACTATACCTGCTTTACTATTCCAAATGAGTTTGTAGTAGGTTATGGGTTAGACTACAAAGAAAATTATCGTAACCTTCCTTATGTTGGAGTATTGAAAGAAGAAGTATATTCAAATTAGAAAGAACAATTTTTAATGAAAAAACAAAATAATGGTTTAATTAAAAATCCTTTTCTATGGTTATTACTTATTTTTCTCCTAGTTACAGGTTACCAGTATTTTAGTACAGGTAGTGTTGCAGGGAAAAGTGAGCAGATTAATTATACAGAATTGGTAAAAGAAATTACCGATGACAATGTAAAAGAATTGACTTACCAACCAAATGGTAGTGTTATCGAAGTTTCGGGTGTCTATAAAAATCCTAAAACAAGTAAAGAAGAAACAGGAATTCAGTTCTTTTCTCCTTCTGCCATAACAGTAGAGAAATTTTCAAGTATTATTCTTCCTTCAGATACTACAGTATCCGAATTGCAAAAACTTGCTTCTGACCATAAAGCGGAAGTAACTGTTAAGCATGAAAGTTCAAGTGGTATGTGGATTAATATTCTTGTATCCATTGTGCCATTCGGTATTCTTTTCTTCTTCCTATTCTCTATGATGGGAAATATGGGAGGAAATAATAGTCGTAACCCAATGAGTTTTGGACGTAGCAAGGCCAAAGCTGCAAATAAAGAAGATATTAAAGTAAGATTTTCAGATGTTGCTGGAGCTGAGGAAGAAAAACAAGAACTAGTTGAAGTTGTTGAATTTTTAAAAGATCCAAAACGATTTACAAAACTTGGAGCCCGTATTCCAGCAGGTGTCCTTCTAGAGGGACCTCCGGGAACAGGTAAGACGTTACTTGCTAAGGCAGTCGCCGGAGAAGCAGGTGTTCCATTCTTTAGTATTTCAGGTTCTGACTTTGTAGAAATGTTTGTCGGGGTTGGTGCAAGTCGTGTTCGTTCTCTTTTTGAAGATGCCAAAAAAGCAGCACCAGCTATCATCTTTATCGATGAAATTGATGCTGTTGGACGTCAACGTGGAGTTGGTCTTGGCGGAGGAAATGACGAACGTGAACAAACCTTGAACCAACTCTTGATAGAGATGGATGGTTTTGAGGGAAATGAAGGAATTATTGTCATTGCTGCAACGAACCGTTCAGATGTACTAGACCCTGCCCTTCTGCGTCCAGGACGTTTTGATAGAAAAGTATTGGTTGGCCGCCCTGATGTTAAGGGTCGCGAAGCAATCTTGAAAGTTCATGCTAAGAATAAGCCTTTAGCAGAAGATGTTGATTTGAAATTAGTGGCTCAGCAAACTCCAGGTTTTGTTGGTGCTGATTTAGAGAATGTATTGAATGAAGCGGCTTTAGTCGCTGCTCGTCGCAATAAATCGGTAATTGATGCCTCAGATATTGATGAAGCAGAAGATAGAGTGATTGCTGGTCCTTCTAAGAAAGATAAGACTGTTTCACAAAAAGAACGTGAATTGGTTGCCTACCATGAGGCAGGACATACCATTGTTGGTCTAGTCTTGTCGAATGCTCGTGTTGTGCATAAAGTTACTATCGTACCACGTGGACGTGCCGGTGGATATATGATTGCACTTCCTAAGGAAGACCAAATGCTTCTTTCTAAAGAAGATATGAAAGAGCAATTGGCTGGTTTAATGGGTGGACGTGTAGCTGAAGAAATTATCTTTAATGTCCAAACTACAGGAGCTTCAAACGACTTTGAACAAGCTACACAGATGGCGCGTGCAATGGTTACAGAGTACGGTATGAGTGAAAAACTTGGCCCAGTACAATATGAAGGAAACCATGCCATGTTTGGTGCACAGAGCCCTCAAAAATCAATTTCAGAGCAAACAGCTTATGAAATTGATGAAGAGGTTCGTTCATTATTGAATGAAGCACGAAATAAAGCTGCTGAAATTATTCAGTCAAATCGTGAAACTCACAAGTTGATTGCAGAAGCATTATTGAAATACGAAACATTGGATAGTACGCAAATTAAATCTCTTTACGAAACAGGAAAGATGCCTGAAACAGTAGAAGAGGAATCACATGCATTATCTTATGATGAAGTGAAGTCAAAAATGAATGACGAAAAATAACCCCGAGAGAGGCATGTCCTCTCTTTTTTGCGCAGTTGAAGCGGTGTAGAGAACAGAACGGGAAAATAGGACAAAAATGTTTTTGAATCTGTTAGACTATATCTAGAAAGGGGAACGTTATGTTTAAAGAATTGTATAAAGAAGTCCAGGGAATTGTATATAAGTGTAGAAATGAATACCATCTCCATTTATGGGAGTTATCGGATTGGGATCAAGAGGGAATGATTTGCTTGCATGAATTGCTTAGTAAAGAAGAAGGAATAGTAGAAGATATTCCTCGTTTACGTAAATACTTCAAAACCAAGTTCCGGAATCGAATTCTAGATTATATCCGTAAACAAGAAAGTCAAAAACGAAGATATGATAAAGAACCGTATGAAGAAGTAGGTGAGATAAGTCATCGTATCAGTGAGGGAGGTCTGTGGCTAGATGATTATTATCTCTTTCATGAAACACTAAGAGATTATAGAAACAAACAAAATAAAGAGCAACAAGAGGAGTTGGATCGTGTCTTAAGAAATGAACGATTCCGAGGTCGTCAAAGAGTATTAAGAGACTTACGTATTGTGCTTAAAGAGTTTGACATCCGTACACATTAGGAAGTCATACAAAAAAATAGAAAAAAGATAAAAAAGTAGTTGACAAAGTTTAAAAAGTGGGTATAATAGTAAGAGTTGAAAACAACTCTGGTCCGTTGGTCAAGGGGTTAAGACACCGCCTTTTCACGGCGGTAACACGGGTTCGAATCCCGTACGGACTATAGTATGTTGTGGTTGAGGCACTTGATGAAAAAAGTTAAAAAAGTTTCAAAAAAGTGTTGACAAGCGAAAGCGACTGTGATATACTAATATAGTTGTCGCTTGAGAGAAGCGAGTGGCAAAGACCTTTGAAAACTGAACAAGACGAACCAATGTGCAGGGCGCTACAACAATTGTTGTAGTACTGAACAATGAAAAAACAATAAATCTGTCAGTGACAGAAATGAGTGAGAACTCAAACTTTTAATGAGAGTTTGATCCTGGCTCAGGACGAACGCTGGCGGCGTGCCTAATACATGCAAGTAGAACGCTGAAGGAGGAGCTTACTCTTCTGGATGAGTTGCGAACGGGTGAGTAACGCGTAGGTAACCTGCCTGGTAGCGGGGGATAACTATTGGAAACGATAGCTAATACCGCATAAGAGTAGATGTTGCATGACATTTGCTTAAAAGGTGCAATTGCATCACTACCAGATGGACCTGCGTTGTATTAGCTAGTTGGTGGGGTAACGGCTCACCAAGGCGACGATACATAGCCGACCTGAGAGGGTGATCGGCCACACTGGGACTGAGACACGGCCCAGACTCCTACGGGAGGCAGCAGTAGGGAATCTTCGGCAATGGACGGAAGTCTGACCGAGCAACGCCGCGTGAGTGAAGAAGGTTTTCGGATCGTAAAGCTCTGTTGTAAGAGAAGAACGAGTGTGAGAGTGGAAAGTTCACACTGTGACGGTATCTTACCAGAAAGGGACGGCTAACTACGTGCCAGCAGCCGCGGTAATACGTAGGTCCCGAGCGTTGTCCGGATTTATTGGGCGTAAAGCGAGCGCAGGCGGTTAGATAAGTCTGAAGTTAAAGGCTGTGGCTTAACCATAGTACGCTTTGGAAACTGTTTAACTTGAGTGCAAGAGGGGAGAGTGGAATTCCATGTGTAGCGGTGAAATGCGTAGATATATGGAGGAACACCGGTGGCGAAAGCGGCTCTCTGGCTTGTAACTGACGCTGAGGCTCGAAAGCGTGGGGAGCAAACAGGATTAGATACCCTGGTAGTCCACGCCGTAAACGATGAGTGCTAGGTGTTAGACCCTTTCCGGGGTTTAGTGCCGTAGCTAACGCATTAAGCACTCCGCCTGGGGAGTACGACCGCAAGGTTGAAACTCAAAGGAATTGACGGGGGCCCGCACAAGCGGTGGAGCATGTGGTTTAATTCGAAGCAACGCGAAGAACCTTACCAGGTCTTGACATCCCTCTGACCGCTCTAGAGATAGAGTTTTCCTTCGGGACAGAGGTGACAGGTGGTGCATGGTTGTCGTCAGCTCGTGTCGTGAGATGTTGGGTTAAGTCCCGCAACGAGCGCAACCCCTATTGTTAGTTGCCATCATTCAGTTGGGCACTCTAGCGAGACTGCCGGTAATAAACCGGAGGAAGGTGGGGATGACGTCAAATCATCATGCCCCTTATGACCTGGGCTACACACGTGCTACAATGGCTGGTACAACGAGTCGCAAGCCGGTGACGGCAAGCTAATCTCTTAAAGCCAGTCTCAGTTCGGATTGTAGGCTGCAACTCGCCTACATGAAGTCGGAATCGCTAGTAATCGCGGATCAGCACGCCGCGGTGAATACGTTCCCGGGCCTTGTACACACCGCCCGTCACACCACGAGAGTTTGTAACACCCGAAGTCGGTGAGGTAACCGTAAGGAGCCAGCCGCCTAAGGTGGGATAGATGATTGGGGTGAAGTCGTAACAAGGTAGCCGTATCGGAAGGTGCGGCTGGATCACCTCCTTTCTAAGGATAAGGAACTGCGCATTGGTCTTGTTTAGTCTTGAGAGGTCTTGTGGGGCCTTAGCTCAGCTGGGAGAGCGCCTGCTTTGCACGCAGGAGGTCAGCGGTTCGATCCCGCTAGGCTCCATTGGTGAGAGATCACCAAGTAATGCACATTGAAAATTGAATATCTATATCAAATAGTAACAAGAAAATAAACCGAAAACGCTGTAGTATTAATAAGAGTTTATGACTGAAAGGTCAAAAAATAAGGTTAAGTTAATAAGGGCGCACGGTGGATGCCTTGGCACTAGGAGCCGAAGAAGGACGTGACAAACGACGATATGCCTTGGGTAGCTGTAAGTAAGCGATGATCCAGGGATTTCCGAATGGGGGAACCCAACAGGTACTACCTGTTACCCGCATCTGTTAAGGATGTGAGGAGGAAGACGCAGTGAACTGAAACATCTAAGTAGCTGCAGGAAGAGAAAGCAAAAGCGATTGCCTTAGTAGCGGCGAGCGAAACGGCAGGAGGGCAAACCGAAGAGTTTACTCTTCGGGGTTGTAGGACTGCAATGTGGACTCAAAGATTATAGAAGAATGATTTGGGAAGATCAGCCAAAGAGAGTAATAGCCTCGTATTTAAAATAGTCTTTGTACCTAGCAGTATCCTGAGTACGGCGGGACACGTGAAATCCCGTCGGAATCTGGGAGGACCATCTCCCAACCCTAAATACTCCCTAGTGACCGATAGTGAACCAGTACCGTGAGGGAAAGGTGAAAAGCACCCCGGGAGGGGAGTGAAATAGAACCTGAAACCGTGTGCCTACAACAAGTTCGAGCCCGTTAATGGGTGAGAGCGTGCCTTTTGTAGAATGAACCGGCGAGTTACGTTATGATGCGAGGTTAAGTTGAAGAGACGGAGCCGTAGGGAAACCGAGTCTGAATAGGGCGCCTTAGTATCATGACGTAGACCCGAAACCATGTGACCTACCCATGAGCAGGTTGAAGGTGCGGTAAGACGCACTGGAGGACCGAACCAGGGCACGTTGAAAAGTGCTTGGATGACTTGTGGGTAGCGGAGAAATTCCAAACGAACTTGGAGATAGCTGGTTCTCTCCGAAATAGCTTTAGGGCTAGCGTCGACATTAAGATTCTTGGAGGTAGAGCACTGTTTGGGTGAGGGGTCCATCCCGGATTACCAATCTCAGATAAACTCCGAATGCCAATGAATTATGGTCGGCAGTCAGACTGCGAGTGCTAAGATCCGTAGTCGAAAGGGAAACAGCCCAGACCACCAGCTAAGGTCCCAAAATAATTGTTAAGTGGAAAAGGATGTGGGGTTGCACAGACAACTAGGATGTTAGCTTAGAAGCAGCTATTCATTCAAAGAGTGCGTAATAGCTCACTAGTCGAGTGACCCTGCGCCGAAAATGTACCGGGGCTAAAACAATTTACCGAAGCTGTGGATACCTTTATAGGTATGGTAGGAGAGCGTTCTATGTGTGATGAAGGTGTACCGTGAGGAGTGCTGGAACGCATAGAAGTGAGAATGCCGGTATGAGTAGCGAAAGACAGGTGAGAATCCTGTCCACCGTAAGACTAAGGTTTCCAGGGGAAGGCTCGTCCGCCCTGGGTTAGTCGGGACCTAAGGAGAGACCGAAAGGTGTATCCGATGGACAACAGGTTGATATTCCTGTACTAGAGTATGTAGTGATGGAGGGACGCAGTAGGCTAACTAAAGCAGACGATTGGAAGTGTCTGTCTAAGCAGTGAGGTGTGATATGAGTCAAATGCTTATATCTGTAACATTGAGCTGTGATGGGGAGCGAAGTTTAGTAGCGAAGTTAGTGACGTCACACTGCCAAGAAAAGCTTCTAGCGTTTAAACATACTCTACCCGTACCGCAAACCGACACAGGTAGTCGAGGCGAGTAGCCTCAGGTGAGCGAGAGAACTCTCGTTAAGGAACTCGGCAAAATGACCCCGTAACTTCGGGAGAAGGGGTGCTGACTTTACGTCAGCCGCAGTGAATAGGCCCAAGCAACTGTTTATCAAAAACACAGCTCTCTGCTAAATCGTAAGATGATGTATAGGGGGTGACGCCTGCCCGGTGCTGGAAGGTTAAGAGGAGTGCTTAGCGTAAGCGAAGGTATGAATTGAAGCCCCAGTAAACGGCGGCCGTAACTATAACGGTCCTAAGGTAGCGAAATTCCTTGTCGGGTAAGTTCCGACCCGCACGAAAGGCGTAATGATTTGGGCACTGTCTCAACGAGAGACTCGGTGAAATTTTAGTACCTGTGAAGATGCAGGTTACCCGCGACAGGACGGAAAGACCCCATGGAGCTTTACTGCAGTTTGATATTGAGTGTCTGTACCACATGTACAGGATAGGTAGGAGTCTAAGAGATCGGGACGCCAGTTTCGAAGGAGACGTTGTTGGGATACTACCCTTGTGTTATGGCCACTCTAACCCGGATAGGTGATCCCTATCGGAGACAGTGTCTGACGGGCAGTTTGACTGGGGCGGTCGCCTCCTAAAAGGTAACGGAGGCGCCCAAAGGTTCCCTCAGAATGGTTGGAAATCATTCGCAGAGTGTAAAGGTATAAGGGAGCTTGACTGCGAGAGCTACAACTCGAGCAGGGACGAAAGTCGGGCTTAGTGATCCGGTGGTTCCGTATGGAAGGGCCATCGCTCAACGGATAAAAGCTACCCTGGGGATAACAGGCTTATCTCCCCCAAGAGTTCACATCGACGGGGAGGTTTGGCACCTCGATGTCGGCTCGTCGCATCCTGGGGCTGTAGTCGGTCCCAAGGGTTGGGCTGTTCGCCCATTAAAGCGGCACGCGAGCTGGGTTCAGAACGTCGTGAGACAGTTCGGTCCCTATCCGTCGCGGGCGTAGGAAATTTGAGAGGATCTGCTCCTAGTACGAGAGGACCAGAGTGGACTTACCGCTGGTGTACCAGTTGTCTTGCCAAAGGCATCGCTGGGTAGCTATGTAGGGAAGGGATAAACGCTGAAAGCATCTAAGTGTGAAACCCACCTCAAGATGAGATTTCCCATGATTTTATATCAGTAAGAGCCCTGAGAGATGATCAGGTAGATAGGTTAGAAGTGGAAGTGTGGCGACACATGTAGCGGACTAATACTAATAGCTCGAGGACTTATCCAAAGTAACTGAGAATATGAAAGCGAACGGTTTTCTTGGTTTGAATAGATATTCAATTTTGAGTAGGTATTACTCAGAGTTAAGTGACGATAGCCTAGGAGATACACCTGTACCCATGCCGAACACAGAAGTTAAGCCCTAGAACGCCGGAAGTAGTTGGGGGTTGCCCCCTGTGAGATATGGAAGTCGCTTAGCT